>CAZPTT010000230.1:0-6845 GCA_964589435.1 uncultured Pirellulaceae bacterium
AACTAAGTACACCCGGCAGGATTCGAACCTGCAACCCTCGGTTCCGAAGACCGATGCTCTATCCAATTGAGCCACGGGTGCTTGTGGACTGAACAGCGTCTCTGTTTCCAGAAAACGAACCAGTCAACGTTCCGTAAATATATCGGCCAGTCTGATTGCCTGCAAGTCAAACAAAACAGCGATTTCTCAATTCCGGTTTCTCAACTCCGGTTTCTCAACTCGGGTTTCTCAACTCCAGATTCTTAACTCCAGCGTGACCTTGCTGATTCCGGATAGGATCGAAACCGCTCAATTTCCGTTTACATCTATTTGCCGTCCTTATCGTCACCTTCGTGATCATGTCCGTCATGCCGGCCCTTGTCATGATCCTTCCCGTGCTCCTCATGATCATGGTCAGCATGCTCGTCGTGGCCTTGGTCATGATCGTGGCCTGCGTGATCATCGTGATCCTTTGCATGACCTCCATCGTGATCATGCCCCATGCCTTCTGCGTGCCCATGCTCACCATGTTGATGACCGCTCTGACCATGACTGCTCTGACCGTGTGGTTCGTGAACGAACGTACCAGAAAAAGGCTTGTCTTCAATCGTCACACGCAGTTTCCCGTTGACCGTTCCGCTTTCGATCATCTTCATCACGCTTGCGTCGTCACTTCGGAAAGCGGAGCCTTCGCCTGCTTCAATAGCCGACAATTCAAATGAACTTGCCTTTTCACCCGCAGTCAGAACTAGCGTAATCTTTTCCTGAGCGATCTTCATTGGCTTCAGCGCACCGTCGTGCATAAAAACGGTAATCGTGTTCGAATCGAAATCTTCGAGTAGTTCCGCGTGATATTCATGAGCGCGCCCCAGGTCGATGATGTGTCCGTTATTGGGCCCCAATTCGGTATGACCATGCCCTGCATGACTGCCGCTGGCATGGGAGTTTTCGCTGTGGTCGTGACCATGCTCGCCTTCATGCGAATGGCCGTGATCATCCTGCGCCGATCCAGAACCGCCGGCCGTTGCACCATCATCACAACCAATCGAAAAAACACTGATTGCTGCCATTGCGAACAGCAAAGATAGCCTTCTCATATTCATTTCCTTTGTTGATCTAAAAATTGGGGGGGTGAAATTCGGTTTTGAAAGTTCGGTTATAGAAAATCATAACCTTAGTTCTAGTTTTGCATTTTTTTCGCCGCGAGAAGTGGTGACCGCAAACGAATGGCTCCCTCGCGAACGTTACTTCGTGACTTGATTGCGATGAAGCATCGACTCTGCAGGCTCGCCCCCCCCCCCAGCTAAGTGCGACCGCTCTTTCGGAGCTACACCGGACAATCTTTTTATGGGCCACGCGGATCTACACACTCAAAAATTTATCAAACCCAGCTCAACCAAAAGAATCGCTCGTTTCTCAATAGGCAAAATTTGCAAAACTAGAACTTAGGCTTCGTCCAATATTATTCCTTGGCTTACTGCCAGCCAGACGAACTCGTTGAAAAAATCACCCATGCGGAACTGCTGTTTTAAACTACTCTTCGACTAGTTCGGTGGTTTCGTCTGCACGTTCAACAACCCGCTTGGCAGCGTTAAATCCGAACTGCCAAAACAGAGCAGGACGGACTAAGAATTCTAAAAGTGTACTGGAAATTAGGCCTCCGATGATCACGGTCGCGACTGGATAGAGAATTTCTTTTCCAGTTTCCCCAGCAGCAAGAGCCAGCGGCACCAAGCCAATACCGGACGTCAGTGCCGTCATCAGAACCGGAGCCAAACGTTCTTTACCAGCTCGAACGATGAGTTCTCGCGACCACGTCTCCCCTTCGAACTTCACCAAATGCAAGTAGTGGTTGATCAGCAAAATTCCATTTCGGGTGGCAATGCCGCAAAGCGAAATGAATCCGACCATCGCGGCGATCGTTAACGTTTGATCCGTCAGCCGAAGAGCCGCCACACTGCCAATGAATGCCATCGGCAAGGCAACCATGACTTGGAGCGCCAAATTCACGCTCTTGAACATTGAGTAGAGAACAAGAAACATTCCAATCAAAGAAACCGCAAAGAGTATTGCAATCATTCGCGACGCTCGCTGCTGGCTTTCGAATTGCCCACTGTACTCCAATCGATAGCCTTTCGGCAAAGCCGCATCGATGGGCTGAACTTTCCGTCGAACTTCCTCGACGACATCCACTAATCCTCGCCCCGCGACGTTGCATTGAATCACAATTCGACGTTGAACTTTCTCGCGTTTGATCTGGTTGGGGCCTGAACTTTCTCGAATCATGGCCACATTTTCAAGCTTCGTTGTTCCACCGCCGGGCAAATTGATGGACAGTCGTCCAAGGCTTGAAATGTCTTCGCGAAATTTTTCGTCCAACCGAATGACTAAATCAAACTTCCGCTGATTCTCGAGTACCTCGGATACGACTTGTCCGTTCATCGCGGTTTCAACAAACTCAGTCACATCCATACGAGTCAATCCATACTGTGGCAGCCGGTCACCCAGCACCTGAATCTGCAATTGAGGAATGTTAGTTTGCTGTTCAATCTGAACATCTTCAGTGCCTTCAACTTCTTTGAGGACGGCTTCGATCGCGCGCGCATTCCGTTGCAAGGTATCGAGGTCAAAGCCGTAGAGCTTGATTCCAACCGATGCCTTCACTCCGGAAATCATATGTGAGATCAAATGTTGCAGTGGCTGCTCAGCGTTGTAAACAATTCCGGCGCTGGCACTCAGATCGTCAAGCCGTTCACGAATGTCTTTCAAGATTGTTGCGCGGCTACGTGAGGACTCATCCAATGAAGCGATAAATTCGGTGACGTTAACTCCTTCTGCGTGCTCATCCAATTCAGCACGACCGGTTCGACGAGAAAGCGTTCTGACTTCCGGGACTTGGCGAATCAAGTCGCCGGCAATCGTTGCCACCTCAGATGATTTCGAAAGCGATGTTCCCGCCGGCATCAACACGTTGACTTGGACGGCCCCTTCATTGAAAGGCGGCAAGAAATCACGCTCCATCGAATAAAGAGCCAAGCCGGAAATTGCAACCACGATGGAAGCGGCGATCAAAATCGGCACTGCGGCGGCGACACTGCCCCGAATCACCCAACCGAACAAGCCCTTGAGTATTCGTAGCAGCAGTGAGTCCTTTTCGACAACTGGTTCGCCATCGCGATTTTTCTTTCCTTGAAGCAACCAGTAACAAAGGACGGGCGTCACCGTCAACGAAACCACCAGCGACGAGAGAATGGAAACGATGTACGCGATTCCCAGCGGCGTAAACAACTTGCCGGGCATTCCGCTGAGGGCAAAAATTGGAATGAAGACTAGAATGACGATCATCGTTCCAAATACGATCGAATTCCGAATCTCAGCACTCGCTTGAAAAACGACAAGCAGCGGGTTCTTGGGATTTGCTTTAGCCCGATTTTCCTTTAATCGCCGAAAGACGTTTTCGACATCAACGATGGCATCATCAACCAGCTCACCAATCGCAACCGCCAAGCCTCCCAGCGTCATCGTATTGATGGACATTCCAAAATACCAAAACACTATGGCCGTGGTCGCAATAGACAATGGAATGGCCGTCAGCGTAATGAACGTCGTACGAAAATTGAGCAAGAACAAAAAGAGGATGACAACGACCAATAATCCGCCATCGCGAAGTGCTTCAATCACATTGTCGATCGCGTGATCGATAAACTCCTTCTGTTGATAGACGGCTGTTTCAAACCGAATATCATCTCCCAACCGGCCGCGTTGCGATTCGATCATTTGCTGCAGCAGGTCGGTCACCTTGCGAGTGTCGGCACCAGGCTGCTTACTGATGGTCATCACGATGCCGGGGCCGCCGACGAATCGGTTGCTTGGAGGTTGTATGCTTGACGGTGAATTACTGCTGGCGGCGACATTTCCAGATACATCCTTCCCGGATTCGCTATTTCCAGTCGCGTTGTTGGCCGGCTCTGTTCGAACATAGATTGCACTATCGCCGCGTTTAACTTGTGCGCCTTCAACAACTCGAGCGACTTGGCCAAGCCGTATCGATTGCACCGAGCGATTCGCGACAACAACCGCTTCGAGGTCGCTTAGCGATGACACGCGTCCCAATGCGCGGACGAGGAATTCGTTGGGGCCCTGTTCATCCAAGTAGCCGCCCGTCGCATTACCGTTGCTTCGCTTCAAAGCTGTTTCAACTTCATGTAATGTAACGCCGTATTTGAGCATCAGGTTTGGATCGACCAAGACTTGAAACTGTTTGCGGTCGCCCCCCATCACAAAGACTTGAGACACTCCTGGTACTGTTAGCAATTGCTGACGAATTACCCAATCAGCAAGCGTCCGCATTTCGATCGGCGACGTCCGCCGGTGAACCGAAAGCTGAACTTGGGTCGTGCCCGCATTGGCGTTCGTGACAACGGCAAAACTCTGGCTATTCTCTTGATCGCTGATTAACCACTTCTGACCGCGAATCTCCGTTTTAACCACCAAACGATCGGTAGAAATTCCGTTCTGTTCCAGACCTGCCAGTAGGCTTGGCGGTGCCCGGTTGGCGTTGAGTGTTGCGACAGCGTCCGGCTCTGATCCCGCGATGTCGAAAAAGAAGGTTCGATCATTGGTTTCGCTGAGCATCCCCATCATGACAATCTGGCCCATGATGGATGAGATGGGTGCCAGTTGTGGGTGGACGCCTTCGGGCAATTGTTCCGCGACAACGGCCAATCGTTCGGCGACAATTTGCCGATCATTGTAGATGTCGGTTCCCCAATCGAATTCGACCAGAATCGCGGACAAGCCGACGGCAGATGTCGAGCGAACGTCTTGTACGCCAGCAGCACCGTTGAGCGCCGTTTCGATCGGCAACGTCACGAGCTTCTCCACTTCTTCGGGAGCCAACCCGTGCGCCTCGCTCATGATGACAACGCGTGGACGATTCAAATCCGGAAACACATCGATCGGCAAACGCGTCGATTGCCAAGCACCCAACAGCAGCAGGCAAACCGCAAACGCAGCAACCAACATGCGATTCTGCAAAGCAAATCGAATGACGCCATTTAGAAATGATGTGAGCATGGTGGCGAAAAATCCGGGAGTCTAGTCTTGGGTTCGATGACAGGCAGGGAAGCGGGTGAGACGAAAGGCGGAAAGCAAAACCGTTTCATCGTTTGCTATTGCCATTAACTAGTGAGAGTGGCCGTGCGAATCCATCGCACCACCTCCCTGATTCTTGAGCGCCAAGTGCATATCGTAAGCCCCGGTCATCGCAATCACACTCCCCAACAGTACTCCATCATTCGCCAGCACTACCGTGTCTTTGTCGCGATACAAAACCTGTACGTCGACGCGGTCGAAATTACTGCCGTTTTGCTCAAACACAAATGCGTTGGGGCCGTCGATAACGACCGCTTCGGCTGGCAAAACAATCTTGTTCTTCATCACTTTAGAAGTTGGGATTCTTGCTTCCATTCGTTGGCCTGGTCGATACTTCCAAGAAACGAATCGCTCTTGGCCAGAAGCCTGCAGGCGACGCTTTTCGTTGGGCAACAACAAGTAGAACTTCAGCGCACGGGAATCGCGATCAATCTCATCAGCGATGCTTTGAATCTTCAAATCCAATGCGTTCGAAGCCTGACTGCTGGAAACGTTGGGCACCACTTGAATCGTGCTGTTATCTCGCGCCGAATCAACCAACCTGAGCAAGTCGTCTTCGAATGCGTGGCCTTCCACATACAATAAGCAATGATCCGCCAAGCCGCCCATGAGCTGACCCGCATTCACACTTTGCCCTCGATTCACGTTGACTGTTTGGACATGATACTGGTGTTCGACTGAAGTGTGGTCGTGATTGGTGGCGAACGGTGGAGCGACGACCAATACCTCTTGCAGCACACGCC
Organism: uncultured Pirellulaceae bacterium; assembly: GCA_964589435.1. Classification (GTDB taxonomy): domain Bacteria; phylum Planctomycetota; class Planctomycetia; order Pirellulales; family Pirellulaceae; genus Mariniblastus. The sequence goes on from CAZPTT010000230.1 coordinate 5,877, forward strand.
GGTCTTTTTCAATCGTGTTGACTTGTTTTTCAGTCAATCCGTGTAACAGTAGGCTTTGCCTGACAGCAGCAAGCGACGCCTTGGCAGTTTCCTTCTCATAATTTTTCTCAACGATGCGTTTGCCAGGTATCACTCCTTCACCGATTCCCTGAAGGCGCTTTAGCTCTTTGGTAAGAACATCTAATTTCTGCAGTCCAGCCAAAAAATCGCTCTGAGCGGAAACAACGTCTTCATGCGTTAGCCGCAATTCGAAAAGCGGGGTTCCTGGTTTGACGATCTCCCGCTCCACCGGAAAGACTTGTGTTACCAATCCGGTCATCGGTGCTGTAATTTCGATTTGCGATCGGCCCGGCCGCTCGACAACAACAGCCGGCACTGAGATGACTTTGACGAAATCTTCCGCTTCGACGGTTCCCGTCTTCAACCCAATGTTCTTCCAAGCAGCATCGGACAGCTCCAAAGTATCTGGAGCTGCGCCGACCGGGTCATCATGATCATCGATCTGTTGCTCGGTCTCGTTTTTGTTTTGGACAAAAGCGATGAACTTCTTGGCATGCGGCATCCATGATGCCTGTGTCATTGTCGCGCCGACAAAACCACCGACCAGAACCAAAATCCAAATCACGGTTCGAATTAGCTTGTACAGCTCAGAGTAACTTGCGGTTCGGGAGGTCATACTTTCACCAACGGTTCACCGCAGCTTGGCCGGAGCACTAAGGAATCACAACGCCCAGACATTAATCTACTTTTCGGTTTGCTAAATCAAGAATGAATGCGGATCTAAATGCAGTTCCAGAAACGCGTTGAGATTCCAAAGCTAAAGATGCCAAAGTTGAGTCGTCAAAGTCAAGCCGCCAAAGTTGAAGCAGCTTAAAACTAAAGCGGCTTAAAACTAAAGCGGCTTAAAATTGAAACGGCTTAAAATTGAAACGGCTTGATTTCTGGGAGCTGGAAGCGTCAAACTGGAAC
>CAZPTT010000231.1:0-6817 GCA_964589435.1 uncultured Pirellulaceae bacterium
CAACCTGATTATGGCCCAGCCAGCCATCAATTGGTTTTGCTTATAGACGCGAGCTCTTTGCCCCCTGACAATCCTTCGCCACTCGTTGACAGTTTTCCGGTCAGCATTTAGTTTCGTCTAAAGTTTCTGAAACACCCCTGTTACGATTCCAAGAAGGAGACCCACTTGATGAATCGCTTTGTACTTTCGCTTTTTGTAGTTAGCCTGTTTTTCGTCGCTAACTCAGCCGACGCTCAATTGTTCCGTCGAATTTGCGGCAAGAAAAATGCCTGTTGCAATCCTTGTCCACCACGTCCGGTCTGCAAGCCGCGCTGCCCGCGTCCTTGTCCTCGACCTTGCCCTCCGCCACGACGAGTATGCTGCAAGCCACGTCCAGTTTGCGCTCCGGTATGTGCACCAGCACCCGTTTGTGCTCCCGCTCCGGTTTATGCAGCACCTTGCCCAGCGCCTGCTCCGGTTTGTGCTCCAGCTCCAGTTTGCGCAGCACCCTGCCCGGCTCCAGCTCCAGTATGTGCTCCGGCTCCGGTTTGCGCACCAGTTTGTGCTCCAGCACCAGTTTGTGCTCCAGCACCAGTCTGCGCTTCTGCACCTGTTTGTGCCGCACCATGTCCTCAGCCTTGCCCACGAGTCTGCTGTGCAAAACCTGTCTGCAAGCCGGCTTGCCCACCACGGCGTAGTTATTGCTCAACGCCAGTTTGCAAGCCAAAACGTAGCTGCAACCTGTTCAGCCGTTTGAAGTCGCGCAATCGCTGCTGCAACTAGTCAGCGACTGATTGAGTCTTTAAACCAAATAGCCGAGTTCGAAATTCGAACTCGGCTTTTCTATTGCGCTGATTTCTCTTCCCATTCGCGCTGATTTCTTTTCCCATTTCGTTGAGGAACAGCCGCCTAATCTTTTGAACGCTTTTTTAATGTCTCAATGTCAGCAGGTAGATTGGGATCGACAACTCCGTAGGCACCACGCCCAGTGGACTTCCATCGCAGCTCAAATGCCTCAATCACAGCCGGATCTTCATCCCTCCAAAACTTTTCTTTCTCAGCCCGATCCATCGGTTCGTTAAGCGGACGAAACAACCTGAATCCGACACCAGTTGCGGGCTCACTTAAATACCAAAATGGTGTCTTGGGGAACTCAGGATCATCGAGAAGAAGCAAGGTGCCGAGACAACAAATAAGAGAGTAAACGAAACCAACTGGCCGCGCGGGCGAGAATCCAGCTTGCTCAAACGTGACAACATTAAACCCACTCTCGTGAATTGCATTTGGCGAAGTAACAGTGATGGTCAGGCGATCACCGACTGCCAACGGCCTTAATGTCGTCCGGCAGTTTCGGATCGACGACGCCAAAGGATCCAAGTTGTTTTGCATTCTGACGATCCCAAAAGGCTTCCATGATCTCGGGAACATCAGGCGCCCAAAAAGCTTCCTTTGCTTTGCGGCTGGACGGAGCTTCCAGCGGGCGGAGCAAGCGAATCCCCACTCCCAATGCGGGTTCGTCCGTCAGCCACAACGGGCTTCTGGGAATTTGAGGATCGGTTGCTCGCCAATCATTTTCTGAATCTAAGCGAGACGCACTGCGACACTCTTCTGGTTCCGAGAGGTAATGACCGCCTCGGACCACACGAGGGTAAAGTTTTGTTGGTTTCTTGTAAGCGTTCTCCGCAGTGACCGCTTCGCTTTCGATTTCCTCGTAACCGTCTTCGTTGTATTGATCGAGCACCCACTCGGCGACGTTCCCGTACATATCATAAAGCCCCCAAGGATTGGGCTCCAGGACTCCGACCGCTTGTCGCGCATAATCCGAATTTTCGATATGCCAACAATGATCTTCTAGGTCATCTGTATCATCGCCAAAATAGTAAGCCGTTGTGGTGCCGGCTCGGCAAGCGTACTCCCATTCGGCTTCTGTCGGAAGTCTGTAGAAGTCGTCGGATAAGAGGCTGAGCCATTTCGTATATTGCTTGGCCGAAAATTGAGACATCGAAGCCGCCGCCTCGTCAATATCTTCGCCCGCCTCAAACGTGATTTCTGGTTTGTACAAGACGGAAGGAGCCGTCACTCCATCGATTTCGTTCTCGGGTGTGACCTTACGCATTCCCTTCGCCTGTAGTGCTTTGAAATGACGATTGAGTCGCATGTATTCCATGTACTCTTCCCACGTCACTTCATATTTTCCCATCCAAAATGGCTTGACGGCAACTTCGAATTGCGGGCCTTCATCATCCATGCGGTCTTCTTCCGAGTCTGGACTGCCCATCAAAAAAGTACCGCCGGGAATCGGAATCATCGTGAACTTGATTTCGGTACCCGGAATGGTTCCAGAGTAGGGAACCATGAATCGTCCGTCAGAAAGTTCGACGAACGGCTGCTCGGCCGGCTTCTTGGTCTGAATGCCCAGCCGAGGTTTCGGTTTTGAATTTTCCGTTGCCTGAGAGTTGCTTCCTGAGTTGGTTGCTGGATCGCTTGCTGAAGCTGGCTTCGATTGCTCTTCTTGCTTGGCTTGAATGGGCTGCTTCGATTGGGGCTGCTTCGATTGGGTAGTGCCCTCCTGTTGCTGAACCGGCGGTTCACCGGAACTGTTTACAACTCCAAAAAACATGAACGTTGCCGCAACGATCAGCCAATAAACAACCTTCACCATTTTTAGCTCCCAATCTCAATTGTTCTACATTCAGCCGTCGAGCCACGTGAAGTGTTCGATCGAAGAACGACAAGTTGCTCCGCCTGGTTTCATTCGGTAGCAACTTCAAACTTGCAAAACACCAGTTCGAAACGGTTCGTCATCCGCGTGTCGGGTGACGACTTCTAGTGAGCGGATTAACGTCTGACGTGTGTCTTCTGGGTTTATTATACCGTCGACCCATAGCCGCCCCGCTGCGTATCTCACATCAGTTGACGTTTCGTAAGCAGCTTCGACCTTTTCCTTAAGAGCGTTCAGCTCATCGGCTTCTGGCGTTTCCCCTGCTCTTTTTAAAGCCGCGATGTTGATATCCAAAATGACCTTCGCCGCCTGCTTGCCACCCATCACGGCGTAGCGGGCGTTGGGCCAAGCAAAAATGAAACGTGGATCGAAAGCTTTGCCGCACATCGCGTAATTTCCAGCTCCGTAGCTGCCACCGGTGATAATCGTGATCTTGGGAACGCGGCTGTTGGAGATCACGTTGACAACCTTCGCGCCGGCACGAATGATTCCAGCGTGTTCACTGTCACGACCCACCATGAACCCCATGACATCCTGCAAGAAGATCAACGGTGTCCAGGTCTGATTGCAGTCCATGATGAAACGCGCTTCTTTGTCAGCGCTGTCGTGGTAGATCACACCGCCATACTGCATGCCTTCTTTTTCTGATTTCACAACCAACCGTTGATTGGCCACGATGCCAACCTGGTGCCCACCAATTTTTGCGTAGCCACAGACGATCGTTTGGCCGTAGTCTGCTTTGAACTCTTGGAACGTATCTTTGTCAGCCAAGAACCCGATCAAATCGCGAACGTCGTAGCGAGTCTGAGCGTCGACCGGAATCGAATCGTAAATTTTCGATTGATCTTCGGCTGACTCGATTGCTTCGTCACGTCGGAAAACTTCCGCGTGTTTGTCGGTCGGCAACATGTCGATCAACGATCTCAAACGTTTCAGTGCGGCCTCATCATCAGGCTCTTTGAAATCAATCGTGCCGCTGATGCCCGCGTGCATACTCGCACCGCCCAGATCCTCCGAAGAGACTTCCTGGCCGATTGCACTTTTGACAAGCGCCGGTCCAGCCAAGTAAAGACCGCTGCCTTCGGTCATGATCAATTTGTCACACAAAACGGGCAAGTAGCCGCCACCCGCCACACAGTTGCCCATGATCGCAGAAAGCTGTGGAATCCCCATCGCCGAAATCACGGCATTGTTTCGGAAGATTCGACCGAAGTCATCCTCGTCGGGAAAGATCTCATCTTGAAGCGGCAGGAAGACGCCTGCAGAATCAACCAGATAAACCAGCGGGAGACGGCAATGCATTGCGATCCGTTGAGCTCGCAGAACTTTCTTGCACGTCATCGGAAAGAAGGCACCGGCTTTGATCGTCGCGTCGTTGGCGATAATCATGACGTCACGACCGGAGACTTTGCCGATTCCGCAAATGACACTGGCGGAAACCGCTCCGCCCCACTCGGTGTACATCTGCCAGCCCGCCCAGCGACCGACTTCCAACAATTCGGAACCTTCATCCAGCAGTTTGGCGATCCGCTCGCGGGCCGTCAGACGTCCCTTGGAGTGCTGGCGAGAGATTGATTTTTCTCCGCCTCCCAATTCGATCTGGTCGCTTTCAACTGCGAAGTTTTGAATCAACTCTTGCCAAGACATAGAGAACTTTCGAACGAAAATAAAGAACAGGCAATGAAAGATCAATTCGGAGCCCGGAGCCTTAAATTCCGGATTCGAATAACAATGAACGCGCAAACATACATCAAACGGTCACGATTGCGATTCGTTCCATGATAATTGTCACGAGCTCAGCTTGCGCATGCTTTGCAGCGGAAACCCATCGAGCTCAGAGTGAATTCGCAATCGAATCCTGACGTCCCAATCGAATCCTATTGAGGAATTTCATCTTCTTCTGGTTTGACGACCCAATTCGGATCCGCGTCGTAGTCTTTGTCCATCCAGATGTCGGCAACGTTTTCAACTTCGTCGTCGAAGTTACATTTGAGTTCTTCAAATCGTCGCTCGTTGCGTTGTTTTGCCAAACGTAAATAGAGGCGACCCGTGTCAAACTCTTTTTCTTGTTCCGGCTGAGGAATCGTTCCGTTGACCAGCACTGCGGTCAGTCGTGCGTAAACGCAACTGGCGACAAACAGTTCGGTCGCGATATCACCTAGGCGAGCCTGAATAAACTGCTGATCAATGACACCTTCTCTGTGCTTCGCCAATGACATTTTGACTTGCCATGCGAATTGGCCAATCTGCTTGCTGAGTGACCGTGCGTAATAGCGGAGGTGTTCATGCTTCACAGGAATGGTGGGGCCGCTGCTAATGGACTCTGGAATCATTTTAAAAACGGAGCTAACCAGCGAAGTCTGAAGTTCTTTTCCGACGTGGCGGAAACCGACTGCCGCGATGAAGCAGCGAAGGACATCATTGGCACCTTCACCGATCAAGTTCAAACGTGCGTCTCGCATCATTCGTTCGAATGGCTGGTCAGTGAAGAACCCTTTGCCGCCCCAAATCTGCAAGCAATCGTTAACAATTCGCCACAGTTGATCCGAAGCGAAAACTTTGATCATCGCCGTCTCGACCATGTAGTCTTCCGCTCCATCGTCAATCATGGCGGCAATGTGGTAGGTCGCACTTTCCATCGCATAGGTGTCAGCGACGGCTTCAGCAATCTTGCCTTTGACCAACTGGAATTCGCCGAGAGTCTTGCCGAATTGAATTCGAGTTTTCGCCCGAGCAACCATTCTTTCGATACAGAATTTTGCTGCGCCGGTGCATGACGCACCAAATGTTGTTCGACCGAAATCCAAAACAGTTAATGCGACTTTCAATCCCTTGCCTTCTGGGCCGAGAATATTCTCTTTCGGAACGTACATGTCCGTGAATTTGATACGACCGGTCGCGGTTCCGCGAATTCCAACTTTCTCCATTCGCTCTTCCAGAACCTCGAAGCCCTTCATGTCGGGCGTCACGAGAAACGCGGTGACTTTGCCATCGGGTTCAGCCGGATCGGGTGTTCGAGCCATGACCGTCAGGACGTCAGCGATTCCGCCGTTGGTGATCCATCGCTTCTCTCCGTTGAGGATGAAGCCTTCACCGTCAGGGCTTGGTTCAGCCCGTGTCCGAACGTTTCCTGCATCGGAGCCAGCCAAAGCTTCGGTCAACGCGAAAGCCGCCATCTTGTCGCCAGCGGCAAGCGGAGCCATCCACTGTGATTTTTGATCTTCGGTTCCGAACAATTCGAGGGCTCGCAAGCCAATCGAGTGGTGCGCGTTAACGAAAACCGCAGTCGAACCACAATGCCCACCGATAATTTCCATGACGCGGCAATAATTGAATTGGCTCATACCGCAGCCGCCATGATCTTTATTGATCGTTAAGCCAAGTACGCCGTAGTTGCCAAGGGCTTTGACAATGCCCGCTGGAATCACCGCTTGTCGGTCAATCTGATCTGGCTTGATGAATTCAACGCACAGCTTTTTGATCTTCTCGACCATCGAATCCCCAGCCGCTTGTGCCGCTTCGCCAAGCTCTGGGTAAGGGATCATCGCGTCCGCATTGAATCGACCAAAATACAGATCCTTGGCAAATCCTTCTTTTTCAGATCCGTCAAACAACAACTCTTCGGCCTGTTCGAGCTGTTTTTTTTGCAAATCAGTTAGCGTTGCGGACATTGTTTTCTTTCTTGATAAATTTGGCGGGTGCCGTGGTTCACACGCAGAAAAAGAGCCATGCGGAACCTAAATTATGCTGATTTATCAGCGATTCGCAACGTCCCGACGTCTCGGCTGAGATCGAAAAACCGAATGATGAGGTGATTGTATCGGATACGAAGGGCGGGTGCGGAAGATGGGTTCTACCGAAAACGAACCGAAGATTAAGTGCGCAGGAAAAAGTCCGGAATGTGGAGAGCAATTCCTGCAGATCCCAGGGCCTGCTCGGCCACAATTCAGAATTTGAAGCGATTAATCGGATTGGCAAATCTGGTTGCCACACATCGGTGGCTTGTCAGCGAGAGTCCAGTCCAATTAGGCAAATGCTCCAAGCTCCAAGCTCCAAGCTCCAAGCTCCAAGTTCCAAGTTCTTGTTTTTTGTTTTTTGTTTTGCATTGTTTTTAGC
>CAZPTT010000232.1:0-5316 GCA_964589435.1 uncultured Pirellulaceae bacterium
AGCCGTTTAGCTTGGGGAGTTTCGGGGAGCGAATTGGATCTGAGCGAATTGGATGTGATCCGTTGTCGGCCTCGATAATGAATCAGATCGAAGATGGCCAATGGCCGTCACCTGTTCAGAATTCATTGAATGGACGCAATCAAGACGAGAATTTTTGCGAATCGGTTGAGTCATCCGTGGCCCATGAGTTCACGGAACTTTCATTCATCGTCCTGAGTTCGCAACGCGGAGTTTCGGCATCCTAGAAAAACGCTGAACTCGCCGGGGGATGTTCAATCAGGCTCGGTCAGTAATTTGAAAAAAGAAATTTTGGCGCATTGCTCGTAACGTTCAGAAGGAATCGTTGTCGCAATCAGACAATGAAAAGTGACGATGCACATCAACTTTCTCGGCTATTCTTCAAGCTCACAATTCCATTTCCGTGATGACTTATTCATTTGAGAGCCAGCATGTCAGCGACTTTGAAATCGTTAACTTACGTCGACCGCCATTGGGACGATCAAGTGGCCCAATCGCTTTCTCCCGCCGAGCGATTGATTTACCGATCAAACTGTTTGGGTGCCGATCAGCGGATTACCAACACCGGTGGAGGCAATACCTCCGCGAAAGTACTTGAAGTTGATCCACTGACAGGCCTCGAAACGGATGTTCTGTGGGTGAAGGGATCGGGAGGTGATTTGAGAACGGCCAAGCTGGAAAACTTTGCTTCACTCTACATGTCCAAGCTCCTTGGCTTGATTCCCGCTTACGAAAACGCACCGGACAACGGCCCCAAGACCCCAGCCGAAGACAACATGGTTGGGCAATTTCCGCATTGCACATTCAACTTGAATCCTCGAGCCAGTTCGATCGACACGCCGCTGCATGGATTTCTTCCTGCGCGGCACGTAGATCACATGCATCCCAACAGCGTGATTGCAATTGCTGCAAGTGACGCCAGCGAAGAACTGACCTCCAAAATATTTGGCGATGAGATCGGATGGGTTCCTTGGCTTCGGCCAGGTTTTGAGCTCGGCTTGCTGATGAAAACAAAAGTTGAATCCAATCCTGGTCTAAAGGGGCTGGTGATGGGGCAACACGGTCTGATCAACTGGGCTGATGACGATAAGGAATGTTACGAGCTGACGCTTGAACTGATCGACAAAGCAGCCGCCTTTATCGAATCAAAAGACAAAGGCGATCTTACCTTTGGCGGCGCAAAACACTCTGCATTGGATCACGTTCAAAGAAATAAAATTCTGGTTGACATCTTGCCGTGGCTGCGTGGTCAAGTTTCCCAACAGAACAAGTTCGTTGGAACCGTTGAGTGGAGCGATTCAATCATGCGGTTTGTCAATTCTAACGACGCGGAAAGATTGGCTGAACTCGGGACGAGTTGCCCGGATCATTTCCTGAGAACTAAGATTAAGCCACTTTATGTTGATTGGGATTGGACCCAAAGATCCGATGAAGATCCGCTTGCCCTTGAATCACTGAAGTCTCTTCTCGAGAACGGCCTGAAGCAGTACCGGGAGGATTACGCGAACTATTATGAGAGCTGCAAACATCCCAACTCGCCCGCGATGCGCGACCCAAATCCGACGGTCATTCTAATTCCAGGTATCGGTATGATCGCTTGGGGCAAAGACAAGAGCGAATCACGGGTAACCGCCGAATTTTATAACTGTGCTGTTGAAGTGATGCGTGGAGCCGAGGCGATTGGCACGTACATCGCCCTTCCAAAGCAGGAAGCCTTCGATATTGAATATTGGCTGCTTGAAGAAGCAAAGCTAAAACGGAAGCCACCTGAAAAGGAGATGTCACGGGACATCGCATTAGTGATCGGTGCCGGCAATGGTATTGGAAAAGAAGTCGCCCATCGTATTGCGCGAGAAGGAGCGCACGTTGTTTGTGCTGACCTGTCGGCTCCTGCAGCAGAAGAGACGGCCAATGGGTTGAGCCAAATCTACGGTCAAGGCATTGGCGTGGCCGGCAGCGGCGTTTCCGAATGTGGGCCGGCGATCGGTTTGTCGGTCGATATCACAGATCGGAATTCTATTCGCCAGCTAATTGAGCAGACATTGCTCGCCTACGGCGGGCTCGACAGAATCATCGTCACTGCTGGAGTGTTCGTCGCTCCGGAACTTGATGGCTCGCTAAGTGATGACAAGTGGAAGTTTACGTTCGATGTCAACGTGCGAGGCAGTTTCAATGTCGTGGATGAACTGCGAGATGTCTTGCAGGCGCAAAGATTGAATGCCTCGGTCGTTTTAACTACCAGCGTCAATGGAGTGGTTGGTAAGAAAGGATCGGTTGCCTACGATACTTCGAAAGCGGCGGCCAATCACTTGGTTCGCGAGTTGGCTATCGAGATGGCACCGCTTGTTCGCGTCAATGCAGTCGCCCCAGCGACGGTTGTTGCCGGTAGCACTATGTTTCCTCGGGATCGTGTCATTAGCTCGCTCACAAAATACGAAATCGAATTTGAGGAAGAAGAATCAGACGAAGCGTTGCGTGACAAACTGGCCAATTTTTATGCTCAAAGAACGTTGACCGGACGACCGATCACACCAGCCGATCAGGCGGAAGCGATTTACTTCTTGGCGTCGGAAAAATCGAGCAAAACAACCGGGCAAATCATCAATGTCGACGGCGGGCTGCATGAAGCCTTTCTCAGATAAATGTCCTAAGATAAATGTTCTCAGATAAATGATGAGTCGTTCGGCGATCGTGACCAAAACGTGGCTTGAACATTACGATAGTCCGTTGATCAAGTGAATTGTCACCTTTGACAAGTCCGTAAGCGATCAATGCGATCAACGCGCTCGTGACGGCATCGACCCTAGCGAGCGACAACAAATTCTGCTTCTCTTGCTCCGCGTTTTCGGCTGAGGACAACGGCTTGATTGATTGCATTGGGCTTAGTCCAGCATGGTTTCAGGACGTTCATTCAGCCGATGGCTCACCCGACGTAACAAAAGGCAGCAACCATCTAAAAGACATCAATCATCTGATTCAATCTTTTCAAGAATCGCATCCATTGCATCGAGTTCGGTATAGAACATCGCGCTTGGGTCGATCCCTCTGTCGTCGAGGAATTGTAGATGCTCTTTGATCGCTGGCTGACTCGCGTACCAAGGGAGTGCGATGCACCAGAAGCAAGCAATCGTTACGACGGCGGCGGCAAGTTGCCAGGCTCCGGTATAGCTCGGGGCCGGGCCGGACGGCTCGTGTTTTGAGTTCACGATGGCGCTCATTTGACGACATCCTTAAAGATGATGCCGAACATAAGATAAGCCATGGCTAGAGTCAGGATGATGTTGAGCGTTTGTCCGCAGAGGTAAAGAGCAAGCGGTTTGCCGCCTTTGAAGTACGGAAGGAGGTCTTTGAATCGAGTTTCAAGCCCAATGCTCACGAATGCAAGACAGAAGAACCAGCCTCGAAATGTTTTGGTGGATCCTTTGATCATCGCGGTTACCATTTCAGGGCCGCCATCGACGAATGCGTGGATCACAGAAAACAGAATCGACGCTGCGATGAAGCCAAGAACGAAACGAGGGAAACGTTTCCAGATTTCTGAGATGCCCGGGCGTTTGCCTGCGGGGTTCTTTTCAACTCGCGTCACCCAGTAGGTCGCGATGCCAAATGCACTCACGCCGATCAGGATGTTTTGAATCATTTTAACCGTGGCGGCAACTTCGAGGGCTTTGTCACCCAGTGTTGCTCCGGCCACGGCAACGGCACCTGTTGAGTCAATCGTGCCACCCATCCAAGCTCCGGCGACGACTTCGTTAAGCCCGATAGCTTTGATGACGATCGGCATGATGATCATCATCAAAACGGTAAACGAAAGCGACATGCCAATCGCGAGTGTCAGCTCTTCCTTTTTCGCTTTGCAGGCCGCTGCAGAAGCGATTGCGGCCGACACTCCGCAAACCGACATGTCGGCAGCGATGACCATGTTCAATGAACGAGACTCCATCTTTAAGACTTCCTGTCCGAAGATGTAGGTGCTGACCAGTACGATCGGAGTCACGACCCATGCAACGCACACGCCAGGTAAACCCAATGCCAACAGGCGCGACATCAGTACTTCGGCTCCCAGCAACACCAATCCGGTCTTAATGAAGAACTCAGTGCAAACCGCTGGGCTCAGCCATTTCGGCGTACCAATTGTGTTGGAGATAATCAGGCCGACTCCTAAAGCCCACAACGCGTACTCAAGGTTGTAACTTTTGACGACGCTATGAGCGGCGAGCGCGTAAGCAAACGTGGCCCACGATCCACGGTTGGCGCCCAACTTCAGCCGCGACCCAACCGGTTTCGTTCGCGACGATCGCGGGGACAATCCCAATGACAAATATCCACATCAGCCATCGCTTGTCGTACAACGTACCTTTCCAAAGCCAAAACGTCGAAACAACCGTCAGCAGCGTCATTCCAACGCCGCAACCAATCATGATGTGGTAAGCAAAATACGGAATCGCCACGGGTGGTCGATCCTCCGGTCGGAATTTGTCCAACCCAATGACTTCTTCGGTGAAGTCTTCATGCAACAGGAAACTAAGTCCACCCGGAATCGATACGTTCATGTCGATCTGCTCGGTCTCCTCATTGGGGATTCCGATCAGGCTCATGTCGCCACGACCCGTTTCGAAATGGCCTTCGAACGCCGCCATCTTTGCCGGTTGGTGATCGTAAACCATTTTGGCTTGAAAGTGACCGCTGACAAACATCCCGAGACAACTAAACAACGCCAGAAACAAGGCACCTGAAAAACTCTTTTTCGCAAAGTCCGAATCCCTTCCTCGAAGCAAGTACCAAGCCGAAATACTTAGCACCAGAAATGAACCCATGATGAAGCAGCCGAGCCAGACGTGAATCAGCCGGTGGATCGTAGACGGATTGAAAACCATCGCCCAAAAGTCAACGATCTCGGCTCGCATGATGGGTTGACCATCAATGAACCAAGGCTCGCCGTCGCGAGTCATTTGGATGATCTGATGACCGGCGGGAGTCTGTTGCCAACCATTGGCGATCGTGATCCAGATGCTGCTGAAAATCGAACCGATCGCCACCATGCAGGCCGCGAAGAAATGAAACGCGGGACTGACTCGATCATGTCCGTAAACCAAAATCGCAAGGAAGCCTGACTCTAAGAAGAAAGCAAAGATGCCTTCTGCAGCCAGCGCCGAACCGAACACGTCGCCGACGAAGCGAGAATACATGGCCCAGTTGGTACCAAATTCGAACTCCATCACGATACCGGTCGCGACACCGATCGCAAAGTTAATCCCAAAGATGCCCGTCCAAAATCTGGCGGCATCCATGTAGGAC
>CAZPTT010000232.1:5326-6815 GCA_964589435.1 uncultured Pirellulaceae bacterium
AACATGCCTTCGAGGTAGGCGATGATTATTCCTAGTCCGATCGTCAGCGGCGGGAACAAATAGTGAAACATGATCGTCAATGCGAACTGTAGTCGCGATAGCATGACGACATCCATTTCAGCCAACATGTTTGGTGTCCTTGCGTTGTAGAACAGAACTGAGCTCGTAAACCTTGCCACTCGGATGATCGTATCGCGTCAATATCGCGTGATCTATTGGTGCGACAATTTTCCATTGCCAACGGCTTGCAGGAAAAAGAGATTTCATGTCTTTGAGATCGCAGTGAAAGGGAGGGCCAACAATTGGTGGGCCTTCATCTCCGCGATCGGTTTGCATGAACAAGGCCAACAGCAACCCGCCCGGCTTGAGCCAGCGGAAAATCGACTGTTCATATTCGCCGCGTCGGGCGGGGTGAATTGCACACAAACAAGTTTGCTCATACACCACGTCGAAAGGTTTGGTCGGGGCAAATGTGAAAACGTTTGCAGAGGTTGCCGACGAGGTACTTGAAAATGGTTTAAGCTGCTCAGATTGAAAACTTACGGCAGTTTGCGCGAAGTCAATAGCGGTGACTTGAAAGCCGCGTTTCGCCAGCTCAAGTGGCTCACTACCGCGCCCGCATCCGGGAACTGCTATATTGCACGGAGGTTCGAGTGTGCCGTCATCTATCCAAGCAGCGAGCGCGGGATGAACTTCGTTCCGTTCCCAACCCGTTTTGCCATCCTCATAGAATGTTTCCCACGTTTTGGATTCGGAGACATCTGCAGTTTTCGGTTTGTCTTCCATTATGGCAATTCCTCGATTTCTCCAGTTCCCCCGGCTCAGCGAAGATCGTAATACTGAGATCGCGGTCGCCGTTTTCCAGCTTCGCAATCAGGCGAACGTTTAGGTTGTCTGGTCGAGTGTGGATCTCGACCAATGCGTGTTGCCAACCAGGCCAGCCATCGCTGTCGATGCGTTGATCTTCTTCAAGTAAGAGAAATCTTAAAAGGGATTTTAGTTGTCTGAAGGAACTTCTACCAAAAAATAGCCAGGGTGCGAGCACACATATTGGATTCTTTAAAAGGGAAGCTTCGGTTTCACTGCTGCGAACATAAACATGCCGACCATGGCTCCGGCGAGCGTTAGCAATCCCATCCAAGCACCTGCACCAACTTGAGCATAGATTGGCCCCGGGCAAGCTCCAGCGATCGCCCAACCGGCTCCGAAAATTGTGCCGCCAATGACAACGCCCTTGTGAAATGGTTTGGGCTTGTACTCGATTGGCTGGCCTTCGATTGTTTTGGCTTGCATGCTTTTGATGATCAACATCGATACCATTGCCACTACAACGCCGACGCCAATAATCAGATACATGTGTGGTTCATTGAATAGGAACATGTCGTGAACGCGCTGCCAACGAACGACCTCTGATTTGGTCAGAACGATTCCGAAATACGTCCCCACCAGCAGCGACATGAATAGCGTGAGTAAAGAGACGCCACCGGAC
>CAZPTT010000233.1:0-6788 GCA_964589435.1 uncultured Pirellulaceae bacterium
GACTCCGCACAAGAGTACCCCGCTTAGGGCTGCTCCATATTTCAGGCCTGACCCGTTTCACGGCTCCCCCTCGCGGAGCCCACTCTCCGACAGACGATCTGCATCGTTCAAGTGGATGTCTTTTCAACCCCCATTTTGTATTACGCCCGCCCGTTTTCGTCAAACCGTAACTGGAAGATTGAGGTTTTTACTGGCGAGAAATAATGCCGACGCCACTCCGGTCGCAGGGCTCACCGATGGCTAAGATCCCAAATGAATCCTAAGTTCAACTAAAATCTGCCGTCCAACCACGGCTCTTAATCCATCGAGTTGACCAGTGTGCCAATCTCGCCAATCGAAATTTCGACTTCGTCACCCGGCTGGAGAGTGAAATCGTCGGGCGGGACAATCCCCGTCCCGGTCATCAAAAGACACCCGTGCGGATGCGCGTTGTCTCGAAACAAAAACTCAACTAATTCTTCCAGTCCCCGTTTCATCTGTGCGAGCGACGTTGAATCGCTGACAACCTCGGAGCCATTGCGGCGAATGCTCAGCCGGATTTCAGTCTCTTTCGAAAGCGGAGTGGGCGACACAAAAATGCCAGGCCCGACCGCAGCACAGCGGTCGAACGTCTTGGCTTGCGGTAGATACAGTGGGTTCTCTCCTTCGATGTCCCGGCAACTTAAATCATTGCCCACCGAATAGCCAACGATCTTACCGGTTCGGGTGATGGCCAAGACCAGTTCTGGCTCCGGCACAATCCATTTTGAATCACTTCTGAGTTTCATCGCTTCACCAGTTCCCACGCAACGCGAAGCAGTCGCTTTGAAGAAAATCTCTGGACGCTCGGCAGCATAAACTCGATCATAGAAATCGCCACCTCCGGCTTCCTGCGACTCCTCCATCCTCGCCGTCATGCTGCGAAAATAAGTCACTCCCGCTGCCCAAATCTCTTGATCGATCAACGGCTTGAGCGGAGCCTTGACGAAGGCCGCCAATCGTTCGTCGGCCGTCAACGAGCCAATTTCGCTTGTGATGAATTCGAAAAGGCTCTCGTTGTTGACCAACTCATTCCAATCTTGCTTCAGCGAAAAAAGATCGCCATTGGATTCAGCCACAACGCCGGCTTTGGTTCGATAAAGATGCATTTGAAATCGGAAATTGGGTTGGGTGAACAGTGAAACTTCAATCCTTCAGTTTAACACTGCGATCCGTTCCACGAATACCCAATCGTCAGATTCGGTAACCAGCGAATTTCTTGCTGCCGAATCAGAGCGGGGTTGATACTTAGCCAAGAGAACTGCAAAGCCTGTTTCTCTCGAAGCGGAACGGCGCGAGCTGTCCGGTTGTTGAAGCGCCAGGTGGCTTGCGCCACTCCGCTAATAACGACTTTGCAGTTCGCAGTTCTCCTGGATACTTAGCGAGATTGATTGTGATCGGTCGAGTTACGGGATAACATTGTGGTCTCGCGTTGGCCACATCCACCCGATTGATCGCCCAAGTTTACAGGGGCGATTCGAAACCGAAAGCAATCAATGACGACATCCTTTTTTGTCATCGCACAAACAACTGTTTCTGAAGCCGCCGCACGTCCTTCGCTTGGTTACTTGTTGACGTTGTTGATCGTCGCCGTGTTCATCCTGTTGTTCCTGATTCTCAAGCTAAGAATGCAGGCTTTTCTTGCACTCATTTTGGCCAGCCTGTTTGTCGCGGTCGGCTCATCGAAGGAGCTGACCGGAACGGGCTCCTTGGAACTGGCCAACATTGGCGATCAGATTCAAGCCGGCATGGCCTCTAGCCTGGGCTTCATCGCGACCATCATTGGACTCGGCGCGATCTTTGGCGCGTTGCTGGAACACTCCGGTGGCGCGCAAAGCCTCGCAAAATCGCTACTACGAATTTTCGGGGAAAAGCGAGCTTCCTGGGCGATGGTGGTGACGGGCTTCATCATTTCGATCCCTGTCTTTTTAGATGTTGCTTTGGTGATCATTGCACCAATTTTGTACGCTTTGTCACGAAAGACGGGAAAGTCCGTGTTGGCTTTTGGTCTGCCGCTGTTGGCGGGGCTGATGGTGACGCACGCGTTCGTGCCGCCGACGCCTGGGCCGGTCTGGGTTGCTTACGAATTGGACGTGGGATTGGGGTGGGTCATTTTGTTCGGTTGTATCGTTGGCTTTCCAACGGCCGTGATCGGTGGGATTTTCCTGCCAAAATTGATGGCCGACAAAATCTACATTGCTCCTCCGGAAGAGTTCATTGAGTCCACAGAAGAAGACGACTCCAAGCTGCCCTCGCTGACTTCCATCCTGCTCTTGATCGGACTACCCATCGCCTTGATCTTGATCGGAACGATCGTCAAAGAATATTTGGCCGCTGGGATCGATACGGGGCTCAGTCGAAGCGGATACAAAGAAGCCGTGGCGGCGCAACTCGCCGGCACGAACATTGGCCTGAAGCTGTTGTACTTCTTGGGACACCCAATCATCGCATTGTTACTAGCGACTCTTGGGGCGTTATTTTATCTGGGCTACGGGCGAGGCTACGACAAATCTGAATTAATGGAAGTTACCACCAAGGCACTTGGCCCGGCCGGCATCATCATTTTGATCACCGGTGCGGGCGGCGTTTTCAAAGGCATCATGGGCGCAAGCGGAGTCAGTGATGCGTTGAAAGAAGTCTGTGGAGAATGGGGGATTCCCGTTTTGGTTTTGGCTTATCTTTTTGCAGTGTTCGTTCGCGTCGCGCAAGGATCGGCAACCGTCGCCATGGTAACCGCCGCTGGGTTGATGGCATCGATGACCGAAGGCTTGTCTCAGCCGCAACTTGCTTTGGTCGTGGTGGCGATCGCCGCGGGAGCCTCAACTTGTTCACACGTCAACGATAGCGGGTTCTGGATGGTCAGCCGCTACATGCTGATGACCGAGAAACAAACTTTTCAAACCTGGACTGTGATTTCAACCGTCGTTTCGATTGTCGGATTCCTATTGGCGTGGCTGTTGTGGCAATTCGTCTAGAGCGCGGAATACACCGCATCGCTGATGTCATAAGAAGCTGACACCCTTATAAAACTGATTGCCTGATGACATTTGAAAATTGCTTCGACGACGGAAACGCCGATCTCTTCGAAGTCCAAACCACCGCCGACGGACCGGCAGGCGAGCTTCCATTCACAGATGAGATTTTGCGCGAACGCCCAAGTGGTGATCTGTTCGGATGGTCGCAAGACGCCGCGATGGGCTGGAACCCAACTCAGTTGACTAGGGACGAATATCTCATTCTCAGCACGATGGGAGGCATGAGGGCTCCCGACGGATCACCGATCGCATTGGGCTATCACACTGGGCATTGGGAAATCGGTTTGTTGGTCAAAGCCGCCGCTGAAGAAATAAAATCAAAAGGCGGTTTACCGTTTTCCGGATATTGCAGCGATCCATGTGACGGGCGAACGCAAGGCACGACTGGCATGTACGACTCGCTTGCCTATCGCAACGATGCGGCGACGGTGCTGGGCCGATTGATCCGTTCACTTCCGACGCGTCGAGGCGTGTTAGGGGTCGCGACTTGTGACAAAGGCCATCCGGCAATGATGATGGCTTTGGCTGGAATCAAAGATCTTCCGGCGGTCGTCGTTCCCGGTGGAGTGACGCTTCCCCCGACCGTTGGTGAAGACGCCGGCAAAGTTCAAACGCTTGGCGTTCGTTATGCGCACGGAATGATCTCGCTGAAGGAAGCCGCCGAACTGGGCTGCCGGGCTTGTGCAACGCCAGGTGGTGGCTGTCAGTTTTTCGGAACCGCAGCGACTTCGCAGGTCATCGGCGAAGCGCTCGGTTTGTCGCTGCCCCATTCAGCGCTGGCTCCATCCGGACAGCCAATCTGGCTGGATATTGCTCGGCGATCAGCGGCGGCGTTGATTCGGCAACACAGAAAAGGAATCAAAGTCAGCGACATTGTCACAGAAGCATCTACTCGCAATGCGATGGTTTTGCACGCCGCGTTTGGCGGATCAACAAATCTGCTGCTTCACCTTCCCGCAGTCGCCCACGCCGCTGGAATCAAACGGCCAACCGTCGACGATTGGATCGAAGTCAACCGCACAACGCCACGTTTGGTGAGCGTGCTTCCCAACGGCCCAATGGATCACCCAACCGTCCGGGCGTTCCTGGCAGGTGGCGTGCCCGAGGTCATGCTGCATTTACGAAAGCTGGATCTGCTAGATACGAACGTGCTGACCGCGATAGGAGTTAAATTGGAAGCCGTGCTCGACCAGTGGGAAATCTCCGAGCGGAGAAAACGTTTGCGAGAACGACTGCATGCGGCTGACGGCGTCGATCCTGATTCGGTAATCTTTTCGCCGACCGCCGCCAAAGAAATCGGCATGAGTGGAACACTGGTTTTTCCGACCGGAAACATCGCGCCGGATGGATCGGTCGTCAAAGCAACGTCGATCGACCCGTCGGTCATGGAAAGCGGGACATTTCGCATGACCGGCCAGGCACGTGTTTTTACTTCCGAAGTTGACGCAATTGCCGCTATCAAAGACCCAAGCGAACCAATCCAAAAAGGCAATGTGATCGTGCTGGTTGGCTGCGGGCCGATGGGAACGGGTATGGAGGAAACGTATCAGTTGACTTCGGCATTGAAGCATTTGCCGTGGGGCAAGTTCGTCCCGTTAATTACTGATGCCAGATTTTCTGGCGTTTCAACGGGAGCTTGTATTGGCCACATCGGCCCGGAAGGATTGGCGGGCGGCCCGATTGGAAAGTTGCTGAACGGTGACTGGATTGAAATCTACATTGATACCAATCAGGGATTCGGATCCGTTAATCTGGTTGGTGACAAAGATGGCCAACAAAACTCCGATTGGGGTGTGAAGGAATTGCAGCGTCGCACAACACGAAATGATTTACGCGAGGCAAGCCAATTGCCGGACGCGACTCGCTTGTGGGCGGCGATGCAAGGACTGTGCGGTGGAACTTGGGGCGGCTGCGTTTACGATGCCGACATGATCATCAACAAATTGCGCGAGTAGCGAATCCAGAGGTTTGAAGTTCCGAGGGCTTCGAATTCGGTTTAAACCGGAAGCCCGACGCGAAATCCACTTGGCTCAATATTGGATGCTCACGTTCTTCTGTTCGGTGAAGAAACGCAACGCCTCAAGTCCGCCTTCTCGCCCGACACCCGATTCCTTCATGCCGCCAAACGGCGTCCGCAAGTCGCGAAGCAACCACGAGTTGACCCACACCACGCCCGCATCAACTCGCTTGGCGACGCGCATCGTACGACTGACGTCTTGAGTCCAAACCGTGGCCGACAATCCGTAACGCACATCATTTGCCAAAGCGATGGCCTCGTCTTCTGAATCAAACGGTATGAGTGTAACGACAGGGCCAAAAATTTCTTCCTGGTTCAATTCGCACCGATTCGATTCAACCTCAATGATTGTTGGTTGAAAATAGAAACCACCTTCCATTCCTTTGACGGTTGCTGGAACGCCCCCCAATAGCAGCGTCGCCTGCTGCTGCTCCAACGAATTCAAAAACGATCTGATTTTCTGCAAGTGCTGTTTTGAAATGACCGCTCCCACCTGAGTCGCCGGGTCGGCAGGGTCACCAACGATCAACTGTTTGGTTCGCTCGACGAAGTCCGTTTTAAATTGGTCGAAGAGAGAGCGTTCGACAAGTATTCGAGATCCACACAAGCAAAGTTGGCCCTGATTGTAAAACGAAGAACGCACGGTCGTGCTCAACATCTTTTCGTAATCGCAATCGGCAAAAATGATATTGGGGTTCTTGCCACCTAACTCCAGCGAAAGCTTCTTGAACATCGGAGCTGCCGTCGCGGCAATCAGTTTTCCAGTTGCCGTTCCGCCCGTAAACGAAATCGCTTTGATATCGGGATGCTCAACAATCGCCTGGCCGACTGACGAACCCGCGCCATGCAAAATGTTTAAAACGCCAGCGGGCAACCCGGCTTCATTGCAGATTCGGCTCAGCATAAAGGCTGTTCGCGGCGTCAATTCGCTGGGCTTGGCGATGACACAATTTCCGGCGGCTAGTGCCGGAGCGATCTTCCACGTAAACAGATAGAGCGGCAGATTCCATGGCGAGATGCATCCCACGACCCCGATGGGTTGCCGGAGCGTAAAGTTAATGGCGTTTTGCGAAGTCGTCTCGTGGGACTCGCTGGCGAACTGTGTGATTGCGCTAGCGAAGAATCGAAAGTTCGCGGCCGAGCGTGGAATGTCAATCGTCCGCGCGTTGGTGATTGGCTTGCCACTGTCTTGGCTTTCGGCAGCCGCCAACTCGTCGAGATTCCCTTCGATCAGCGAAGCAATTTTCATTAGCACGGCGCTGCGAAATTCAAGCGAGGAAGCAGACCATTGAAGAAATGCATGGCCGGCTGAATCTACCGCTGCTTGGACATCGGCCGCGGTTGAGTCAGCAATCGCCTCCATCGTTTTGCCGTCTGCCGGACAAACGTTTTCCAGCCAATGGCCATCGATGGGCTCTTCGAATTGGCCATTGATGAAGTTGAGAACTTTCTCCATGAATTTTCTGCCAGGTTTTTCTTGTGACTGTTGTGATTCGAAAAACGATACTTCTCAATTCCGTTTCCGATAAGCCGTGACTTTTATTTCGATCAACAAATCGGGATGAGGAAGTTGATGAACGGCGACTGTCGTCCGGGCCGGGCCGGTTTGCTTGTCGAAGAACTCGCCATACGCTGCGTTGTAACCACCAAAGTCATTCATGTTTACAAGAAACGTCGTAACATCCACGACATCCGCCAACGTTAAATCGACTTCCTTT
>CAZPTT010000234.1:0-6738 GCA_964589435.1 uncultured Pirellulaceae bacterium
AGCCCGCGGTTTAGTTTGACTTGATTGCCAAAGCCACGAAGTGGCGACCGCAAACCAACGACACCCTTGCGAACGTCACTTCGTGACTTGATTGCGATTTAACACCGACCCTGCGGACTCCCGCCCGCAGCTAAATGCGACCGCTCCTTCGGAGCTATACCGGTCGAATTATTCAGGCCACGCTGCTCTACACACCCCACGATCTATCAAACCCAACTCAACCAAAAATAGCGATCGTTTTTTAATAAGCAATATCTGCAAAACGAGAACTAAGCGATCCCGCACAATGAAATGAGTGAGGCGAATTGGCGGAAGCCGAATTTAGAACGGGATGCGAAGTAAACTTTTTCTTCGCGACCTCGAAACCGTCGTTTGTAATTCGCGTGACCAACAAGGTTGTAGACACGGCGGTTCAAAATCTTCGAATTGTAAGTCTTGCTGAACATGAACTGGGTGAACCAGCTTTTCTCAAATTGCGGATGGTTGATTTCTGAACTTTCAACATCGCCGTCTTTGACGTTGCCTTCGTCAATCCACGCGCAAGGCGACAAACCCAGATTCAGCCGCCCCACGCCCTCGGCTTTGAGTTTTTCGATGGCGTACTTCATGATCGCGTGTTCCGCATACTGCGGGGCGTCCGGATGCCGCCGCTTAAACGAGGTCACGTAACCGACAATTTTTCCATCCTGATAAAGTGGATCGAGGAAAACATAGGCTTGCAGATTTTGATCAGCGTCAACCAAAAAAAATCGCCGCACTCCAGGCTCTTGCTCCAACACAATCGGCCGATTGAGAAAACGAACTTCTTTTTGCTTGACCGTTCGCGTTTTACGCCACGCTTCCGAGATCGCTTCAACACGATTGACATCGACCTGATCAAAATCGGATTCGATGATTTGATAATCGCGGCGAGTGATCCAATTGTAGGCGTACCTCAACCACTCTTTCTGCTTACCTGCCAGACTGTAATCAGCCAGATCGAGACTGGTATCAACTCCCATTTCGTTGACGTAAAAACCATTCGCGCTCAGCACTTCGGCAGTACTGCGAGAAATTTGACAGAAAACGGTATTCCGGAAATGTTTGACGAAGCCAAGCAGCAACTCGTCACGGCTGGCATCGTCAACCAATGCATCACCAAGTGCCAACGTAATTCCATAACGCTGCCGATAGGCGATGCATCCGTCAGCGTCTCCGAAGTGATTCAGAAGTGGCTGGACGGCCGCCGAGTAGGCCAGCGAAAAGTGACCGTATTGGTGCAATAGCTGATTTCGAACTGGCGCTGCGACGTCCGAGGCGTCGGCATTGTCCAAGACTTGTTCACGCGCCCAATAGGTTTGACTGATCGGGCCGCGCCGCTTTCGACGCTGACGACGAGTCTCTTTGGAATGCGAAGATTGTGAGTCGGCGGAAACCACAAACTCCCTTTCATAGGTGATCGGACGTGTTGTTCGGACGAAAGCTCGCGGCCAGTTTCAGCAGAAGAACGTGCCGCGATTTAGCAGTGCTGAGAATCAAGAATGATCTTAAACTAACGGTGATT
Organism: uncultured Pirellulaceae bacterium; assembly: GCA_964589435.1. Classification (GTDB taxonomy): domain Bacteria; phylum Planctomycetota; class Planctomycetia; order Pirellulales; family Pirellulaceae; genus Mariniblastus. Next base: position 1,544 of record CAZPTT010000234.1, read on the forward strand.
TTAGTTGCTGATCCTAGAAGCACCAATGGAAATTGGGGCTCGCTTTTTCGATTCAGGTTTTTCGATCCAGCTTTTTCAATTCAGCTTCTTCGCTTCAACGCTAGATAGCTAACCGTTGAGATGACCGGTTCTTAATTCTTGCCGATGCAAAACAACCACTCCTGCCGAGAGGAACCGTCGAAATCCATCGTCGCCACACGCGTAAACACTTTGTTTCCACAAACGGCCATCGAAGCAAACGACTCATCACCAAGCTTGTTGCGGGCAACGACTTCCATCTTTTTCGGATTGGCTTTGATCACCAACGTTTCCCCCGACTCAGAAGTGAAATAGATATTGCCGTTGGCTGAGACGGGCGACGCACTTTGCGCGTCTCGACGAGAACTAAACCGTTCTTTCCACATCTCGGCTCCGTCAGCAGCTCGCCAACAGTAAACGACTCCGCTTTCGCAATGAGCGTAAACATATCCGTCCACAATAATCATCGACTGCTCGTAAGCTTTCTGCCCGTTCTCCCAGACGACCGATCCTGACCCATCGGCTTTGATCGCAAGCGTTTGCTGTGCTGGATAACCTCCGCTGGCAAAAACCAAATCGTCATCCCAAACCATCGTTCCGCAAGTCACTTGCCATTTGCCGGGAACAGTCCATCGTTCTTTGCCGTTGCTTGGGTCATACGAAAACACTTTCTGGGTTCCACTAAGGAGAAGCTGCTCGGATCCACCAATGTTGGCGACCACAGGAGTCGAGTAACTGGTTCCACCAGGACGTTCGATCTTCCAAACTTGATCGCCCGTTCCTCCGTTGTAAGCCGTGATTCCCGATCCGATATCATTGAGATTGGCGACGATGACATTCCCGCCATGACAAATTGGCGAAGAGCCAAAACCAAACGGAAATCGGGTTTTGTAAGCTCCAACTTCCTTTTCCCAAACCTTCTCGCCAGCAAGATCGAGCGCGACTAACTGCACACGATTGTGGTTGTTGAAAACAGCGAACACTCTTTCGCCATCGGTGGAAATCGTCGGAGAAGCATGTGTGTTCTTCGGATGAATCCGCGGATTGAATTCGCCTTCGCTGACGTCGGATTTCCAAAGCTGCTTTCCTGTTGAGCGGTCGTAGCACAGGACTGATTGGATCATCGTGGATTCGTCAGCCGTCGCGAGAAAGATCTTGTCATCGACAACAATGGGAGAGGCATGACCTCGGCCCGGAACTTTAGCTTTCCAAAGCACATTATTATCTTCGTTCCACTCGGTCGGCGGAGTCTGTCCGGCTGCGGCAATGCCGTTGCCTGCAGGCCCGCGCCAGCGACGCCAATCATCGGAGGAATCGTCTTGCGCAAGGACGTTTGAATTCAACAAGCCGACGATCATCGCCAAAGCAAACCATGTCGTCCGTGAAAGAAAGTTATCAAGCATCGTCTTCATTTCGTTACCCGTTGAGAATCCAAAGTCGAATCGGTGACACCAAATTTCCCAAGAGATCTTGTCGCTCGCCGGCGTTGAAAATTCTCGGGACTGACAGGGTCACATGAGTCTGGGCTGGAAGCAAGAGCTATCACGGCAATACGGCTCAAATCGCTGCGATTTGTTAGCGGTTTTACGATGAATTTGGAGTGGCGTTAACAGCAGATCGCTGCAAGTAAACCGCCTCAACTTCTACGTCTCGCACTTTGCTAAGACGCACTGATTCTATTTTGCCGGCTGTGTCTGTTTAGAGTCAGTCACGTGAGCTTTCATTCTTTCACGCAAACTTGGTTTAGTATCCAACAGGATCTCCAGAATGTCGCCGCGATCCTGTATCGACAAATGATCGAATGCCGGATCATCATCTTGATTGGTGAGAATTCTAAGCAAACGGGTTTCGATATAGTCGAGCACTCTTGGTGGCAATTGATCGTAAGAGCTGGAGTAAATCAAAAAACTACATGGGTAGCGAAAGAGTCGTGTTTGCAAATCAAACTCACGTAGCGAACGCCCGGCTTTGTCGCTTGGACCGAGCTGGCTGAACTGGCTCGCGAAATCACTAGTCGGCCTAATCGGTGACTCGATTTTCGCCTCGCCGGCAAACAACAGGTACTTCAATAACTCATCGCCAGCTTGCTTGATGCGCCTAACCGTTGATTCGCTTTCATGGGACGATTCGCGATCCAGCACTCGGTTCATGACTTGCTGATAATGAATCGTTTGCCTGGTTTCATAGGCGGCGCGGGTGATCAGGTTGTGCATCTGAGTTTGATGTTCAAGAACCATTAACGCCACGACGTCGCTGGTCGTTTCAAGATACCGCTTAGAATCGAATAACTCACCAGCTGTTTCAATGTTTGCATGCTGTTGCCAGTCGAAGGGTTCTTCCGAATCGCGATCGGCAAACTTATTGCCTCGATGTTTTGTCTTCCCCAAATCCCCGGTCAAATACCAGCCGCCAAATCGCTCAGAGAATGGCGTTTCTTGATCCGTCGTCGTCGAGCCCATCGAATAATGGGGCTGACCATTGTCAGACGGAAAAACTGAGCGTACGAGGTAGCCCGGAACGTGTTTCGTTTTTGCTGTCCCGTGACAACTCAAGCAACTGGTATGGTCGCGCGTGATTTCAGGTCGGTCAGTTTTACGCTGCCGAATCGTGTAGAAGACGGCGCCTAAGTGGTCATCAACGGATGAGACTTCGATAAATTCGGCGGTCGGCACCCAGCCAAGATAAGTCACATCGTTGAAATAGATTGCGCGTGGTGAACGGGGGCGAATGTGGCGAATCTGCAGGCTTGTTTTTGAGAACACCAATGTTTGAGACAGCGATGGGACTTCCAATTTCTCCAGCAAAGACGGCAGCCACCCTTGTTGATCATTCCAAGTCAGCGACGTTTCTCCCGATTCCAGTTGAGAAATGAGCTTGGCAACGGCGTCATTTGACTCAGTTTTTGAGTACTTGATCGGCGCTTGTTCGAAATCAAATTGTGCGTTTGCCGATCCGACCATCCAGTTGAAGAAAATCGAAATGGCCGCCACAAAACAAACGGTTCTGAGGACAGAACTAATCGACTTATTGGAGGGTTCGCTAATTGGACAACTTTCTGGTACTCAGCTTGATCGGCGATGATTGGGATCAATGAATTCTATTCAGTATCATGGAACCATTCTGATTTCGAACGCCGTTATTGACAATGCATAAAAAAGGAAGACCGGGCGCCCGGTCTTCCTGATTGAGGGTGCGGGCTGTTGTTGAATGGCCCGCACCGATGGTAAATCAATTGTCGAATTTAGAATTTGGCAAACGAGAATGAGATTGAAACGTGAAAGAGATGCCGGTGGGAATCGAACCCACTTCTACAGGGTTGCAGCCTGTCGCCTCGCCAGCTGGCTCCAGCACCAAATTAAAATCAAACGCATAATTAAAGAGCGTATTGTTTGAGCACCTTGTGATTTTGACTCGTGACCAAAGAAAGTGTCCTCGCCAGGAATCGAACCTGGTCTACGACCTCCGCAAGGTCGCGTGCGATCCGGCACACTCCGAAGACAATTTGAAATGGCACATTCCGAATACCATATTCCCAAACAGCAACGGTGCAAGGATTCGAACCCTGTCGAGCGGGTTTGGAAGCCGCTTGCTCTCCCAGGAGCACACCGCTATGAAAATCACTTCCGTCATTTAGCGACGGTTTGTGATCGGAGAAGACGATTGCCTTCTGCAAGAAAGACCCAAATGGGGGAGACGGGTTCGCCAAGAAAACACAAACTAAGGTTGGCAAAATCTCGGCTGACCTTTTTCAAAATGAAAACGCCTGCGAACCAAGCATTCGTTGAGCACTTAGTTCGCAGGTTTGATTTTCACATCAGCTTGCTCGAATTGAATTCGCGACAACTTCCCAACAACGGATGGGAAAAAAAGCCAGAGCGTTATTCGGATAGGTCCGCGTCCCAATAGGCGTCGCTGATAAACTTCGACCAACTCTTGAAGCGGGCCGAGTGCTGCGAGTAGACCGGGTTCCAATTCGGTTGCTTCGGAGGCTTGTTCAATTTCATTCCAGCCATGACTGGCGTACGGTCAGCCTTGGTGTGGTTACAACGAACGCACGCTAACACGCAATTATCCCAAGTCGACATACCGCCATGGGAACGCGGAACCACGTGATCGATCGTTAGCTCGTCACCCTTAGGGCGGCGACCACAATACTGACACTCCATTCGGTCGCGCTTAAATATGTTGCGACGACTGAAAGCGACGGTCGTGGTGGGAAGCCGATTGAACTGAGTCAATGTGATGACTTCAGGCACACGGATTCGCTGCGAAACTGAACGCACGAATGGCTGACCTTCGGGCGTATCGAGGCTGGCCCAATCGCTCCAGTCATAGAGTTGGTAATCGTTGGGATCAACGACGCGTGCCGTATCACTCCAGACCATCACCAATGCTCGGGCCACGGTGGCAACATTTACCGGTTGCCAGCTGCGGTTCAAAACCAGCGTTGGACGTTGGAGGACTTGGGAAACCATCTTCGACAACTCCTTTGCAATAAGTGCATTGGCCAAGCCATTGCTTGCAGGGTAACCGACCGGATTTGAACCGGCATGAACTTGGCTCACAACCAAGCGCTTTACCATTAAGCTACAGCTACCATCATTATGCTTAAAAACAGAAAAAAGAAAACCTGATCGAAATTCGCAATGTGATGTTGGATTAACAATCGCGTGCGATTTCGTTACTTAAACAGACCAATGCATTCATTTTTTGTTCGCGTGAGTTTGGCTAAAACACAAACGATTTCTTCAAACGATGATGTATTGAATCATCTCGCCAAGCACCCCAAGCTGACTTCCAACGCTACTTTTTTAATGTCAATTGAAGCGAGGGCACGCAGAATCACTCGTGCAGAATCACTCGTGCAGAATTCAACTTTTCTTCGACGTATATACGCTACAATCGAAACATGCCAACACCAAACATTATTCAAGACACCTTGCCTGAAGCGGAATCAGTTCTGATTGGCTTGCTCCGAGTTCGGCCAGCGCACTTGCGGCTTAGTGATGCGATAACCGCGAGCAATCGCGTCGCCCAACAATGTAAAAACGCGATCCGAAGGAACCATCCAAAAATCTCCGAGGATGACCTCAAACTGCGATTCATTGAACTCAATTACGGCCAGGAAATCGCGGACGAGGTTCGAGCCTACCTCAACATGAAATGATGAGCGAGAA
>CAZPTT010000235.1:0-1078 GCA_964589435.1 uncultured Pirellulaceae bacterium
TCGATTATTTCCTCACCGGAGAATTGGAAGCACTGAGCATGGGGTGAGTCGATCCATTCCCCGCCACCGTTACGCTAGTTCGAATTTGGTAGACCAACTCGATAGCGCCTCTTGCATCTTCTAGGCCGTAGCCAGTACCGGCAAGAACGTTCTCATAGACTTTGGTGTGCAAGTCGGTAAAGCCTTTTGATAAATCAATATCCTCGCCGTCGGCTGTAATACTGCGATACGCATAGCCACCGTTTTCAGATACCGATGCAGGAAGATCATCCGCCGCAACCGATAAAAACCACTTGACTCTAGCTCGTTCGAGTTCAACTACTCCGGACATTCGATCGGGTTGATTCAAGTGCAGAAAGCTGCGAGTGCAGCCACCAAAAATCCATGTCAAGAAGTCAAAAAAGTGGATGCCAATATTCATCGCTAGGCCGCCCGACTGACTTTGGTTTCCCTTCCAAGAATGGTGATACCATTTGCCCCTACGAGAGATATAGGTCAAACAAATCTCTGGTTTTTCTTTGCGGTTTTCAGCCTCCTTTTTGAGTTTTAGAATCTCTGAATGATGTCGCAGTTGCAAAATGGCATGAACTTTTCTTCCATAAATTTGTTCCAATTCCGCCAATTGATCCAAATTCCATGGGTTTACCACCAATGGTTTTTCGCAAATTGCATCTGCACCGATTCGTAGTGCCAATCGACAATGTGCGTCATGGAGATAGTTGGGGGTGCAAACGGAAACATAATCCACCGGAGTACCATTATTTCCATGTCGTTGTTTCTCCAAGTGACGGTCGAATCGTTCGAATTCCGTAAAAAAATCTGCACTCGGAAAATGGCTGTCCAAAATGCCGACCGAATCGTGTTTGTCGTAAGCAGCGACCAGTTGGTTTCCGGTGTCATGGATCGCCTTCATATGCTTGGGGGCGATGTAGCCACCTGCACCGATGATTGCAAAATTCTTCATTTAGTTGTTTTTTGGGGCCGTTAGAAGTTAGTGTTTAAATTCCTCAACAACTCGCAATTACCAAAAATTGCGAGTGAACTTTACTAAGATGCGCGTCGTCCAACTGCAGCATTG
>CAZPTT010000235.1:1088-6718 GCA_964589435.1 uncultured Pirellulaceae bacterium
TTTTCACGCGATGGGAATTCTCAGAATGCCAACAAGTGGCCTTGGAAAATCAATCTTAGAAAACGGTATTGGCTGTTTCGTGGCTTTTTTCAGTCAACTTTTTTCCACAATGACTTATCGAGCAATCCTAAACTTAGATTCAGCTTTGCACTACAAGGTTCGGGTGTCAATCGTAGACTGAGGTTTGGGCAATAACGTTGCCACGGATTCTTCCAAGCCCTGTCGAGCGTACTCAGGAATATATTCATTCAGGAGGGTTCGAATGCTTTCCTGCGTATCGTGGCACGCCTCTTCTAGCGTCGAGATGCAATGCTGGACATCGTTGTACTCAAGCGTTCTGTGCTTGGCGGCGAAAATCTTTTGGTGATCGGTCGAGAGCATTTCTTCTTCTTCGAAATACAGTTCCTCGTACAGCTTTTCGCCCGGGCGAGCACCCATGAACTCGATGCGAATGGCTGACTCGGGCAAGCCGGCAAGCTGAATCATCTTGCGAGCAAGGTCGACAATTTTGACTTGGTCACCCATGTCCAGCACGAAGATCTCTCCACCATCGCCCATTGAGCCAGCTTGAAGTACTAACTGAGAGGCTTCTGGAATCGTCATGAAGAAACGAGTCATCCGTTCGTCAGTGATCGTGATCGGGCCGCCTCGTTCAATCTGTTCTTTGAAGATCGGGACGACGCTGCCATTGGAGCCAAGAACGTTGCCAAACCGAACGACAACAAATTTAGTTGATGACTGTTTGCCAAGCGATAAACAATAACGCTCGGCAATTTGTTTGGTGCAACCCATCACGCTGGTCGGATTGACCGCTTTGTCAGTCGACACCATGACGAATTTTACGACCTCGTAGTTGCTGGCAAGATCCGCCAATTGGCGAGTTCCCACAATGTTGTTTCGGATCGCAACGCCAGGCTGACGCTCCATTAAACCGACGTGCTTGTGGGCGGCCGCGTGGTAGACGTACTCCGGTGAGTATTTTTGAAACAGCTCCGACATCAAATCGAAATCGAGAATGTCCGCGACTGCCGGATGTAATATTGTGGTGCAATCTGGCTCCCGTCCCAATTCACTGTGAATCAGGAAGACGCTGTTCTCGCGATGATCAACTAAGATCAATTCACTCGGGCCAAATTTCAGTAATTGGCGGCAAATTTCCGATCCGATGCTGCCACCGGCTCCGGTGACCATTACGCATTTTCCAGCGATCTCGTTTTCGATTCGCTTGGTGTCGAGTTGAACTGGTGTTCGCTGCAGTAGGTCTGTGATTTCGATTTCACGGACGGGGATGAAGCTACTGCCGGGGTTTCGATCGATTGCAGATGGGATGACTTTGGTCTTGATTCCATGTTCGTCGTAAAGCTTCTTCAAATCGGCCAGTTCAGGGCCGCTCAACGATCCGGCGATCAACCAGACTTGGTCAACATCATGATCGGACGCTAATCGCGGGGCGTCTTGCATGTTTCCGAGAATTGGAATTCCTGCTCGTCGAGATCCGATTTGGCTTTTTCCAGCACATAAGATACCAACAACGCGGGTTGTCGAATTCTGTTGGCTGTTGATTTGATTGGCGACGACCAGCGAGTCGAAGTGGTTGCTGATCATGAAGACACGTTGATATCCGGCCGGGACATGGATTCCCGGGAAGAGGCCCTCCTTGGTCAGCCGCCAGCTTGAGCGAATCAGCGTCATCAACAACCCACTCGTCATGATGTTGATCAACAAAACCGAACGCGGGATCGGAATATTGAGGAAGAAGGAGTCAACGACGGCGATCAACAGGAAGCTGACGCAGATTGGCTTGATGAAGGAGACCAAGTCCTGAAACGTGACGTAACGCCACCAACCATGAAACGTTTTGAAGAACAGGAAGCAAGCGATTTCGATCGAAACCACGACAGGCAACGATATCCAAAAACGGCTTAGCATTTCGGATGAAATGTTGAAGTCGAGCCGCAGAGCAAACGCGAAGAAGTATCCAGCGGTAAAGATGAAACAGTGCAGTAGCACCAGAATCAAAATGCGGAAGGATAGTAGACCCGAGAGCAAACGCTCATTGAGGGGTGTGCTCGATTTAGCGTTCAATCGATCGGCGGCCGTATCAAGAGAGTCGGACTTGAGTAGGCCGATATCGGAAGATTTGGAGTCCCGGGAGGAACCTAGAGTTCCGTGATCTAGGGAGCTCGACGGATTGATTGTTGAGGAGTTAGTTGTGGTCATGTTGAATCAAACGTTTCGTGGAAGTGGAAACGAAAAACTGTGATCTAGAAAAGTGATGACTCAAGAGCGAAATGGTCGTCGAAGAATCGGACAAGCGAAGTACGAACCCTAGAGACGAATGGTTGAACAGAAAAGCTAAAAATGTGGCTGGTGCTTTGTTCCAATTTGATTTTAGAGTGAGCCGGTTGGGCGCTAGCCACGGTTTCGTCCGACAAACCGGGACTATCGCCCAAACGGCTCACATGAGGAACCGGAACTTTGAATTGGAACAAAGCACTAGTTGCGAAACTAAAAATTGGAGCGCACTCCGTTCCTTTGGGTGACCTTAAGGCACCTGAACAGGAAAATTTGAAACTAGAAAACGTTGTTCGAAAATCGTGATTCCACGTCTTCGAACTGAGTTGGACGCAAACTTAACGCAGCTAACATAGTTACAACTGCGATCTCTTTGACAATCAAATTCATTCATCAGATCAGAACCTCCATCGTAATTGAGAAAAGTTCGCTTGATAGGGGTTTGCGCCCTACAGGTCATTCCTTAACCAGTTGGTTGGAGGATATAACGCTGCTAGAGGTTATAGCGATTTCCAGCTGAAATTCCGAAACGCTTTCAGTGAATTTTTGCAAGAAAGGCTACGTCTTTCCCCAATGGGGGAACTGGTGAGAGATTCGCTTTAGGCACGTTTAGGCAGAAGGGGGATTCTCGCACTCAATTGCCGCGCTTAAACGTTTTAAAGTTGCGGTGTTTTTAGGGGCGAAGCCCCGATCGTTTACCTAGCCCAGCCTGAAGGGCTGGGGCCTCGATTTCCAATAATTCATAGGGCCGAAGGCCTGGCCGTTAATCGGCATAACATTACATTCGACGTTTTAATCTGCCGGGCCTTCAGCCCTCGCTAGACGCATTAACGCAAATACCCAGCCCTTCGGGCTGGGCTAGGTAAATTGCTGGGCCGTTGGCCCGAAAGTTGTCGAAGAGGCAACTTCAAAACTCACGTTGTGAATAAGGCGACAACCTCTTAGACGACAACATCTTTGCGAATCCAGCTACATTGCAATTTAGGTTTGACGAATCGCTAGCTTCCCATCGCTTCCCCTGGTGCTTGACGTTTGGGATCCCAATCGAACTCAGCGAACGAACATTGGCCACTCGCCCCATTGCTCGCTAGCGTGCGGGGTTTCCTTTTTGATATTCATTGGACGATATTCCCGTTAAACACGAGTTTTCCCACGATCACCTTCTCTGGGCGGTTTTGACGATTGAAGTGATTGCAAAAAATGGTCTGATCAGTGGGACTTTGTTGGGGAAACGATTGAATTTTTACCCGAGATCCCAGTCTCAAAACTCACATTTTCAATGGATGATGGCTACAATCGAACCGTGCCAAACTTTGGAGGATTTTGACCGAAGTCGAACCTTTTGTCACCTCATTTCGTTTAAGCTCACTTCCCACCTTGTCTTTCAATCTGTGGATTACATATGTCAATTGTTCCGGCGTCTCCATCCAACAACACTCACCCGAGCAATACCCTGCACTCAACTGTTAACGCGCCCGGGATGCATGCCGCAGGCATGCCAATGCAGCAAGGGTTCGATATCTGGGGGCCACTGCAGCGACGAAAATATTTGATCGCGTTGTTTTGCCTGATCGGTACCGCGCTTGGTTATCTGTATTACTCCAAGACTCCTCCGACGTATTCGTCCTACACCCGGTTGATGATCACTACTCACGCGCCCCCGGCAATCGTAAATGGTGACTACCAAATGGAGCGTGGTGAATCTATTCCGAAACACGTCAACTTGATCTCTAGTGAGTTGGTTCTCAACGCTGCTGTGGAATCAGGTAGTTTTGAGAAAATGAAATCGTTTGATGGTGAAGTGTTTCTGGTTGGATTGCTTAAAGAGAAAATGTTACGCGTGATTCCTGACTCTGATTCAGATGAAACTTTAACGATTGTTTGCAACGGACCTAAGGCAGAGGAATTGCCAAAAATTCTGAATCACATCGTTAATGCATACCGGCAAAATCTAGATGATGATTCGCAAAACTTTGGCAAGGAAGCAACGGAATTGATCGAGAAATTATCGTATGAATTGACCGACGAAAAAAATGAAGCAGAGAAGCGAAGTTTAGAACTCTTCGCCAAACTGGGAGTCACAGAGGTGAACGTTGGTGGGAATATGGTCAACCCGCACATCAAGCGTCGTAATGAGCTTAGTGAAGAACATGATGAAATTAAGTCCTTGCTTCGAAAAGTGACAGACCGCTATCAGTTGCTCGATTCGGATTTTGAGAAAATGGGAGAAGATGAATTAAAAGTCGTAGCAATCGAGGCTCAAGAATATCTTGGATTATCACGAGACGATTTCGAGGAGAAAAAGGGAAAGGACTTCCTGATTCTGGAACACGAGACGTTGCGATTGCCAGGTATGATTTCACGAAATGACTTGGAGGACAGAGTTTGGGAATTCAAAACCAATCTTTCGAATTTGATGCTGGAAAAATCTGAGTTGTCAAAAACGTTTGGTTCGGGTTCTAGGAAAATGGATGCCTTGGATAAAAGGGTCGAGTTTTTCAGAAATGAGCTTGCTTCGATGGCATTGGACATCCAAAAGTATGATGATTATCAGGACAAGCTTGATGCTGAACAAGCAAAGTTAGAGCAAGATGAGGGCGGGGAAGGGAATCTTGACTTGAAGACTTTCCGGGCTCAAGAGGATCAGCGATTTATTAAGCTCTACCGATTCGCTTTGGAAAGAGAGCGGAGTCGTTTATCTCGAGATTTGGCGGCGGTGGGTAAAGAGTTGCAAGAGGTTTCTGGTAAAGCAGCCAACGTTGCTGGTGGCGTCATGGAGCTCAATTTACTTCAGAAGCAAATTGAGGATAAAGGGGAAGCCGTTGGAGTTATTTTTGACAAGTTGAAGGAAGTAAAGCTGTTGTCAAACAGCTTTACTACCACCAAAGTAAAAGTTTTGGATAAACCGTTTGTCGGTGAGAAAGTTGCTCCTTCGTTGTTGAAATCGCTGGCCCTCGGAACAATGCTGGGTTTCCTAGCTGGTTTTGGATTGGCGGTTCTTGTCGACCAAAGTGAACTGTCATTCCGCAGTCCGCATGAGATTGCTGAAAAATTGAATATTCCAGTCGTCGGACGCATTCCGCGAATCAATGTTCGCAAAATTAAGCCAGTCAAAGGTGTGCCGTCATTGATTGTCGCACACAAGCCTGGCTCAACGGCCTCGGAAGCGTTTCGAGATGTTCGAACGGCGATGTTTTTCCAAGCGAATCAAGATGATCTGAAAACCATCCTGTTTACTAGCCCATCGCCAGGTGATGGAAAATCAACCACGACGGCAAACTTGGCAATCTCGATCGCACAAGCCGGTAAGAAGGTGATACTGATCGATGCAGACT
>CAZPTT010000236.1:0-6535 GCA_964589435.1 uncultured Pirellulaceae bacterium
GCGGAAATCTTGCTGGGCTTGGTCTTGGTCGACACCGCCGAAACCTCGAACCGCAAGCGTCGTCGCCAATTGGCTTGGCGCGAGATCATCAAGCAACAAACGATTGGTGTTTCTTGCTCCCAGAGGGTCGAGCATTTCTTCAGATAGATCGTCCTTCGCACCTTTACGTTTCAGCCCCAGCAAGGATTTATTGCCAGAACCCTGTTTTTGAAACGTCTTGCACCCGGACGTTGCCGCCAGCAGCGCTATCAGTGTTAAGTATACGAAACATAATCGCATGTTCGACTTCCTTGTCGTGCGTGAATGATGACGACGCGTCCAGCCAACTTTGTTAGCCGCCACCCACGAAGCAAATCCATTGCAAGCGTCGGCAGATCATGTTTCACAGGTTTTTCAAAAATTTGTGTAGCCGAGGTGGAAAGCCCAGCAAATGTGTTAGGTAACTGTTGATCAAATTTCTAACTTCGACCGCTTCATTGGGCTGTTCATCAAGGTCAATTGTTGCGAGGTCTTCAACAGTTTGGCTTGGTGCCTCCAATTTCAAGTCGGTCGGCAGGTCTCCGCCGACCAAGACGTTGTTGGAGTACTTTGTGTTCGATTCTTTGTTGTCTTTTTTTGGTTCAAACAAGTCACTTTGATTCTCTTTCACCACCGTCGCTGTTGGCCATGACTCGTTTCGCCATGGCTCAAGTTGTGGTTCCGTGTCGTTTTCCTGGTTTCTTGCCAATCGCAACAGTAAATCAACTCCTTCTGAACTGAGGCTGACGATATTTTGTTTACCTCGTCGGCATTGCTGACAAAGTAAACCGCCTGCATTGAGTCCGAAGCTTACCCGGTTTTGCGTTTTTCTTTCGCGCCCGCAATCAACGCACTTGGTCAGCATTGGTAAATGGCCAAGCAGTCGAAGCATGTTCAACTCAAACTGCAAAAGCAGCAAATTCAGTGTGCTGGAGTTTCGACTTGGATCGTCGATTTCATTTATTGTCTCGCTTGCCACATCAAACAGCTCTGGATGGGGATCCTTCTCCTCGGTTAACAATCTGACCAGTTCGATTACATAGTACGCAGCATAAAGCCGTTGCAAATCGCTGGAAGAACTTCGAAAACGACGTTCCAATTTCGCTTCCGTCAGCAGATCCATCGCACCGGACGATTTGTGGAGGAACACTATTCGACAGATCGCCAGCACGTCAAGGGCAGCCTCAAATGGGCTCTTGGCGCGTCGAGCTCCCTTTGCCATCGCCGTGATCTTTCCGAAGTCCCGTGTCAGCAACGTCACAATACAGCTGGTTTCGCTGAACTCAATAACGCGTAAGACGATCGCAAGCGATTTTTCAGAACTCATGTGACGGCAAAATCGTAAAGTGATCGGAAGACGTACGGCTGCAGAAGGTAATGGTTCACAAGCCTCTATTTGATTTTATGCTATCAGTGCTGGTGCCAGCAATGCGATTCAACGAAATCGAATTTAGGAACCTCGGATTATTATCGTCGTCAGCCGAACGATTAGCATTCCGATGAACGGCAGGCAGCAAATCACCAGAAAATCCCAAACGCCGAATCCCCAGCGGCCCGTTCGCCACATCCGCAGCCTCGCTCGGTCGAGCAGATGCCCAACCGCTGAACAGAAGACAACAAAAGCAACGCTCACTCCATACACCAGCGGATTGGCTGTTTCCACGATAAGGAAAATGAAGCCCAAGGTGACTCCAATGCCAACACCAAAGATCAGATAATCGAATCGGCGGGCATCACCGAAGGGACGTTGGTCAGGATGTTTGGCTTTGTGCGTTTTGTAGACTTTCGCGGCCAGTTTCGCGTCTTCGAAATCCACCACGATACGAGTGGCACGACCATGAGCTGACGATTGCGAAAACAGGCCTGACCTGCTGAGGGCAAGCTGAAACAACTTCGCATTCTCGGGATTCAAAAATTGAGCGATCGTGATTGGATGGCTCGCCGGCAGGCCTTTAATGTGAGGGCCAGCCGAAATTCGATCAGATCCAGCCTCACCTTGCTTCTTCGGTTCACTGCGCAGCAATTCCAACGAAGAGCGAATCTGATCGCGGCTTTTCGGTTCTTTACCCTCAAATGAATCAGTCATCGAATTTCCAAGATTCGCATCCTGTTTTCACGGATGTAACCGCTGTTTCAAAGTAGTTCGGCTCTCCGAGCCGTTTGCCGAAAACCTATCGCCTCGGAGAGGCGGCCTACTAAGTCTAAATTACTTCAAGCTGTGTATTTGTTGACGATCAGCAACCATCTGATCATCCATCGCATTCTATCGGTAGCTTACCGCTCGGACAAACTGCAGTCCTTTGCTTGCCAGCCCATGCTTCGGGTTCGTGATTCGCATTCCAATATTGGGCTGCGCATGAAAAAAGCCTTCCACCAAACGGCGAAAGGCTATGAGCAGTTTCAATACTTGTCGAAGTCGATTATCTAATGTTGGTCGTATCGATCTGTTGGCCTTCATTGGCGAGCGTCTCAGTTATCGCGGCAAGTTTCGCGTGATCGTGAACGCAACGTGCGATGTACCGCACGTCGCCGCGTCGATCAATAAACAGAGTCGTTGGCAATCGGACATCACCAGGAATCTGCTTGGAAAGTGAATCGGTTCCAAGGCCACACGGGTAATTGAAGCCTTCATCCGCCATGAATTTTTTAACTGTTTCCAAGCTGGCTGTCGGGTCGTCGGGAGAATCCATCGAAACGCCCAGCACTTGCACCTTGTCGGCGTGCGTTTTCTGCAACTCAATAAAGTGAGGAATACCTTCACGACAGGGAGCACACCAAGTCGCCCACAGGTCGACGACCAAAACCTTGTCACGAAAAGACTTCGCATCCAGAGTTCCACCATCAACATTGTCGACGCGAATTGGCATCGGAAACCGCTGAAAGGAAGCCACTGCGTTTTGGCTCCAAATTTTCACGCGGGCAAGATAAGTCTTCTTTAGCTGCCCGACATGTTGCTTGAGAGCATCTTGATCGTCCAGCTCACGAAAAGCCGATTCTGGTTCGAACAATGATGGAAAGTCGCCGAATCCAACATCAACGGCTGATGTCAAAGCCGCCATCGCTCGCTCTTGCTTGCCCAACATCGCATAGCCTTCAGCCGAGCTGATCATGAAACCGGCCAAAGCCTCTTTTGCATTGGCCGGGTACTGCGAATTCATGCTTAAATTTCGTGCCAGCCGGCCCTCAAATATCTTCAGTTTCATCCCAATGGTCTTGTCGATCTTGATGATCTCTTTGGCCAGTTGGTGAATCGAACCAGTGAAATGATAAGCCGTCTCAGGGTTCTCTTTTCCGCTAAACGACTCTAAACCTTTCACCGAGTTCACGGTCCGAATTGCTTCGTTAAGAATCTTTCGCTCCAACCCATCGGTCGAGAGTTTGGAAATTTTGACAAGGGTGTCGATATACTCGACGGAGAACATCGGAATGCCTCGGTTCTGGCTGGCTGTTTCCAACGCATACCCGAATGCTTGTTCCAAATTGCCAGCTTTCGCCAAATCAACAGCTTTGCAAAGCCGTTGCTTGGGGGTCAGGTTTCCGCCGGAACGCCCGCTGTCGACATCGACGAAATTGACCCGTTCAAATTGAGTCGTTCGAGTCGTCGTTGTAGCCAAAGAAAGAGATGTTGAAATTGATGTCAGAGTTGCAAGTACGCAAAGAATTAAAGTCCGCAAACGCATGTTATGAATCCAATCCGTTGAGCGACCTGAAAGTTCAAGTCATCGTTTTGATTCCATCCCGAACATCAAATTCTTCGAACTTGAATGTCGCAGCCAATGTGGAAGTGGAGGATGGGGAAACTGTTTGGGCTTTCGGCGCCCGTCTCGCCCGATTAGGCTACAGCTCCCGATTGGGAAACCAAGGGGGGACTTACCAAACGTTCAAAGAAAGTCTCCTAATTTGAAAATCCGACCCGTTAAGTGAGTGATAGCGGTTTTTGAATATCAAATTTCTTCTCCCGCGACATTAGCTCGATAGCCTCATTTGTGCAGCATTTTACCGTAAATAGTTCGGATTCTACGCTCCGATCTGTCCTCCGCCTGGCCATCCCTGCACTTGCCGAAGAGTTTCTGGTCTTGATGGTGACTTGGACTGACTGGTGGCTCGCCGGTCGCTTCTTTGCCGAAGATGGCGATGAGACCAAAGCCGCGATGGGTTTGATGGCCTATGTCATGTGGCTGATCCCAAGCATGTTTGCAACGGTGGCGATCGGCGCGACGGCACTCATCGCACGCTGGACTGGATCGGGCGATCGCCTGTTGGCCAATCGCGCGGCCAATCAGTCCTATCTGACAGGAATAATTCTAGCCGTTGGATTGACGATCGTGACATGGATTTTCGGTCGACAGTTCATCGCGGTCATGCAGCTGACCGGCGAAACCGCCGAGTTCGCGCACCAGTACTTAGTCATCGTGACGCCTCTGATTCCATTGATCATGTGTTCCCAAATCGGAGCCGCTTGCCTGCGTGGAGCTGGCGATACCGTAACTGGATTCATTGCCAAACTGATTGTTGTCATCACGAACATCTTGGTTAGCACGATGTTAGTCACCGGCTGGGGGCCTTGGGAAGCGATTGGCTGGAAGGGCATCGCGATCGGAACGGCGACGGGTTACGCGGTCGGGGGAAGCTTAATTTTGGCCGTGCTAGTTTTTGGACGCGCCGGATTGAAGCTGAACTGGACTATGTTCAAACCTGACTTAGAGATCCTTCGCAAGCTTTTTCGAATTGGACTGCCTGGTGGTTTTGACATCGCAACGCTGCTGTTCAGCCAGCTCCTCTTTCTCGCGTTGATTAATAGCCTGGGGAAAGCATCAGCCGCGGCGCACGGGCTAGCAGTTCAAATTGAAGCGTGTACTTTCCTGCCGGGCTCAGCATTCCAAGTCGCCGCCGCAACCATGGCCGGCCAGTTCTTAGGGGCAAACCTTCCCGACCGCGCCTCCAAGAGCGTGCAATTGTGTACAGCTATCGGTATGACAATTATGTGCTGCGGTGGTATCGGGCTGTACCTGTTCGGCTTACCAGTCGCAGCGATCTTTACGGGAAATGCTGGCGACGCGACAACGATTCAAACGGCCGAGCTGCTGCGAATTGTTTCTTTGGTGATGCCGTGTTTGGCAATTGTCATGATCGTCAGCGGTGCCTTTCGCGGGGCAGGGGACACCGTGTGGCCGTTCCTGTTTACGCTGATTGGCTTTTTTGCGATTCGCATTCCGCTGGCCGCTTGGTTGGCTTTCGAAGTCATCCCAATCCCAGGAACCGCGATCGAAGTTTCCGGTTGGGCTCTGGGAATTGAAGGTGCTTGGTATGCGATGGTGGCCGATCTGGCGATTCGCAGTTTAATGGTGAGTTTTCACTTCCTGCGCGGCGGCTGGAAAACCGTCAAAATTTAACACTTCTCAGTGAGCACCCCCGGTAACGAACCCTATTTATCATCAGTTGGGTACGACCAGCATTGGGTACCGCCGTCAGTTGGGGTACCACCGTCAGTTGGGTGCCATGCTCCTCGCTTGCGTGGGCATGTTGATTCACATCACAGAATTCACATCACAAAAATGGCATCGGTTAACTCAGCTTCTTCGGGCCTCTATTCACCATCAGTTGGGTGCCACTAACAGTTGGGTGCCATGCTCCTCGCTTGCGTGGGCATGTTTGATTCACATCACAGAATTCACATCACAGAATTCACATCACAGAATTCACATCACAGAAATGGCATCGGTCAATTCAGCTTCTTCGGATCTCTATTCATCATCGTCGGTCAGGTAAGTGTATCCAGACGCCATCTCTTCAAAAAATTGCTTTGACGATTTCGCTTCTTCAGTCGCAATCAAGCCGTCCGACTCCGCGTCTTGAATCAATTTTGCCAAACGAATCTGAATCTGATCCGAATCGTGATGAACGTGTTCCAAGACATCGTCCAACGACGAACCCTTGACCAGCTCCCAAGTCGAACGATCGTCAGGATCATGGATCGTGGCAATATGATATTTGCCCATCAGGTTGTGGTCATCACTGAGCGCCTCTTGATAGGCACCGATAAGGAGGATCGCCACGTAATAGGGATCGTCATTGGGAGCATGCAGCGGTAACGAAGCCCGATCACCAAGCTCTCCGATGAAGCAATCGATCTTGCCGTCAGAATCACAAGTGATATCGCCCAGAACGCCAAAGCGACTTGGTCGCTCGTCAAGCCGATGAATGGGCATGATCGGAAATAGCTGGTTGATCGCCCAAGCATCGGGCAGAGCCTGGAACAACGAGAAGTTGACGAAATAAGTATCGGCCAGCAAGTTCCGGAGCTGCTTCAACTCTCTTGGCACAAACTCCAGCTCGTCCAACAACGAACTGATCTTCATGCAAATCGCCCAGCCCATGCGTTCCGCGTAAGAGCGATGCCAAATATCCAACATGCCATTGGAAAACATTTGCAGCACCATATCGATCAGGCTCTGTGCATCGTGAAAACTTTCCAGCAAATTGTTGCCGTTCAACTCTTCATGGATTTCTTTCAAAT
>CAZPTT010000237.1:0-6523 GCA_964589435.1 uncultured Pirellulaceae bacterium
ACGAGCCTTGATTTCATCCTTAACGGGCTGAACCATTTCTGGATCCATTGCTCCGACTGGTAAGCGGCTGCGAATCCCGACACCAGCTTCGACCTTACTATCTGGCTCCATTTGAATCTTGAGTTTCGCAAACAGCTGCTGTCCATTGACCAACCGATGACATTCACCAGTCACCTCAACGCTCTTGTTGATTGTCTCGCGATAGGAAACACGTGGCTTGTGGACTTTGACCTTGAGATTGAAGTCACGCAGCAAGCGGTTTTTAATCACCTCTAAGTGAAGTTCGCCCATTCCAGCGATCAATGTTTGGCCGGTGTCTTCATTTTCGTCCGCTCGAAATGTCGGGTCCTGCCGCTTAAGCAACTCCAAAGTCTCAGCAAGCTTCTTTCGTTCGCCCGTCGACTCAGGTTCGATTGCCATTTCGATGACGGTTTCGGGGAACTCGATCGACTCCAGTTGAATAGGTGCCTTCTGTTCGCAAAGCGTGTCGCCGGTCACTGCAAACCGCGGTCCGATCACGCCAACGATTTCACCACAAGAAACTTTGTCGAGCTGACCCTCGCGATCTTTCTTGGTGGCGTGAATCTGCCAAAGCTGCGCGGCGTTTTCTTTTTTCTCTTTGGACGGACAGTAAACCCGTGAGTTGCTAGAAAGCTCGCCAGAGTAAATTCGGATCCAATACAGGTCACCGGTTTTTGCCGGAAGAATCTTGAAGACCAATGCGCAAAACGGATCTTTCGGATCTGGTTTCCGCGTTTCGACGAGATCTGTTTTGACGGGATTCGTTCCTTCGACAGGCGGACGCTCAAGCGGACTGGGAAGATAATACTTCACACTATCGAGCACGCCTTGCACACCAATTCCATGAAGTGCCGAGCCGCAAACGACAGGCTGAATGAATCGCATGATCGTTGCATCGCGAATGACTTTTCGAATCAGCTCGTTTGGAATTGGCTCCTCTTGCAACGCCAGTTCAGCCATCTCGTCACTGAATTCGTAGAGTGCTTCCAACATTTCCTGGCGAGCAAACTGGGCAGCCTCTTGCACATCGTCCGGAATCGGCGACTCAACAATCTTCTTGCCTTCATCTTCGAACGCTTGATATCGCATCTTGATCAAGTCGACGATTCCGCGAAACGGATCATTAACGTGGGCTGGCCCCAGACCGACGGGCATCTGAATCGCGACCGGATTGGCACCCAAGCGAACTTTCATTTGATTGAAGACACGATCAAAATCGGCGCCTTCCCGGTCAAGCTTGTTAATAAACGCAACTCGCGGAACGTTGTAGCGGTCTGCCTGCTTCCAAACCGTCTCGCTCTGAGCTTCCACGCCTTCGCGGGCGCTGAAGACGACAACGGCGCCGTCGAGCACGCGCAAACTGCGTTCGACTTCGGCCGTAAAATCGACGTGTCCCGGCGTGTCCAAAAGGTTGATGTGAACATCTTTCCAATCGAACGTGACACAAGCCGAGTAGATCGTGATCCCACGTTCTTGCTCTTCTTGATCTTCATCGGTCGTGGTCGTTCCACTGTCGACTTTTCCAACACGATGCTTCGACCCGCTAACAAACAACATGCGCTCGGTGACGGTCGTCTTGCCGGCATCGATGTGGGCAATGATGCCGATGTTTCGGAGTTTGTCGAGTTTACGAGCCATTTGAAATCAGAAAGTTAGATCGAATTGAAGAGTTACAAATTTGAGTATGTGGGTATCGGAAGAACGATTTCGGATTCCCGCTTTTGATCAAATCAAGCTACGGCAATCAAATTGAAGGATTCAAATCAAAGCTCGAATCTTACCCGTCGTTGAATAGGTTTTCGTTGATTGGGTTTTCCCTGAATAACCGGACGTTGAATCTCAATCTCCTCCAACTTCGTACTGCGCATAAAAATACCGCCTTGTAATGACAACGCGGTATTCAAAATGTTCGGTATTACCAAGCGAAATGTGCAAACGCTTTGTTCGCTTCGGCCATCCGGTGAGTGTTTTCCCGTTTGGTCATGGCCGCACCTTCACGGTTGTACGCGGCGACCAATTCGTCAGCCAATCGCAAATGCGTTGGGCGACCTTTTTTGTCACGAATCGCAGTCAGCAACCAACGGATCGCCAACGACTGTTGACGACTGCGGCTCACCTGCATCGGAACTTGATACGAGGCACCACCGACTCGCTTGGAGCGAACTTCGATTTGCGGTTTAACGTTTTCGACTGCCGTTGTGAAAACTTCGATAGCTTCGGCATCTGGAACGCGTTTTTTAATCTCGTCCAAGGCATTGTAGAAGACCGCTTGCGCTGTGGTCTTCTTACCATCCCACATCAAGCAGTTAATAAACTTGCTTGCCAAGATCGAATCGAACTTAGGATCTGGACGAAGCTGAGTTCGGCTGGCTGTAATATTTCCCATTTAATCAACTCTACTATTTCTTTGCGCCGTAACGGCTACGTGATTGTTTACGGTTTTCAACACCAAGGGTATCTTGTGCACCACGGACGACCTGGTATCGCACACCCGGAAGATCGCGAACACGCCCGCCACGAACAAGAACGATCGAGTGTTCCTGCAGGTTGTGACCTTCACCCGGGATATAAACCGTGACTTCTTTGCCGTTTGAAAGTCGAACACGCGTAATTTTACGCAACGCCGAGTTTGGCTTTTTCGGCGTCATCGTACGAACTTGCAAACAAACGCCCTGCTTTTGTGGACAGCGATCCAGCACAGGAGATTTGGTGAATTTTCGTTTTTGTTTTCTTCGCTTGCGAACAAGCTGATTAATCGTTGGCATACTGTTTCCAAGTCTCTAACGGTGTTTGCTCAAGCCAAAATTCAAAACCAAGGGTTTCACGAGCTCAAGCCGTACCTCTACTGACCACACGCCCAAATGCGAGTGGAAGCCCGTAAAAGTAATGTTTTTACAAAATTTGTCAATCGCTAATTTGGGTCAAGGACGCCGAAATAAAGCCAATTTGGCATTCGCGGCGATGACCTCACTATTTCACGTTCAATTCCCCAAACGTCCAAGCTTAAACCTTTAAGCCTAAAACATTTAAGCTTAAACGCCTCCGTCCAATTCATCTTGCCAAGCCTTCAGCTTATCCCACTCACCAGTGGCCGCCAATTGCGACTGATCTGGCCAAGTCGATGGGTCACGCGTGGCGTAAATTCCGCCAGCCGCATCCAAAATCTGCTTGATCCGGTCGCTCGCTGTGCCGGCCAAATCACGATAAGTCATGATTCCTTCGGCATTGAGTAACTCGGCAATTTTCGGCCCGATGCCTTCGATTTTTGTCAAATCATCCGGATCAGCGGCCACTCGGCCACCGTCAAGAACATCTTGCCACTCTTTCAGCTTGTCCCATTCACCGCTGGCAGCCATTTTAGCTTGGTCAGGCCAAGTCGTCGGATCGTGAGCAGCAAATCCGCCCACAGAATCCAAAATCGATTTGATCTGATCCGGCGAAGAAGCAGCCAGTTGAGCGAACGATGAGATGCCAGCCGCATTTAGATGTTCGGCAATCTTAGGGCCGACACCTTCGATTTTGGTCAAATCGTCGGACTCGCCAACGATCTTTCCGCCATCGAGTACATCTTGCCATTCGCTGAGTTTGTCCCACTCACCGTTGGCGGCCAACTGAGCTTGATCCGGCCAAGTCGATGGGTCATGAGCCCCGAATCCACCGACGGAATCCAAAATCGATTTGATTTGATCTGGAGACGTCGCCGCCAATTGAGCGAACGATGTGATTCCGGCTGAGTTCAAATGCTCAGCAATCTTTGGCCCGATGCCTTCGATTTTCGTCAAATCATCCATGTCCATCGGAGCGACTTCCGGCGTTGCTGGTGCAACCGGAGGTGTCGTGGTTTCAGCGAAACCCATTGGTTCAACTGCAGGAACCGCTGGTTGAACTGGTGTTGTTTCAACTGGAGCAGCGGGTGGAATCGGATCCGGAGTCGTGCCAATGTCAAACGTTGGAGCACCACCCGGGGTAAGCGTTCCAAGCTCGCCACCGACCGTTCGACCGCCATCCAATTCGGCTTGCCATTCTTTCAATTTGTCCCAATCACCACTGGCAGCCAATTGCGATTGATCCGGCCAAGTCGATGGGTCGTGAGCAGCAAAACCGTTGTCATCCAAAAGCTGCTTCAGCTCATTCGGATTGGTCGAAGAAAGCGTTGCGAAGCTATCGACGCCCGCACTCTTGAGCAATTCACCAATCTTTGGCCCGATGCCTTCGATCTTTGTCAGGTCATCGCCGACCGCAGCTTGGCCTTGCTCAACCAAAGCAGTCAACGCGTCGACCTGATTGGAGGCACCCATTCCCATGGAAGCTCCGCCCATATCGGTGGGCGATTCTTGTCCCGTCATCGTGTTGACGAATTCGCTACCAGCGGCCTGACCAGCATTGGAGCCCGGATTAAGCAATGGGAAATTGTCCTCGAGTGTTTGCGACGGAGCCGCAGCCGCCTCTCGCATGGCTTCAAGGTTGTATTGAACTTCTGATTCCTGGAACGTTCGGAAACCTGTTCCCGCTGGAATCAAGTGACGAAGAATAACGTTCTCTTTCAGTCCAACCAAATTGTCGACCTTGCCCGCCAATGCTGCCTCGGTCAGAACTTTGGTAGTTTCCTGGAAACTCGCTGCCGAGATAAAGCTGGAACTCTGAACCGAAGCCTTCGTGATACCCAACAACTGAGTACTGTACGTCGCCGGCTTTGGCTTGGTACCCTTGGCTGGCTTGCCACCGAGCGTTTCGATTTTGGCGTTGGTCTCTTCGAAGACAACCTTCGGAACGATCTGGGCTTTGGTGAAATCGCTGTCGCCAGGATCAGTGACTTTCAAGCTTTCCAACAAGCGATCGTTGACGCATTGGAAATCGAAGCGATCGCAAATCAAACCTGGCAAGAGGTTTGTATCGCCAGCCGATTCGATTTTCACTTTACGCAACATGCGAGCGATGATGATCTCAACGTGCTTGTCGTTGATTTCCACGCGCTGACTTCGGTAGACCTGCTGAATCTCGTGACCAAGATATTGCTGAACGGCTTCTTCACCAGACACACGCAAGATATCGTGCGGTACCAATGGGCCGTCGACCAACTGCTGGCCAGCCTTGACAATGTCGCCGGTATGAACACGGAATCGTTTTCCAGGCGGCACCAAGTGCTCGGCTTCCAAACCACTGTCGCTCTTCACGAGAATGGTTCGCTTACCACGTTTCTTCTCAGCAAGAATCTCAACGGTTCCATCAATCTCAGCAAGGATGGCTGGGTCTTTGGGCTTCCGAGCTTCAAAAATCTCGGTTACACGAGGTAGACCACCCGTAATGTCCGAAACACCAGACGCTTCACGCGGCGTTTCCGCTACGGTCGAACCGGCCGAAATCATGTCGCCTTCATTGACCTGAACATTCGCACGTTCGGGCAAGAACAAGACGTCAACGGGTTTGCCGCTTTCGTCTTCGATAACGATCTGCGGGTGCATGTCGCCTTTGAAGTCGATAATGGTTCGACGAATCGTACCACTCGCTTCTTTTTCGGTCTTCATCGTTTCGCCGTCGACGATGTCTTCGAAGCGAACCTTACCAGCGACTTCCGAAAGTACCGGAATCGCGTGCGGATTCCATCGACAAAGAACTGTATTCTCTTTGATTTCCTCGTCCTCTTTGACCAGCAAAGTCGAACCTTGAGGAACGCTGTGTGTTTCCAACTCACGACCGCGAGGATCAAGAATCGCAATTTCACCATTTCGATTAAGAACAACGGTGTCGCCCTTGTCGTTGGTTACATAACGCATGCGAGTGATCTTGATGATACCGGCTTTCTTACCGGTCTTCTCGTTGTCTTCGGTTGTCGTGTTTACAGTTCCACCGATGTGGAATGTACGCATCGTCAACTGAGTACCAGGTTCACCAATACTTTGAGCCGCGATGATTCCGACCGCCATACCCTCTTCGACCATATCACCGGTCGACATATCCATCCCGTAACAGCAACGACAAACACCCAGAGGAGCGTTACAAGTCATTGGGCTACGAACCTGGATTTTCTCCAGACCCATGTCCTCGATTTTCTTGGCGATTTCCGGAGTGATCATTTGGCTGTCTTTGACAACCACTTCATCGGTAACCGGGTTGACGATGTTCTGCCGTGAGACGCGACCATTGATCGCAGTCGCCAAACGAACCTCAACTTGCTCACCGCGGAAAACAACTCCCTTGGTGATACCCTTGGTCGTTCCACAATCTTCCATTGTGATCACAACGTTTTGCGCGACGTCGGCAAGCTTACGAGTCAGGTAACCGGAGTCAGCCGTTTTCAGAGCCGTGTCCGCCAAACCTTTTCGAGCACCGTGAGTCGAACTGAAGTACTCCAGAACGGACAAGCCTTCACGGAAGTTTGCCTTAATCGGCGTTTCAATAATTTCACCAGTCGGCTTGGCCATCAAACCACGCATACCCGCCAGCTGTCGAATCTGTTCGACACCACCACGAGCACCAGAGTGAGCCATCAGGTATACCGGGT
>CAZPTT010000238.1:0-6521 GCA_964589435.1 uncultured Pirellulaceae bacterium
GAGCGAGCAAGCAATTTCAATCGCCACACCTGAAGTGGATGGCATGACTCCCGCGATGCACGTGTTTTGTCCCACAACAGTTGCTGGGGCGCTGGATTTGCTGGCGAAACAACCGACAGCAAAAATCGTGGCAGGCGCGACTGATCTCGGTGTGCAATTCAACAAAGGCCGGCTTAACGCGACGACGTTCGTTGACCTAAATCGCGTAACAGAACTGACCGACATCTCCAACGATGGGAAACGAATCGTTTGCGGTGCGCGGGTGACATGGGCCAAACTGGAATCGGTCGTTGCCGAGCGAGCTCCACAATTCAAGGAGATCATCTCCGTTTTCGGTTCGCCACAAATACGTCACGCCGGCACGATCGGCGGTAACCTGATCAACGCGTCTCCGATCGCCGATTCAATTCCGTTCCTTTATGTTTGCGAGGCAATGCTTACATTGGTCAGCGCCGTCGGTGAACGAACAGTGAACATCAATGATTTCTACACTGGTTACAAACAATTTGACCTTCAGCCCGGAGAGTTGTTGGCCAAGATCGAATTCGAGTTGCCGGATGAAATGAACAACTTGCGGCTTTACAAAATTACGCGCCGACGCGATATGGATATTTCTACTTTCACGGCAGCGATCTACTTAGAAACATCCAACGATCAAATCAGAAACGCCAAAATTGCTTATGGGGCAGTTGGGCCGACAGTCGTGCGCATGGAGAAGACGGAAACATTTTTGGTGGACAAGCCTTTTTCGCTGGAAACGATACGGCAAGCTGGCAATATTGCCGTCGAAGAAATCACACCGCTGACCGATGTGCGCGGCAGTGCAAACTATCGACTCAGTTTGGCGCGCAACGTGTTGCTCAAGTACTTTCATGAAACGAAAAGCACCGCAAGTGTTTGAGCTGAAGCGAAATTGACGCGAGCAAAATTGGCGCAAGAGAATAATGCGAACTCAAGAAAACGAAATTCGATGACATCCGTTGGAAAAACAATTCCGCACGATTCGGCCGTTGGTCACGTAACCGGTGCTGCTCCGTACATCGAAGACCTGCCGCTTCGGTCAGACGAATTGCTGGTAAGTTTTGTTGGCAGTCCAGTTGCCTGCGGCGTGATACAGTCAATCGATATTGCCGAGGCTTTGAAAGTCGACGGCGTCGTTGCTGTGCTAACGGCGACTGACGTTGGCAGTCAAAACGTTTGGGGGCCCCTGTTTCACGACGAACCCTTTCTGGCGGACGAGCGCGTGTTGTATGTCGGGCAGCCCGTGGTCATCGTCGCTGCCGAAACGCCTGCATCGCTGGTCGCCGCAAAAAAAGCGATCACCATTACAGTCGCTGCCGAGACACCGATTCTGTCGATAGATCAGGCATTAGCCGACGACCGTTTGATTGGGCCGAGCCGGCAAATCAAGCGAGGTGATTCGGCGACCGCGATTGAAAAAGCGAAACATAAATTGTCCGGCGAGTTTCACATCGGTGGTCAGGAGCAGTTTTATCTTGAATCACAAGCGGCGATTGCAATTCCGGGTGAAGACCAACAGCTTCTAATCCATTCATCAACTCAAAACCCGACCGAGATTCAGACGGTCGTGGCCGAAGTGCTGGGCTTAAAGCAACATCAAGTCGTCTGCATTTGTAAGCGAATGGGCGGAGCGTTTGGAGGCAAGGAAACTCAAGCGGCCATTCCCGCGCTGATGGTCGCGTTGGTTGCCCAAAAAACCAACCGGGCGGCGCGAGTGGTTTACAACAAAGACGACGATATGTGTGTCACCGGAAAACGGCATCCTTATCTTGTACGGTGGAAGGTTGGCTTCGATGCATCGGGAAGGATTGAAGGAATTGAGTTTGACTTTTTCTCCGATGGTGGCGCTGCGGCTGATTTGTCAACGTCGGTGATGGAGCGGACGTTGCTTCATGCCGACAATGCCTACTACTTTCCTCACTGCGAAATCAACGGGCAGGTTTGCTTCACCAATTTCCCTCCCAATACTGCGTTCCGAGGTTTCGGCGGCCCACAAGCCGTCGCAGCGATTGAGAACATTGTTCATCGCATATCCGAATGCCTACACGTTGACTCACTCGACGTTCGCACCGTCAATCTCTACGGCGAAGCGCCGCGCAATGTGACGCCTTATGGTCAACTGATTGTTCGGGATCATGTCTCGGAAATTGTTCAAACGTTGGCCAAGAGTTCGGGCTACCGATCGCGAATGAAAGCCATCGAAGATCAGAATGCCAGCGATGAAATGGTGTTAAGGGGGTTGGCGCTGACGCCGGTGAAGTTTGGGATTTCGTTCACGACGAAGTTCCTCAACCAGGCAAACGCATTGGTAAATGTCTACACCGACGGAACGGTTCAAGTCTCGACTGGCGGAACTGAAATGGGACAGGGGCTCAATACAAAAATTCGCCAACTGGTCGCGGACGAATTGGGTGTGCCTTATCTGAGCGTGATCGTGATGCCAACGTCGACTGAGAAGAACAATAATACTTCCCCTACGGCGGCGTCGGCAGGAACTGATCTCAACGGGGCAGCGGCCGTCAATGCGTGCCAGAAGATTCGCGAACGCTTGGCCAAGTTTGCGGCCGGGCTGTTCGCTTCTACCGCCGATGGCTTGGTCGAGTCGCCTGAGCATATCGAGTTTGCCAGTGGTAAAGTCAGCGATGTTCGTCGCGTCGGAGGCGGAATGTCATTTGGGGAACTTTGCGCGGCAGCACGCCGAGAACGAATCGATTTGGGCGCACGAGGTTTTTATATTACGCCAGGTGTCGATTTCAATCGAGAAACCGGAAAAGGGAATCCATTTTTGTACTTCACCCAGGGAGCCGCGGTCGCCGAAGTTGCGATTGATCGTTTCACTGGCGAACTCAAAGTCCCACGGGTTGATTTGCTGATGGACATTGGCAAGTCGATCAATCCCGGCGTTGACATGGGCCAGATAACGGGCGGTTTTATTCAAGGGATGGGGTGGGTTACGGCCGAGGCTTTGATTTACAACGAGCAAGGCGAATTGCTTTCACATTCACCGACGACTTACAAGATTCCAGCAATCACCGACGTACCGCAAATTTTTAATTGCGAACTTTTTCCCAACGAAGACAACCTCCACAACGTGCGCAGGAGCAAAGCCGTTGGCGAACCACCGCTGTTGTTAGGCGTCGCAGTTTGGGCGGCCGCCAAGCATGCTCTTTCCTGTTTGCCTGGTCAGACAGATCCGCAATTTTCTTTGCCGGCGACTGGCGAAGAGTTATTGCGTTGTATCATGTTGAAGCAAGGCGCCGAGTGATGGTTTCGATCAAGTGATCAACTTGATCCCGATATGCAAAGAACATGAACGAATCAAGAAACACCGAACCTCTGACGTTTATCGAAACGTTGGCTGAGCTTTCCAATACCGGCCAACCGTTTGTGCATGTAACGCTCGTCGAAGCCACCGGCAGTACGCCGCAGGATTCGGGTTCGAAAATGTTGGTGACGGCCAATGAATTGGCTTACGGAACCGTGGGAGGCGGCAAAGTCGAACAGCAGGCGATCGAGTTTGCGCGGTCGATGCTCGCTGATCCTGATAGCAATGTCACCCAGTTGCTTGACTGGAATCTTCAGCGTGATATCGGGATGACGTGTGGTGGTTTGGTGAAGTTGTTTTTTGAAGTTTACAACCGGCAAGACTGGCGGATCGTCGTTTTCGGTGCGGGGCATGTGGCGCAAGCGTCGATTCGATGTTTGCTTACATTACGTTGCCGAGTCGTCTGTGTTGATTCTCGGCAAGACTGGATCGATCGACTGCCCAAATCTTCGAAACTGCAGACGGTTTGCGTGGGCGAAATGAAGGAGTACGTTGAGCAGATCGACGATCGCGATTCGGTGATTTGTATGACCATGGGGCACGCGGCCGACCGGCCAATTTTGGAAGCAATTTTCAAGTCGGGCAAACGGCCAAATTTCCTGGGTGCGATCGGCAGTCGTAGCAAGCGTGGGGTGTTGATTCGCGAACTGGCGGAATCGGGTATTGAGCGTGAACTAGCCGAAACACTGGTTTGCCCGTTGGGTTTGCCACTGGGTTCGAATCAGCCCGAGGAAATCGCCATAAGTATTACGGCTCAGTTATTGCAGCGCCGTGACAAAGCCCGATTGCGAGATTAGTTTAGAGCACTCAGAGCAATGCGAATGAATCGATCGATACAAAAATACCAATTTAGGAAGTACCATGTTAAAGAATGTTGTTGCCGGTTTCGTTTTGATGGCGTGCGCTTTCACGCCGGCTTTGGCCAACGCACAAGACGAAGGCTTCGTGTCGATGTTTAATGGCGAAGATCTACTTGGCTGGCATCTCAACGAGACGCCCGACTGTTGCCGCGTCGAAGACGGGTGTATCGTCGTTCATGGCGAGCGTGGGCATCTTTTTTACGTTGGCGAAACTGGATTCTCGGATTTCAAAAATTTCCATTTCAAAGCCAAGGTGCAAACGATGAAGGGTGCCAATTCCGGAATCTATTTCCATACGAAATTCCAAGACACTGGCTGGCCGAGTACTGGCTATGAAGCCCAGGTCAACAACACGCAGAGCGATCCGAAGAAAACAGGTGGCTTGTATGCTGTTCAAGATAACTTCGAAGCACCAGTCAAAGACGGCGAATGGTTTGACTACGAAATCATCGTCGACGGCAAGCACATTGTGATCAAAATTAATGGCAAGACGATTTCTGACTACACCGAGCCCGCTGATTTGGATCGACCTGAGCGACAATTGTCGAGCGGAACTTTCGCATTGCAGGCCCACGATCCAGGCAGCAAAGTCATGTTCAAGGACTTGATGGTCAAGCGACTGGCAGATTAAGTCGTAAGTGAAATGTTGAAATGTTGACTTGAGAGGAATCGCAATTCCGTTCAATCAAGTAGCGGAACTCGTCAAGAGCTCTGGGGGAAGTACAGGGGAACTGCAAAGTCCGCTTGTCTCGTAGCGGAACGGCGCGAGCCGTCCGGTTTTGCGTGAAGCGGTAGCACGGGTGTCATGCCTCGCCTGCGTGGGCATGCTCACGTAGATAACAGCAGGCGTTAGTCGTTTCAAGTTTTTGACTTACAGGCCAGCACTTACCCAGAACTTCTAGCATTTGGCCCGAGTTGGCGCGAGTTGGCGCACGCCGCCCGGCAACTTACTCATCCAGTTTCAAATTCCAGCCAACTGGCTGTGTCCAAGCCTGCTGTTTTTGATCTTTAAAAGACTCGTCCGGATGACCAAGGCTCGACGTGACAACAGCTCGAACAAAAAGCTCATCACCTTGCAGACGAAAACTTGGGTTCAATGACTCATCCGTCGCCAATATTTGCCCAACGTCTTTTGAGTAAATCCGAGTGGCCCGAATTGGCTTTCCATCTGAATCAATTCTTGGCAGCGACTCCTGATCATAGTTTTTACGAGTTCCAATGAACTGAGTTTGGTACGTCGCACCATCGTCGGGATCAATGACCAAAGAAAGCGTTCGCGACTCGCGATCGAACTTAACATCGGCGAGAGTTACGCCACTGGACGAGTAAAAATCACCTTGATTCATGGCTGAAATTAGAGCCGACGGCTCCAGGCTGGCCGCGCGAACCATCACCCACCCTCGCCCCGGACGAGCCGTTTGCTTCCCGTGATAGTGATGCCCATCGTCCGTCCCAAGCCCAAACATGGGGTGAACATTCAGCTGGCCGACTCGAATCGTATTCGCGATATCCCACATGCGTTCGATCGAAGGCCGAACATCGTCGCCCAAATGATTGATGCCAGGATGGCCGTTGTAAACTTCGAAAAATCGCTCGTTGGTGACGGCGGCTAGATCTTCGGCCGTCACAGCCCAGCCAAAGTTTGGATGATTTAAGTGAACCAAAATTGGGCGTTGCGTTTGATCGGCTTGTTCCTGAACAGCGCGCAAATTGTTGTTGATGGCTTCGCGAGGCGACTCGCCCCCGACTGGACGTATCACCGAAAGCAAGTTGGTGGCATTCATATGAATCGGAAAACCGGCCGCCGAGTCACTAATCTCTTCTCCTTGCATCATCAAAAACTGGCCTGGCGATTCAAACTTGGTTCGAAACTCAGCCAGAGTCTTCAAGCGATATTGTGTCTTGAACCGCACCGGTTCGGGCTCAACCTTCTGCCCGGACTCAGCCGCCCCTTTTTCTACCGACTCTTCCTTGCCAGGATCTTGCTCATCGCCAACCTTCTCTGCGACAACCTTCTCATCGACACCCGGCTTACTGTCAGCTGCTTCTACCTTTTGTTTGGCCATCGGTTTTTTCGATTCCTCTGGCTGCTTCTTGGGCAAGGCAACCTGCCGCATTTCAACCCAGCCTTCTTCCCAAGCCGAACGATATTTCTCTAGCGACTCAACTCCGCCTCGTTTGATAATTGTCGATTCGTCCATCCATCGCTGGCCAACACTGAGAACATTGTGATCCGTAAGCGCGAGAAAATTGTATCCCTGGTCGTGATACCACTTGGCAATCATCTCGGGGAAGTCATTGCCATCGCTCCAAAA
>CAZPTT010000239.1:0-6449 GCA_964589435.1 uncultured Pirellulaceae bacterium
ACAAACCGCGCGGCAAATGCGCGCGAGTTTAACGATCAGTGCGGCTGGACTACATCTTGCCTGAGTGCGACGAACGACTTGCCAAGTGTCCGATTGAAAGGTGTTGGATTATTGGTTTCTAAAGCGGTGAATCTCGTCCAATACAGAGGTTGGGAAATCTTGCGAAACCGTTGTTTTTTCCGTTATCTGGAATAGCCATCCGTGTTTGCATTCGATAAGTTGAGTTGATTGTGTTGTGTTCAGGAAGCGGCTTTTGATATTTTCTGACGCGCCGTTTCATTTAAGTTTCCTCAATCGTGTGTGATAGTTGTCAATCAGCAGTTGATTCTTGATCGGCTGCCAAAACATCTTTTCTTCATAGACGAATTCTCACTCGTGATGACGTTGGGCATTGAGTAATGAACGTTTTTAGTCGAGTCTACATCGACAGTCTGTTCCAAGATTTTCAACAAGATCCAAGTTCGTTGCCGCCCGAATGGCAAACTTACTTTCAGACTTTCGACCCTTCCATCGAGACCATTGATCCCAACACGCTACCCAACTGCGAAGTGATGCCGATCCCCGTCGAGGGTTCAACGGCTAACAGCGGCGTGGCTCAGTTGCAGGATCGAGTCGACCAGTTGATTCGTGGATTCCGAGTGCGTGGTCATCTGGAAGCCAACATTGACCCGTTGGCTCAGCGTCGTGAAACCAATTCTGAGCTTTCGCCGGAATCATACGGTTTGCTTCCTAGCGATTTTAATAAAACGATTTCTGCGCGAACGATCGATGGGCGTAACACCCGAACGCTCGAAGAGGTGATCGACTTGATGCGGCAGACCTACTGCCGTTCAATCGGTGCGCAGTTCATGCACATCGACGACCACAATGTGCGTTATTGGTTGCAGCGACGAATGGAAGGCTCGCAAAACCGGATGCACTTGCATCGCGATACCCAGATTCGAATTCTTACGCGGCTGACCGATGCCGTGATCTTTGAAGAATTCATGCGGAAGAAATTCATCGGTGCGAAAACCTTTTCGTTGGAAGGCGCCGAAACGCTAATTCCGTTGCTCGATTTAGCACTTGAAAAAGCCGGTGACCACGGCGTCAATCAGATCGTTTTGGGGATGGCTCATCGTGGTCGGCTAAACGTGTTGGCCAACATCATGGGCAAAAGGGCCAAGAATATCTTTTGGGGATTCGACGATCCCGATCCGGAAAAAAGCCGCGGTGGCGGCGATGTGCTTTACCACTTGGGTTACAGCAACGATTGGACGACCAGTAAAGGCAAGCCCGTTCACATTACGCTTTGTTTCAACCCAAGCCATCTTGAATTTGTGAACCCGGTTGCGATGGGTCGCGCACGGAGCAAGCAAGATCGCGAAAACGATACCGATCGCTCGGAAACGATGACTGTCTTGATTCACGGTGACGCAGCGTTTGCGGGCGAAGGCGTTGTTCAGGAATCACTGAACCTCAGCCAGCTCAATGGCTACACCGTCGGCGGCACGTTGCACGTCATCGTAAACAATCAAGTCGGTTTCACGACCGATTCGTCTGACAGTCGCTCGACGACCTACGCGAGTGACATTGCAAAAATGTTGCAGATTCCGATCTTTCACGTCAACGGTGAAGATCCGGAGGCCGTTGCACAGGTTGTGAATCTAGCGATGGAGTTCCGACGCGAATTCAAACGCGACGTCGTTATCGATATGTATTGTTACCGCCGGCTTGGCCACAACGAGAGCGATGAGCCTCGATTTACACAGCCGGTCATGTATCGAACGATCGACGATCGTCCAACCATGCGAGACAGTTACCTTAAGCGGCTGCTGGAAATGCAGGAGGTGACAGTCGAAGAAGCCGATAAAATCTCGGATGTTCGTCGCGAAAAACTTCAGGCTGAATTCGATTCCGTGAAGGAAAACAAATCGGACTTCACACCGGACACGCAAACCGGACAAGGTCTTTGGTCAGGTTACTATGGCGGAACCGAGCGTGATGACGACAATGTCGAAACGGGTGTTCCGATCGGCAAGCTTTCGTTTGTGATCAACAAATTGGCCGAAACGCCAGAGTCGTTTAACGTCCATCGCAAACTGAAGCGTGTGCTTGAATTGCGTGCCGATGCGGCTGACGAAAAACGTCCGGTCGATTGGGCAACCGCTGAATTGGCTGCTTTTGGTTCGCTGGCAATCGAGGGTCATCCTGTTCGCTTGTCTGGACAAGATTGCGGCCGAGGTACTTTCAGCCAACGGCATGCCGTACTTCATGACGTGGAGTCGGGTGAGCTCTACAACCCGCTGCAACATATTTCAGATGATCAGGCAGCGGTCGACATCATCAACAGTCCGCTCAGCGAAGCCGGCGTACTGGGATTTGACTACGGGTACAGTCTTGACTCGCCAGATAGCCTCATTCTTTGGGAAGCGCAGTTTGGTGACTTCTTTAACGCGGCTCAAGTGATCGTCGATCAATTCATCTGTAGTGCCGAAGACAAATGGGATCGCTTGAGCGGTTTGACGATGCTGCTGCCTCACGGATTTGAAGGAGCCGGCCCGGAACACTGTAGCGCTCGAATGGAACGCTTTTTGTCCTCGTCCGCCGAACACAATATCCAAGTCGTCGTCCCGACAACGGCTGCCCAGTACTTTCATGTCTTGCGTCGACAAGTCAAGCGAAAGTGGCGCAAGCCATTGGTGGTTTTCACCCCCAAGAGCCTGCTCCGCGAACCGTTCGTCACGTCGTCACTGAGCGAATTCACAACCGGTTCGTTTAAGCGAATTATTCCGGACACCGAAGTCACAGCTAAGCAAAATCCTAAGCAAAATCCTAAGCGAATTCTGTTGACGGCCGGTAAAGTTGGAGTTGATTTACTGAAGCGCCGAAAGAAAGACGAGCGATCTGATTTTGCCGTCTTAAGAGTCGAACAGCTTTACCCTTTGCCAGCCGAAGAAATTGCGGCGGCTTTAGCGGTGTATCCGGACGGGACACCGGTTTACTGGGTTCAAGAAGAACCTCGTAACATGGGCGCATGGTACTTCATGAAAGTTAAGTGGGACGAGCAAGGTCTGTCGGAGCGATGGAAGCTGAACGTGGTTTGTCGGCCAGAGTCAGCCAGCCCTTCAACCGGTTCGAAAAAGACGCACTATATCGAACAGGAAGAGTTACTGACCGAAGCGATGGGCACGGGGCAGGCCGAGCAAAATAAGTCACGTTCAACTGCGAAAGCCTGATCACTTTTTAATGTTGGGTTGTCGCGATCGCTGATTGCTCAGTGAAATAGAAACAAGAATAACTGGCAGCCCCGCAACGGAAGATTTTTCCGATCGGTATCTTGTCACTCGTCGTCGCAGATTTGACGTCGAACATTTGTTGCATTTTGAATTTTTCTCAAAGCGTTGGAATTGAATCTCATGTCTGAAATCAAAGTTCCCGAATTTGGCGAGTCAATCAAAGAAGTCCAAGTTGCCAGTTGGTTGAAGCAGCCCGGCGAATGGGTCGATCGCGACGAAGAGATCGTTGAGCTTGAGTCTGAGAAAGCTTCGCAGGCTTTGGCTTCCGAAGAAGCAGGCATCCTCGCGGAAATCAAAGTCCAAGAAGGCGAATTCGCCAACGTCGGCGACGTGCTGTGCGTCATGCAGCCCGGCGAAAAACCCGCTGGTGGTTCAGCCGCGGCCGCCAGTTCGACTGCTGCCGCAGGTGGGGCAACTACCGCTGTCGCCGAAGCGCCACCGCTAACAGGAACGGCTCCTGACTGGATCATGCCGGCTGCTGAACGCGTCCTGAGCGAATATCAGATCTCGGCCGATGCGATCAAACCAACCGGTCCCGGCGGACGACTCCTCAAAGAAGACGTCTTGAATTATGTCCAACAAAAGGGCTTGAAGCCCGGAGGGGCACCGACGCAAACAGCCAGTGCGGCAACTCCAACGCCTGCTCCGGCCCCAACAGCACGGCCTGCGAAACCGGCAGCCGCCCAGCCACCGATGGCTCGACCGGCATCTGCCAATTGGACCAGCGGTTCGGCAAGTGAAGCAAGAGAAGAGAAGGCTGTTCCGCTAAGCATGATGCGACGAACCATCGCCAAGCGTCTGGTCGAGGCCCAGCAAACGGCGGCTTTGCTAACAACGTTCAATGAAATTGACATGTTGCCAGTCAAAGAGCTTCGCTCGAAGTACAAAGAGCCGTTTCAAAAGAAGCATGGTGTTAAACTCGGCTTCATGTCTTTCTTCGCCAAAGCCGCTGTCGAAGGACTAAAACGTTATCCGGCGATCAACGCTGAGATTCGCGAAAATAGCGTGATCATGAAAAATTATCATGACATCGGAATCGCGATGGGCGGAGGTAAAGGCTTGGTCGTTCCTGTTTTGCGAAACGTCGAACGGATGAGCTTTGCCGATGTCGAAAGCAACATCGGCTACTTTGGTGGCTTGGCCAAAGACAACAAAGTAAAAACAGATGACTTAATGGGCGGAACGTTCACGATCAGTAATGGCGGCGTCTACGGATCGTTGCTTTCCACTCCAATCGTCAATCCTCCACAAAGCGGGATCTTGGGCTTGCACACGATTCAAGATCGACCGATCGCTCTCAATGGCGAAGTCGTGATTCGGCCGATGATGTATATCGCTTTGACCTATGATCATCGTATTGTGGACGGCAAAGAAGCGGTTGGTTTCTTGAAGACGATCAAAGAAGTGCTTGAAGAGCCTGCTCGACTGTTCCTGGAAGTCTAGCCCGTTAAAATGCCGTTGCTACAGAGAATGACGTTGATTCGAAGCTAACTGTTCTCCATCAAACCAAGACATCCACCCAATAAGTTCTTAGACAAATGGCCAACCAACAATTTGATCTCGTGGTTCTCGGCGGAGGACCCGGCGGATACGTCGCAGCGATTCGAGGTGCCCAACTCGGCCTGAAAACTGCGATCATTGATGAAAACTCTCAGTTTGGTGGGACTTGTTTGCGGGTTGGATGTATTCCGAGCAAGGCACTGCTTGAGTCCAGCCATTTGCTGGTCGAAGCGCGGGACCACATGAGCGAGCATGGCATTACCGCCTCAAAGTTGACAGTCGATCTGGCCGCGATGATGAAGCGTAAAACGGGTATTGTCGACACATTGACCGGCGGCATCAACATGCTGCTCAAACGCAATAAAGTCACGACGTTTGTCGGACGCGGAAAGCTTGCCGATAGCGGCACCATCGAAGTTTCAACGGGCGATACGCTTTCCGCCAAGCATATCATTCTGGCGACTGGCAGCGTGCCGATGCAATTGCCTGGAATTGAATTTGATAACGATTTGATCGGTGATAGTACGACCGCCCTTTCTTATCCAAGTGTCCCACCGACGCTCGTTGTGATTGGTGGGGGATATATCGGATTGGAGCTGGGGTCAGTTTGGAGCCGGCTTGGATCGAAGGTAATTATTCTCGAAGGCACCGATCGCGTGTTGGCTGGCTTGGATCATGAGATTGGCAAGCAAGCTCGTCGTACGATGGAAAAGCAGGGACTCGAATTCCGCACCAGCATGTGGGTCGAAAGTGCTAAAAAAGTTGGTCGTGGCTGCGAAGTGAAGTGCAAGGAAACGCCCGTGATCGAGTGCGATCGTGTATTGGTTTCCGCCGGTCGCGTTCCCAACACAAGAGAAA
Source organism: uncultured Pirellulaceae bacterium (assembly GCA_964589435.1). Taxonomy (GTDB): domain Bacteria; phylum Planctomycetota; class Planctomycetia; order Pirellulales; family Pirellulaceae; genus Mariniblastus. The sequence continues at coordinate 5,637 of CAZPTT010000239.1, forward strand.
TTGGCTTGGATTCTGCCGGAGTCAAAACGGATAAACGAGGCTTCATCGAGGTCAACGATCATTTGATGACGTCAGCCGCCAACGTGTATGCGATCGGCGACTGTATCGGCGGAGCGATGTTGGCTCACAAAGCTTCCGAAGAAGGCGTGGCGGTTGTTGAGTCGATTGTTAATGGCCACGGTCATGTGAATTACGACTGTATTCCAGCGATCGTTTATACCCATCCGGAAATCGCGATGGTTGGCCAAACCGAAGAGCAACTTAAAGAGGCCGGTATTGAATACCGAAAAGGTTCTTGCCCATTTGGTGCCAATGGACGTGCTCGTGCGTTGGGCGATGTTGATGGCAAAATCAAAATTCTTGCCGATTCGAAAACGGATCGGATTCTTGGTGTCCATGCGATTGGCCCGCGAGCGGGCGATTTAATCGCAGAAGCCGCTGTCGCGATGAACTTCGGTGCGTCGAGTGAAGATCTTGCTCGCTGCTGCCACGCCCATCCAACTTTGTCGGAGATCATGCAAGAAGCTGCCTTGGCGGTCGATAAGCGAGCGATCCACACTTAGAGATCGTCGCGGTCACGAATAGATTCCGCAATCGGTGCACCGAGCGCTATCCGTTTGAAAAACTGAGCGACAATCTCGCTCGGTTCTCCGAACCGAATGCGAGCCACGCGTGATGATCTCAAATCGGGAAGTTGTTTCGTGACTGTTTCCTTGGATCGGCTTTGTCCCATTCGACTTTGTGAGGGGCGCATCCTGCGAGCCGCGTTGCTTAGGCGATCTACTTTGAAGCACCGGTTTACATGCTTTGCCG
>CAZPTT010000240.1:0-6370 GCA_964589435.1 uncultured Pirellulaceae bacterium
CGTTGGCATGACTTTTGACCCCGAAGGGGTCACAGCGAGATTTGCTTCGACACCCTCCGGAGTCGGCCAAAGCCCAAGATCGTTGCTTGGGGTGTTCACTGCGTTCAAACCCCCGGCTACAAGCTGCAATCCTTTCAGGATGATAATTGATGGTGGCGTTCACCGAGAACTGTCGAACTTAAAAGTGTATTTCAGCCCAACTCTGGGCTGCGGATTCTGCTGGGTTAAGAACCTCTTTTGACCCGAAGAATCAAACCAGTGTTCAATATCGTAGAGAAACCAACATTATGAATTTTAATATCGGTTTAGTAGCGTTGCGCGCCAGTCAGTTCGCGATTGATACCGTTTCTCAGAACTTGGCGAATGCCAACACGGCCGGCTATCACCGGCAACGCGTTGAATTCCAAACAGCGATTCCACAATATGTGGGTGGGCAGTACTTGGGAGCGGGCGTTGATATTGGATCAGTAGATCGGTTTCGAAGCCAAGTCGTCGAAAGTTCACTGACGACTTCAATTTCGGATTTGTCAAACGTAACGCAACGACTATCCGTTGAAACACAGATCGAAGGGCTATTCCAATCAGGTGATGGGTCGATCCACAACGCGCTGGGTGGATTCTTTGACGAAATTTCTCGTCTCTCAGCCAACCCAAGCGAACTGGTTCAGCGAAGTGCAGTCGTTCGTCAAGGAAATGACATTGCCACTCAAACGCGCGACATCTCAGACCAATTGGTTGGCATCAAAGATTCCGTTCGACAAGAAATTGACATCCAAGTCAATCAACTTAACGGTGAAATTAAGCAACTCGTAGAACTGCAAAACCAGATCAAAACGCAACTTGCCAACGGCACTCCCAACGATCTGTATGACCAGCGTGATCAATTGGTCAACAAGATTGCTGAAAAGATCGACATTCAAAGATTCGAGCATGTGCAAGACGGATTTGGACTTTCAATTGCAGGAAGTACGATATCGCTTGGAATTACACCGATCGCATTTGAAACAAAAATTCAAGACGATGGTTCGGTTGGTTTCGTCGTCGAGGGCACAGAACGCGACATCAAATTCGCTAGTGGATCGATCGTTGCCCTCTCGGATTTGCACAACAATACGCTCACGGAATTTCAAGGCCGGATCAACGATTTCGCTTCCGACCTAATTCGTAATGTTGATCAAGCACATGCAAAAGGCGTTGGCACCAGCGGCCCCTATAGCTTGTTGCGAAGTTTAAGATCCGTCGATTCAACCACCGCGCCACTCAACGAGGCTGGAGCTTCGTTTCCAATTGAAGAAGGTGAATTGTATATTTCACTCACTGATCCAAACGGCAACAAACGGACAATCCAGGTTCCCATCGACCCAGCGGTCGATTCACTGGAGGACTTGGCAGCAAATATCTCGGCCCACGACAACATTCAGGCGGTCGTCGATGAACAAGTCGGAGCGATCACCATCATCTCTGCCCCTGGATACAACTTTGACTTCACAGGCAATTTGGAGACCACCCCAGATTTGACCAACTTTACCGGTACTTCGGTTCCTGAAATTTCCGGTCGCTATGAAGGAAATGTAAATCGTAATCTTTCGGTCACCGTCATCGGCAACGGTACGATCAGCGAAACCGCAGGACTTACGGCACAGGTCACGGACGAATTGACAGGCAAGGTTATTGCGGAAGTCGAGATCGGTGAAGGCTACGAAGCTGGCAAGCCGATCGAGTTGATCGAAGGCGTCTATGTAAGCTTCGAAGTGGGCGATGTTGTCGACGGCGACACATTTACGACGGCGCTCGTTGCCGAATCTGACTCAACGGGAATCCTCTCGGCGTTGGGAATTAACAGCTTCTTCGAAGGCGATGACGCGTCCGACATCGCCGTCTCGGAGCGAATTCGCGAGAACCCCGACGAGCTGGCAACGTCCCGTTCCGGTGACATTTCCGACACGTTCAATCTCATAGGAATTTTGGAATTGAGAGATTTGAACATTGCCCGAGACGGAGCGATGACACTGGAAGACTCCATCAGTGATACAACTTCCGAGATCGGCTTTCAGGTTCAGTCTTCCTCCTTCCTTCAGATCAGCATCTCAGAAATCAACTATCAGCACCAAACCGAATTGGCGGCGATTTCTGGTGTCGATCTAAACGAAGAAATGATCAACCTTGCACAGTATCAAAAATCTTATGAAGCCGCCGTGCAAGTGATGCGAACGATGGAGACGATGCTCGACGAACTGTTCACAATGGTCCGGTAGGCAGTCAAATCTCCTCAGTCGGTCGCAAACAAATTTTCGATCTGCAGATCGACCGCAACTCTACATTCAATGCCTCACTAATTTGCTGCTGAGGACAATCAAGAGAAAACGAAAACATGAATTACCGCTCTCCCTCCTTCGCTCTCGGTGCTCAGTCGATTCGATATACCGGCAAATACAACGCCAGCATTTTGAAATACCAGAAGCAGATTTCTTCTGGACAAAGGTTGCATCGTCCATCCGACGACCCAGTTGCGTTTCGCCAAGTCAACTCGTTGACCGTTCGGCTGAACGAACTTCGTACGGAAGAGTTCTCAATTCAAGACGCCGAAAACAAGCTCAACACCAGCGTTTCCCAGCTACAAGAATCGAACAACCTGTTGACGTCCGCCAAATTGCTGGCTCAACAAGGAATCTCGTCGCTGTCACAAAGTGAGCGTAACGCACTGGCAGTAGAAGCCGAAAGCCTGCTGCAAAGTTTGCAGGATATTTCGAAAACAAAATCAGCGGGTGCTTATTTGTATGGCGGAACTCGGTCGGACGTTTTGCCGTTTGAGTTTTCGAACCCGGCAGCGGAAGGAGGAACCTTGGGCGTTGAGTATTTTGGCTCTTCACAACACAGCCGCGCTTTCATCGGTGAAGCGGTTTCCGTCGAAACGTTTTACGCGGGCGATGTCGTTTTTGGCGATTCGCAACGAGGTGACACAATCCATTTTGGCGATTCTGGGGCGAAGGTCGGAAGCGGAACCGACAACATCATCGGACGGGCAACTTTACAAGTCAAACATACGGCAACAACGTTTCTCGGTGGATCCGGAATCACAGCAGGAACAAGTACCGACAGCGACAACATCATCGGTGCCGCCGGAAAGTACCGGCTAACGGTCAACGACACCAGTGGCGATGGCAGTGCTGGAACGATTTCACTCGATGGCGGAAGCGAATTTGCATACACCAGTGGAGACACAGATCTTGAAATCATCGGGCCCAATGGGGCTCGGGTTTCGGTCGACACCACAGCAATCACGGCGGGATTCAATGGCACCATCGATATCGTGGCCGATGGAACGCTAAGCGTTGATGGAGGTGAGACGACGATTCCCATCGACTTCACCGGCAATCAAACCGTCACCGATTCGACGACCGGTCGCTTCGTCCACATCGATACGACCGACGTATCGCGTTCGGGTGACGACTACTTAGATTTCCCGGGGACATCGGATGCGTTCCAAGTCCTTTACGAGCTCACCCAAGACTTGCGGAACACCCGAGATCTGGATTCGAGTGAGTTGTCTGATTCACTCGATCGAAGACTTGGTGAGTTGGAAAACGTGGCGGACCATGTGCTCGACGTCATGGGGCAACAATCGGCTTCGCTGCAAACACTTCAGCAATTGGAATTCCGAGTTCAGGATTTTCAATTGCAAACCGAGACTCAGCTAAGCAATCTTCAATCGACGGATATTGCCGAGGCTGTCTTACGAATGCAAAATGATCAGTCTTTGCTGGAGTACACCTATGCGATCACGGCCGACATATCATCGCGAGGGTTGATTGATTTCTTGCGGTAAGGCATTGAACATCATGCGGTCGACTTTGCGATTAGCATGGTTGATCAATTACAAAAGAATTCTCGCATACAGTAGTCGATTGGAATCATAGATCCACACAACCGCGAAACAAAACAAATAAACGAAAACGATCTGTCCGTATTTTTTCGCCTGTTTAGCGCATTTCGCGGTTGAACAGAAATTGATTTTCTCAAAAAGCTCCATCGGGAAAGAGGAAAATTCTCACGCAGAGTCCCAGAGACGCTGAGAATCCCGGACGACGATAACAAACAACTCTGCGCCTTAGCGGCTCTGCGTGAGACTCCTTTCCTTCAACCAGAAATCTCGCATGCAGTAGTCGATTGGAATCATAGATCCACACAACCGCGAAACAAAACAAATAAACGAAAACGATCTGTCCGTATTTTTTCGCCTGTTTAGCGCATTTCGCGGTTGAACAGAAATTGATTTTCTCAAAAAGCTCCATCGGGAAAGAGGAAAATTCTCACGCAGAGTCCCAGAGACGCAGGGAACCCCGGACGACGATAACAAACAACTCTGCGCCTACGTTTTAGTGGAGCGTCAAAGCTCAATTTTGGGATGAGCCGTTTTGGCGATAGCCACGGTTGCGTTGCGAAAACCGGGGCTATCGCCCAAACGGCTAAATCATCCAACTCAAATCTTTAGCATTGATGAACCACTAGTTTTGGATTTTTTTAGCCACGAAGTGGCGACCGCATGTAGCCGCGTGACGTAAGTCCGCGGTTTAGTTTGCCCTAATCGCCTCAGCCACGAAGTGGCGACCGCAAACGAACGCCCCCATCGCGACCGCCACTTCGTGGCTTGAATACGATGAAACTCCAACTCTACGGGCTGACGCCCGCAGCTAATTGCGACCGCTCCTTCGGAGCTCTTTCAATTGGCTGTGAGGAAATTGGGTCTCGAAAAACCTCGCACTTCGCGTCCCACTATCTGATTGGCTTCCTCGCCCCATTTTGAGTGATTTTCAGTTTATAGGGCCGGCTTTGCTGGCCAATTGCTTTTTAGCCACCCAAAGTTGAAATTTGCTCAACCTCAGTAATCGGTACGTCCGACGTGGGTTGAAGGGCGCTTGTCCGTCTTAGTCGATAGAACGCCTGCGTCACATGTAATGTAGTGGCTCGTCTACGCTGAGTTGACTGGTTTTAATGGGTGCCATGCCCTCGCTTGCGTGGGCATGCTCACGCAAGCGGAAGCATGGCACCAATCATTTCAGTTCTGGTGGGCCACTGAGTCTAATAAGCTTTTCCCAATCTAGAGCCGGTTTCAAAACCAAAGTAGCACGACTCTCCGAGTCGGTTTCGCAACTAAATACGACTCGGAGCGTCGTGCTACTTTCACAAACCGGGTTTTGAAATGGGCTCTAGTATTGCAATCCGTTGCGACTAACATTGGCTCTTTCGACACAAATCCACGTCTTCACCCTGATTGAAATCACTCTCGGTACGATTGATTCTCAGCCTTTATAGATCAACAGAAACAACAAAGCAGGAAACAATGAAGGGTATCATTCTGGCAGGTGGCTCAGGTACGCGTTTGCACCCAATCACGAAGGGGATCAGCAAGCAATTACTACCGGTTTATGACAAGCCAATGATCTACTATCCATTGTCGACATTGATGTTGGCGGGAATCAAGGAAGTCCTGGTCATCTCCACGCCGCATGATTTGCCCATGTTCCAACGGTTGCTTGGGGATGGATCATCGCTGGGCATGAGTTTGTCGTATGCCGAGCAGCCCAAGCCGGAAGGCCTGGCACAAGCATTCTTGATTGGGGCCGATTTTGTTGGTTCGGATCGCGTGGCTTTGGTCTTGGGTGACAATATTTTCTACGGTCAAGGCTTCGGTTCAGTCCTCGCTTCGGCAGCCAATCAAGAAGAGGGTGCGACCATCTTTGGCTATCGCGTCAGTGATCCGACAGCCTATGGTGTCGTCGAATTCGACGATCAAGGCAAAGCGATTTCGATTGAAGAAAAGCCGTCGGAACCAAAATCGGATTACGCGGTTCCCGGATTATATTTCTATGACAACCAAGTGCTCGATATCGCAGCAAACCTGAAGCCTTCGCCACGAGGCGAGTTGGAAATCACTGACGTGAATCGGGTTTATATGGACAAAGGTAGCCTTTGCGTTGAGCGATTCTCTCGAGGGTTTGCTTGGCTGGATACGGGGACGAAGGATTCATTGTTGGACGCGGGAAATTTTGTAGCGGCCGTTGAAAAACGACAGGGGCTGAAGATTGCTTGTCTAGAAGAAATCGCCTATCGCAAGGGCTTCATCGATTCGCAACAACTGCAAAAGTTGTCCGAAACGTACAACAATGATTATGGCTCGTACCTCGGTTCGCTGTTGAATTGATTGGGAAAACTAAATTGCGATGAACTTGGACACTTCTCGGTGAACACCACGCGGACTGACACCGGCCCGACGTCGCTGTTGCTCCGATAGGTCAAGGGAGGCGGACCGTCCGCCCATCATTTTTATCCTGAAAGGATTGCAGCTTGTAGCCGGGGGTTTGAACGCAGT
>CAZPTT010000241.1:0-6349 GCA_964589435.1 uncultured Pirellulaceae bacterium
CGCTTCGCCACTTCACTTCGTTCGGTATGCCAGCGACCAAGATAGAACAATCGTCGCGGATGCCATCGGCAAAGTGACATTGCTTAGCTCAAAATTCGAAACACTCCACCAATCTGATTTTGGGTGTGAGATAACTCATCTCAATCAATGCAAGTTCGCCGATGGATGGTCAATTGGTGGTGCCGACGGAGCACTTCGAATCTACGGTTTAGATTTGAAAATAAAGCTGGAAACGAAATTTTCAGGTTACGTCAACGATGTTTATCTTTCAAAGATCGACGGAAGAAATGTCGTCTACGTTGCCGCTGGCGAGGAACCAATCAAGCAGTTCAACATCATCGATGATGATGGGCAGTTAAAAGCGGAGCTTTTCCAAGAACTTGAAATGCCAAATCGTCGCCCCGGCGTATTCAGTTCTCAAGTTACTTTCGATAGCAAACGTAAGCAAATCATTGCATTAGATTCTCAAAACGACGTGCATATTTGGAACGCGATTGGTGGCAAGCATACTCGAACGTATTCGATTGGAGCTCGATTAGACATCCGTAAGCCTGCTCTGAACAAGCAGGCAAAAATCGATGTGCTTGAAAAACGCGCCGGTGGCAACTTGCGTTGGATCGACAACAACTTGCTATTTACCAATCAGATTGGAGACATGAAGTTGGCCTCTCGATCCGAGGAAGCTCCTGGCCCCAAATGGAAAAAATTGTCACTCGAACTTGGGGCAACTCCTGAGTTAGCTGCTGATCCGGAAATTCCCAATCGGGTTTGGGCGATGGACAACGAAGGCGAGCTGAGCCTAATCGATTTGGCCCGAGACAAATTGATCGCGAGCGTTCCGAAAGCACATGCAGGTGGACGGCAAGCGATTGTGATCCTCAGCAACGGCGATGTAGCCACGGTGGGTAATGATCAGTGGGTTAAAGTTTGGCGACTTTCCAAAGGGAAAATCAAGGAAGTACGTCGAATCAAGAGTACGAATTCATTGGTCAGTTTGGCTATCCATGAAGGCAAAGACCTAGTGGCCGCCGTCGATTCACAAAGCACCATTCAGTTGTGGACATGGAGCGACGGTAAACATTTAAAGACTTTGCATTTTCCTGGAGTACCGAAGGATAAGGACATCGCGCAAGAACAAATGAAGGTTTTCCCAATCAATACCGGCAAAATTGCATTCAGTTCTGAAGGAAAGTACTTAGCCGCTTACGGGGCTGGGCAAAATTTCGCCACGTTTCGCACTCGAGACTTCAGCGTGGCCGATCTTGGAATGCAACAAATTGCCAGTGCGGGAGGAACCGCCTTAGTTTTTAGCTCGGTGCGAGAAAGCCGAATGCTTACGGCTGACGAGAACTCAGTTGCGCCAAATTGGATCGACAACCGTGATAAAGAAGACCATCGAAACTTTCAGATTAGGAGAGGCCTTGATTTGCCGGGGGCGAGAGACTTCACTGTGACGCATGATGGGCTTCGAATTGTTTCGCTTAGCAAGAACGGCGAAATCGGCCTGTGCACCCCTGAGCACATGGTTAGCGTAAGCACGATCAATTGTCCTAGCAGGAATGGACACTCGATCGCAGTCGCAGCGACTGACGCTGCTATTACCGTTGCCAACCAAGACGGAAGTTTAATTTGGTGTCCGCTTGAAAAATGGGAGAAGGCAGCAGAAGTAAAGCAGGTTTCCGATGGCGTCGTGCACTGGATTCAGAAGCCCGATTCGCACTTCGTTGGACGGTCTGGGGACCACAACCTGACTCTAAGTCAGGCCCAACATCTTGAGCAGCCATTCATCATGGGATCCTTAACGATGTACGGAAAAAACAACCGATTGCATTTGTTAGAGAAGACAGAAGGTATTTGGGAGCTGAACCAGATTCGGTTCGATGGCGAAGAGGTTGGCCCTTGCTCTCAAGCAAAACTGTTTTATTCGCCATCGGGAAAACGGGTGATGACGGTTCGGCAGCTTCAGCCAGATGTTGGTGCCTTCGCGGGGCGGCTACTGCTGCTTTATGAAAGTGCCGCTGGCAAATGGAAAAGCGAAACTGTGATCGATTCAGCGAACTCTGGATTCTGGCCGATACTTCGATTTGATGAAAATGAAAATGTGGATCAGATATACTTCGGTGACTACGGAACCAACCAGTTGGTTGTGGCAAAACGCCGAGATGGCGGATGGGAAACGTCAAGCGTCAGGGGTAACGTTGGCGTCTCGCTGCGAGGGCAGTTCGACAATGCCGGCAATCCACATCTTCTCACCAAACGGTGGACCGGACGAGACAATTATGATCCGTCCTTCTATATAAGCTCAAAGCAAAATGATGAATTTTCGTATCAGCATGTCTTTGGTAGTCTCTTGCTGCTTGACTCGACTGGGAAGAAAACCGTATTCGATCAGGCAAGCGACTCGATTCATACTTCAATGGACGGTGACTCCTGGAAGCGTTTGGAATTTGCAAGGTTCACCACGAAGAACATGACAATTCCTTCGATTGACGAACAGGATCGAATTTGGTTCGCGGAATGCCTAGGTGACCGAATCGTTTACCAAACTCTTCATGATGAAAAGTGGACGACCGGCATGCTCAAACTGGATCAAAAACTTCCCAGAGGATGTATTTGTTTACCGAGATTGCGAAAGGATGGTGTTTTGGAGATCATGGCATATCACCCGCTCGATGACGGATTCCTTGCGGTGGTCGAATCTTTTGACTCCATCGCAGAAGACAAAACGGACTAATGGACGCAGACCCCACCAAATCTAACGAGCCCGACTTTAACTGGGACGAACTGATACGAGAATTGTCCGATCCAGCCTGTTCTAAGCACGCGGCCAGCTTCTGTCGCAGGTACATTTTGGGGAAGTTAATTGCCAAACATGGATTAGATATTCGATCACTTGGCAATCGGATGGATGCATCAGATATCGCCAGCTCGGTCATGGGCAGCTTTTTAAGAGTGTCTCCCGTTTATGCTGACAAACCCGGCGACGAAGTACGCAAGATCCTGCTAACGATCATTCGCAATAAAACGACCGATAAGATCCGAGCCAATCTGGCTGACAAACGAGATGTTCGAAGAGAGTCACTTGTTGAAGACTTCCTTCTTGAAGCCGGAAAGCGACCATCCAGTCAGAGCAATTCACGACGTCAAATTAAGTCGGACGATCAACCGAAAATAGACACAGAAATTCCTGCTTTACAGTCAGAAGATTTCCAAGGTTTGGTCGACCAATTTTTAACGCCGGATTGCTTTGAAATGTTCCACGACTTCAAAAACAAGCTGCCCGAGCAACTGCACGAAGTACTGCAGTTGGTCGTGCAAGGATTTACGAGCGATGAAATTGGAGAACAGCTTCAATATTCGAAGCGTACGGTGCTCCGGAAATTGGCACTTGTCCGCGACTACCTTGGCGACTGGTCGTGATTTTCGTCCTTGCAACCGATTGAAGGACGCAAAAATGAGCCGCTAACCAGCGATTGACTTCCGGGAATGCCGTTGCGTTAAGAGAAAACGCCGCGGCAAACTGGGGTGAAAAAATGGAATATCCGGAGTGCTTGCGGGGTTTGCGCCGACGCGGTAATTTATGGGCCGTTGCCAACGGTTTGGCCACGACTAATGGGAACGTCAATGGAAGCCTAACAAAAAAGGAAATTATCGTGAGCCTAGGCGATAGAACAGAACGCGGATTGTTTGTGGCAATTGACGCCAACATTGGAGCTGGAAAAACGAACGCGTGCCATGCGATTGCTTCGGCCGCAATGGCCTCTGGTTGTCCGACCAAAGTGATGGAAGAGCCGACCCATCATCCAAAATTCAGTCACTTTTTGCAGCGTTACTATGACGATTTGCAGACTGGAAAAAACACCGGTGGCGGTTTTGCGATGCAGATGTTCATGCTTTGCCAGCGTTACGAACAACACCGTTTGGCGGTCGAGCAAGCCTGGGGCGATCAGGGAATCGTTGTCGTTCAGGATCGCCCAATCTACGGAGATACGGTGTTCGCGACGACGGCGATGGAGCGCGGGTTCATGACGCCGGAAGAGTATCAACTGTATATCGACGTCTATCGAAACATGAGCCGCGACGTGATGCCTCCTGATATTTTTGTCTTCCTCGATGTGTCGCCAGAAGAGTGTTACGACCGGATGCACAGCCGCGGCCGATCGGAAGAAGAAGGCGTTCCGCTGGACTATCTCAAACAGCTTTACGACAACTACCAAAAGTTGCTTGGCGAAATGCGGCGTCGAGGCGTGCGTGTGTTGACGATTGACTGGAGTGGCTTTGGCCCGCCAGTCGAGATCTGGAAAAAGATTCGCAGTCTCGTCCAATCCGAGGACCTCTGGTATGAGCAGCTAACATTTTCGCTTGCCAAAGAACCGCGAATCCCGATCGCTCCGAAGAAATAGTCGCTCCGAAGAAATAGTCGCTCCGAAGAAATAGTCGCTCCCAAGATAAAAGACGCTTCAAAAAAGAGAAGAGTCTTACCACGCGAAAAAACAAGCTCGGTTCGCATTGCGAATCGAGCTTGTTCTGTGAATAGACTGGTTGTGATTCAAAATTTCACCACAAAAAGCTACACCGCCTAAGAGGGAATGACCTCGCCACGGATCAGATCGTCAAACGACTGTCGCTCTCGGATAAGATGCGTCTTGTCGCCATCGATCATGACTTCGGCGGCGAATGGCTTGCTGTTGTAGTTGGACGACATCACATAGCCGTAGGCTCCCGCACACTGAATGACGAGATAATCGCCAACGTTGGCGACAGGCAAATCTCTTGAGCAGACGAAGCCGCCTTCTTCTTGGGTGAAAATATCGCCTGATTCGCAAAGCGGACCACCAACGATCACCGGCTGATGTTCTTCTGTTGGTTCTCCAGCAAAGCTGACAGCCATTGGATGATAGGCACCGTAGAGAATAGGACGAGCCAAATTGTTGAAGCCTGCATCCACCAAGTAAAACAAATTGCTGCCCATCGTTTTGACGGCCCGAATTTCGCTGATCAAGTAACCGCATTCGGCAACCAAAAAACGGCCGGGTTCAATTTCTAAGCTGATCGGGTGCCCAAAATCTGACTCAAGTTGCTTGCGAGTCGAGTCCCACAATTGGTAGTAGCGATCAACATCAAGCCCAGTGTCTGTTTCCTTGTAAGGCGTTGGCAAGCCACCACCCGCACTAATGGTGGTGATCGAGGGGCCGACGACAGCGGCTGTTTTTTGCATCGCTTCGCAGACTTGTGAAAGGTGTTCGAAATCAGTTCCCGATCCGATGTGCATATGCAAGCCAGAGATCGTGACGTTGTACTTTGCCGCCATCTCGACGACATCCGCCAACTGCTCATGCCAAATGCCGTGCTTCGAAGACTCGCCACCGGTATTCGTTTTTGCACTATGCCCATGACCGAAGCCAGGGTTGATTCGAATAGTGACGCTGCAACCTGGAGCCGCCTCGCCAACCTGCTTAATCATGTCGGGCGAGCCGCAATTGACGTGGATATTATTGTCGACGACGAACTTCAAAGACTCGCGATCGAAAATATCAGCCGTGTAAACGACCTGATTTGGTTCGGCTTGCAAGTCGAACCCAGCCGCTTTGGCGCGAAGCACTTCGCCGGTACTGACCGCATCAACGACCACGCCTTCTTTTCGCATGAGATCCAGAATGGCCAAATTAGAATTCGCTTTTTGAGCGTAGCGGATCACATCGAACTGACGGAGTTGTTCGATTCGTTGCCGAATGACCTGAACATCATAGACGTAAGTTGGCGAGCCGAAGCGACCAACCAAGTCTTTTACAGGTTGACCACAAATTTCGTTTTGAACTGTCATGAACTGCTGCTGAACCGTCATGGAATACTTCTCGATCTTTTCTGAACGCAAAAATGTTGTCTGAGGATTAAAGCGAATGAAGCATGGGCGGATACCGATGGCGAGGTACCACTTGCCTTAATGCTTCAAGAATGCTGTTCGCTCTGACATTCCATTGTAAATTTTTTTCCTTCGCCGGGTAGTCGCAGAACTAACACATGTTTCGATTTTATTGCGATCCAAATTTGCCTTGCGATTGTCGACGCCGCTTGAAATCTCCTTTCTGAATGCATCTGCCTTAAGTCCAAATCGCACGATGTGGCAACAGAAAGCGTGCAAACACTCTCCGAGCAAGATTTCCAGAAAAAAGAAATATAGGAAGGCTAATTACCTATCAACGCTGAAATGATTGTTGCCGTTGTCTGGCTGCGTCGACATGCCCACGCAAGCGAGGGCATGGCACCCACAGAAGTTGGTACCTACATGGTCAGCCGTAGAACTTGGCCCCCGTAGAACTTGGCCCCCGTAGAACTTGGCCCCCGTAGA
>CAZPTT010000242.1:0-340 GCA_964589435.1 uncultured Pirellulaceae bacterium
GGAACACGATGCTCAATGAAGAAGGTGGAATTGATCCGCTTGAATATCGCTTCCTTTCGATGGTCGATCGAGTCGCAACGACAGGAACGGTTTGGCTGGGAATGACAGTTGGCTGTGCGCAGTGCCACACTCACAAATACGACCCGATCACCCATACCGACTACTACGCGTTGATGGCGTTGATGGACAATGCCGATGAACCTGACTACTTAATCCCGGACGCAAAAAAAGAAGCGAAGCGCAAAAACCTGTTTGCGAAAATCGTTGAACTTGAACGCAAACTGGAATCTGAGTTTCCGCTGCCGACAAGAGATGTGGCAGGTAAAGACGAACAAAAAGC
>CAZPTT010000242.1:350-6296 GCA_964589435.1 uncultured Pirellulaceae bacterium
ACAAACCAAACGGCCAGCGAGGACAAGCAAAAAGCCTCAAGCGACCAAGAAAAAGCAGGGCAGGGGAGTACGGAAATCGCACCGAATGCAGATGAATCCGAAACTAGCCCGGCACCCGCAGACAAACGCTCGGAACATTTAGAGCAAAAACTGGACAAGTGGATTACTAAAGCCCAAATGCAGGTCTCGAAGTGGAACATCATTCGACCGACATCGTTGAAGTCGAATTTACCGCGACTGGAACTGCTTGCCGATGGCTCAGTTTTCTCCTCCGGGGATGCCACCAAACGTGACGAATATGAGCTGGGGTTTAAATTGACGGCCGATCAGCTTCCGGTTCATGCGATTCGCTTGGAAGCACTTCCTGACGACCGATTACCCAATCAGGGACCGGGCCGCGCCTACTACGAAGGTCGCAAAGGTGATTTCTATGTCAGCGAGATCGACGCCAGTTTAAACGGCTCGTCGGTTACATTCGCCAATTCGACTCACAGCCATAGCGATGCCACGAAAAAAGAAGCGAAAGACAAATCAGTCTTCGATGGCGACGGCTCAAGTGGCTGGCAGCCGAGACAACACAAGAGCCAACGGCTGCAGTTGGTTGTCAATTTTGAAGAGCCGATCACGGAAGTTGGCGAACTGAACATCAAAATCCTTTCTGAGCGTCACTACGTCGCAAGCCTCGGGCGGTTCCGAATTGCCGTGACTGACAACACTGCAGCCGTGGCGAATCGTTTCCCTGCCGAGATTGAAACGCTTCTCGCGTCAAAATCAAACCAGCAATTTTCGCAAGTCGAATTGGAAAAACTCAAACGCGAGTTCCTGCTGACGACGGATCTACTGTCGGAACAACGCAAAGAACTGGAGACCGTTCGCAGCCAATTGCCGGCACCGACTCATACTCTGGTCATGCAAGAGCGACCGTCAGACGATCGTCGTAAGACCTATCGCCGCCACCGTGGTGAGTACCTTTCGCCAAAAGAAGAAGTGCCGCCGGGGATGATTCAACTGTTTGCGGGATCGACTCCACAAGACCAGCTTCCGACGGATCGTTTGGAACTTGCCCGTTGGTTGGTCAGCGATGCCAACCCGTTGGCCGCTCGCGTCGCGGTCAATCGAGCTTGGCGATCGTTTTTCGGAGTCGGCTTGTTGCAAACCAGCGGCGACTTCGGCGTACAATCTGCAGCCCCAACTCACCCTGATCTCTTAGACTGGCTGGCCGTTCGGTTCGTGAAAGACGGCTGGTCGACCAAGAAGCTTCACCGCTTGATTGTTACCAGCGCGACGTATCGACAAAACTCACTCGCAAATCCTGAGCAAGCCCGACTCGACCCGACCAATCAGTTTTTGTCTCGCGGCCCACGGATCCGATTGACGGGAGAAATGATGAGGGATTCATGCCTAAAAGCCTCCGGGCTGTTGTCTGAAAAAATGCATGGCCCCGGCGTTCGTCCGCCGCAACCAGCAAGCGTCACGGCGTTGGCTTACGGCGGGACAAAATGGAAGCCATCGACTGGCGAAGACCGTTATCGACGCTCCATTTACACATTCAGCAAACGAACCGCAGCGTTTGCCGCGTACACCGTTTTCGATGGGCCTTCTGGCGAAAATTGCCTTGCGCGGCGCAACCGCAGCAATACTCCACTACAAGCATTGACCGTCCTCAATGATGAAATGTTCTTGGAGTTTGCACGTGGGTTGGCCAATCGAACGATTGATCAAAATCTTGAATCTAACAAAGACAAGCTCACTTATTTATTCCGCTGCGTTTTGACTCGTCCACCCACCGAGCAAGAATTAGATACGCTCACAAATTACTACGACGACCAATTTGAACGACTACAAAGCGGCGAATTGAGCGTCACCGAAATCGCCAAGAATGAGAACTCGACTCACAATATGGCGGCGTTAACGATGGTTGCACGGGTCGTCATGAATCTTGACGAAGCGGTCACCAAACAATAGCTGAACTAGCAAGCCAGGAACGACAGACATTGGCCTTGCGTGACTGGAATTACGCATCACCGGCTAAGAGCCGTTTAGGGTATTGCAAACGCAAAACAGAGAAATCGATTGACGACATTATGACTCAAACTCACTCCTCATCCCTTTCGCCACTTCACCACCAAACTCGGCGACATTTCTTTCGCGATTGCGGAGTCGGCGTCGGCAAGATCGCTTTGGCAACGCTATTGGCAGGGCAGACTCGACAGGCGTTTGCTTCCAGTTCAAGCGGCGCTGAATCAACCAATGCTGACAACCCGCTTGCGCCTCGGCCACCCCATTTTGCGCCAACAGCCAAACGAGTGATCTACATGTTTATGGCTGGAGCGCCCAGTCAACTTGACCTTTTCGATTACAAACCGAAGCTCGCCGAACTCGAAGGCCAACCGATCCCTCCCTCGGTTATCGCCGGCCAACGATACGCATTTATTCAGCCGGACGCTGCCGTGCTTGGGCCGCAATTCAAATTCGATCGGCACGGTAAATGTGGAGCCGAGCTTTCAGATCGCTTGCCGTGGCTTGCCAAGATCGCTGACGACATTTCCATCGTTCGATCGTGTACGACGGATCAATTCAATCACGCTCCGGCTCAGCTCTTATTCAACACCGGATTTCAACTGCCTGGTCGGCCCAGCATGGGCTCATGGCTGAGTTACGGACTGGGCAACGAAGCCAACGACCTGCCTTCATTTGTCGTTCTCAAAAGTGGCGGTAGTCTTAGCGGCGGCGCATCGATGTGGGGATCGGGTTTCTTGCCCGGCTCGCACCAAGGCGTACCGTTTCGCAGCTCTGGCGATGCGATTCTGCACGTCGCCAATCCCAAGGGCTTTGACAACCGCGCGCAAAGAGATTCGATCGACTTGATTCGCCAACTCAATCAAAGCCGGCAACAGACGGTCGGCGATCCGGAAATTGCGACCCGAATCAACGCTTATGAAATGGCGTTCCGAATGCAAGCCCGCGCTCCCGAACTGATGGACTTGAAAAGCGAGTCGCAACAGACGCTTGATTTGTACGGCGCGAAGCCTGGCAAACCATCATTCGCCAATAACTGTTTGCTGGCTCGCCGACTGGCCGAACGTGGCTCAAGGTTCATTCAGGTTTACCATGCCGGCTGGGATCATCACAGCGATGTTGCCGGCGGCCTCAAGAATCATTGCAAACAAACAGATCAGGCTTCGGCTGCACTGATCATGGATCTAAAACAACGAGGTCTACTCGATGACACGCTCGTCGTTTGGGGTGGCGAGTTTGGCCGGACTCCAATGGTCGAATCAAGTGCTGTGCTAGGCCGAAGCAAAGGCCGCGACCATCATCCGCAAGCCTTTTCGATGTGGTTCGCTGGCGGCGGGATCAAACAAGGATTCTCACTCGGCGCGACGGATGAGCTTGGCTTCAACATTGTTGAACGCCCAATCCACGTGCATGACATCCAAGCCACCATTTTGCATTGCTTAGGGCTGGATCACGAAAGGCTTTCGGTCAACTTCCGCGGCCTGAATGTAAAACTAACCGGTGTTGAGAAACGGCATGTCGTGAAGGAGCTATTGGCTTAGTCCGAGCAAATTCACTGAAATGGTATCTGAGCAGCACCCCCTAATCTCGCCAGAAATTTGGTCGCCATTTGTCAGCGAATCTTCAGAAGCATCTCATTCAAGAAGCGCCTCAGTCAAGAAAAGTCTCACTCAAGAAAAGTTTCACTCAAGAAAAGTTTCAGTCAAGAACTGCCTCACTCAAGAAAAGTCTCACTCAGCGAGCATCGCACCGAGAGCCCTCTTACCCCGAAGGGGTAGCAGCCAATAGCCGGTGGTTGAGCGCAGCGACACCACCGGTTTCAATTCAAACTTTTCACGCATCCCGAAGGGATGCCAGCATGAGCACTAACATGAGTTGCATCAGCATTCACCTCCAAGAATCATCGGTCTTTCGAGTCCATGAAGCAACTCGCTGGGAAAGAATCGCGCCGAGGGAGCATCACGAGGAGAAAACATCCCAAAAAGAAAACATCCCAAGGAAGGAGCTTCGCACCGAGGGAGCAGCCTTACCCCGAAGGGGTAGCAGCCAATAGCCGGTGGTTGAGCGCAGCGACACCACCGGTTTCAATTCAGACTTTTCACGCATCCCGAAGGGATGCCAGCCAGTCTTCAATGGCTGCCCCTTAATTCAAATACTTGTCATCAAATTCGACACCTGCCTTTTCCAACAATTCGATAAGCTCTTCTTTATGCGTTTTTTCGCGATGATGAATCTCTTGATTTTGAATGTACTTTCGTACGGCAGAGCGAGCAGTTGGGCTAACGGAAAATGCACTATAACCTTCTTGCCAAGAGAAACCCTTCATACCAATTTCGCTGCGAACCCAACTCGATGAAGCCTTCTTTAGTTCTCGCATGAAATCAGATATTCGGTGGGTTGCTTTGAAACCGACAAGCAAGTGGATATGGTCTTCGACGCCTCCAACACCGTCCGCATAAGCCCCCAATCCATTGACCGTTCCTCCGACATACTCGTGCAAACGCTCACGCCAAGAAGGCAAGATGATTGGCTGACGATGCTTTGTCGCAAAAACGATATGAACGTGAAGACTGATATAGCTCATCGTCTTTCTCATTGCTGGCACCCCTTCGGGGTGCATGGGGTGCGTGGTTTGATGATTAACACACCGGTGGTGTCGCTGCGCTCAACCACCGGCTAAAAGCTACGACCCCTTCGGGGTAAATCAGGGGCGCACCTTAAACAATCTCGATCGACTTTAAACAACCTTACAACCTTACAACCTTACACCCTTACAACCTCACAACCTCACAACCTCACAACTTCAAAACTTCAAAACTTCAAAACTTCAAAACTTCAAGCCGTCTCAAACTTCAACCAACCTCACGGCGCTGTCTTCCGGCGACTGAACAGAATACTCGATTCAATCCGCTGTGTACCTCAAGTCACTTCAAACGATTTCAATCAAATCAATTTCACTTCAAGTCACTTAGAAATACTCAATCTGACTTCAACGACCCTAATGCCTACTTCTGGGCGATCTTACAAAGCGTTTCGATTCCGCGTTCGATGACAGCGTCGTCCACAGCGTATGAGATTCGAAAATGCGTATCGTGATCACTAAAGATGTTGCCGGGAATGACCATCATGTTATTGTCGATGGCCGCTTCGATGAACTGCTCGTTATTTCCCCAAGGCAATTTCGGAAACAGATAAAACGCTCCGCCCGGCTTCGCAATTTCATAGTGATCCTTGAGACCGTCCAGCATTCGATCACGCTTCTTGCGGTACTGATCAACGTAAGGCGTCATGTCATAGTCTAGCGCTACCGCTCCCGCCCACTGAACTGGTTGAGGCGCACACACAAAAGTGTACTGCTGAATCTTCAGCATCGTCTCCATGATCTTTTTGGGGCCATGCACGTAACCACATCGCAATCCCGTCATCGCGTAGGTTTTTGAGAAACCGTCAATCACAATCGTTTCCGGATTGTACTTCGCTGGAGAAATGTGCGGGCGGTCATAAGTAAAGCGACTGTAAATCTCGTCCGACACTAGACAGATCCCGTGCTTGGCGGCCAGCTCAGCGATCGCTTTGATTTCTTCTTCGCTGGAGCAGACACCCGTGGGATTCGAGGGACTATTGAAGATGATCATTTTCGTTTTATCAGTGATCGCATCCTCTAACTTGTTGATATCGACTTTGAAGTCAGGATAAACGCTCAATTTGACGCTGCGCCCCGAGGCCATTTCAATGAGAGCGGGGTACATCACGAAAAACGGATCAAAGTAGATAACCTCGTCACCTGGATTGACCATCGATAGGACGGAAAGCAGAAGGCCGCCGCTGGTTCCTGAGCAGACGAACACGTCACGATCATCATGCCCAAACTGCTGATCGACTTCGGCCTGAAGCTTGTCACGCAGAACCGGCATTCCTTGGGTCGAC
>CAZPTT010000243.1:0-6220 GCA_964589435.1 uncultured Pirellulaceae bacterium
TGATGGGTGCCATGCCCTCGCTTGCGTGGGCATGCTCAGCAAGAAGAGCACGGCATTGCGAATTCGGCTTCCACCAGCGTGATCAGAATCAAGCATGTTGCCGCTACTTTTGCTTGGGCTGAATTTTCGGACGTTTCATGTCGTTGTTGGGTTTGCGAAACACATAAGGCTCCCACTGATCGCGAACACTTTGCCACTGCTCAAGTGTTCTCGTTGGATACCAAGCCGGCACGCCGAAGCGTTTGAAGTCGAACTTGTTTTTGTTCGAGCGAACCCATTGATCCACGGTTTCCGCCGGACACGATTCGGGGAATTTGCCCTCCCCTCGGAAGTCATTTGACACGCCAGTGTCGTTGATCACCGTTTCGCGCCAATTTGTGAGTTGCTTAAGCAACTCTGCTTTCACATCAGTGTAGTTTGGGTCGTCGGCAACGTTATTGATTTCGTGAGGATCTTTTTGAAGATCAAACAATTCGATCGACGGTTTGGTCGCAGCAAAAAACAACGCCTGCACTGGCGTCAATTTGTCTTGTTGATGCAGCAAGTTCATTTCTGCCAACATCGGATACGCTCCTTCTTTATATCCACTGTATTGGCACCAGGCGCGTTCCGGCATCAAGTTCAAAATCAGTTTATGATTCCGTGAACGAACACATCGCATGGCGTCATGTGTATCGCCCATCCGATCTCGGGCCGCAAAAATGTATTCACGCTTGTTAATTTCTCGATTGATCAAACTCGTTCCATGCAACGGAACTTGCGAGGTTACCCCAGCCGCCTCCAAAATCGTCGCACAGATGTCAATGGACATCACCATGCTTTGGCTGACCCGATTGGCTTCGACTTTTCCCGGCCAGCGCATGATCATGGGAATGCGAATTCCGCCATCGTAGAGAAATTGCTTTCCTCGAATGTGGCAACGGCCATGATCGCCGATAAAAAAGACGATTGTGTTGCCAGCCAAGCCTTCGTCGTCCAATCGCTTCAGCAGTTCACCGACTTCGCGATCGACTAATTGCATTTGCTCCAAACCATTGGCCCAGTCGCGCCGACAAAACGGTGTGTCGGCGTAGTACGGTGGAAGCTCAACGTCTTCAATTTCGATCGGTCGCTGCGGATCCCGTTTCCATGAACGATGCGTGCCTCCAAACGTAATGCGCGCGAAGAATGGTTGGTCGGGATCGCGTTGATTCCAGTCTGTGCCCATGAACAATTCGCCACGTTTGTCTGGCAGGAAATTGCAATCGACTTTCTTGCTCATCAACGATGTGTGGTAGCCGGCTTCTTGAAGCAAATGCGGAATCGGCCTGACGCCATTGGTAAGTGGTTGCTTGTCATACTCGCGATGCTGCTGGGCACCAATGAAATTCTGATGAAAACCGGTCATCATTGCAGAACGCGAAGTCGAGCATACAGGCGACGTTGAAAAGGCATTCGCGTATCGAATCCCTTGCGCAGCAAGTCGATCGACATGCGGCGTTTCAATTCCTTTCGTACCGTAACAGGAAAGGTCGGTTGACCAATCTTCAATCGTTATCCAAAGGATGTTGGGGCGGTCTGATTGCAAATCATCATTCGCACAGGCGTACGTTTTAGATGCGACGACGCAGAATAATAGAACGAGAGCAATGTGAAGTCTTAGGTTGTTTTGCATGGATTTACATGGATTTGGTGTTGGCTCAAATTGATTCGTCAAATGACTTTTCAATATTGAAAATAGCCACTTCTTAGAGTTTGGCAAGCTTCTGCTGAAAGAAAGCGAAAGAAGCAAAAAATGGAAACGAAGATTTTGCTTTTCGTCCATGTTTGGGGTGATGCGTTTTAGGAAACGAAAAACACGAACGAAAAAGCCCGCCGCAAAAATTACCTTGCGTCGGGCTTTGTTGGTTAAGTCGTAGAATCGTCGGGTTACTAATATCTACTGCGAAGCGCGAACATCTAACTCTCAAACTGTCTATTTCAGTTCCCGCAAAGCTTCGAGTAAACCATTGTACTCATCCTTGCAGCAGGGGCATTGTTCCAGATGTCGCTCGACAATCTGCATGCCTTCGGAAAGTTCGCGACCTTCAAGCGCCTTCTCAGCGAACTCGCCGATCTGCCCAAAGCAGTCGTCGCACGAAATGTTGTCTGTTTTGGTCGTGGTGATCAAGCCAACCAAAGTTTGAATTTGTTCATTTGATAGTGATGACATGACGTTTTCCCTTATGCAAAAACCGAGTTAAAATCTTCGGCCTTGTAACCAGCCTGCTCAAAACCTTGACGAAGTTTTACCCTGGCATCGTGAACCAGTTTGTAAACAGCGTTGCGGTTACTCCCCATTTTTTCGGCAAAGACTTCGACCGGCATTCCGTTCAACAACGAATGCATTGCATGACGCTGTTTCGTGGTCAAATCTGTTTCAATAAGTTCCGTCATCTTGGCCAACATGTTGCTTTTTTCGTCTTCGTTGTCTGCTGGTGTCGGTTCGGCGACTGGCTCAAATTGCATACTGTTGGACAAAAGATGATCCATCGAGACGTCATTGAAATGCTTACGCCGCATCTCGCTGATCGCAATTCTGACTCCGATCGTCATCGCCCAAGTCGTAAATTTGCTCCGGCCTTCAAACGTATCAAGTTTGTCGAGGATCTTAATCAAAGCGTCTTGCACAACGTCTTCGGCTTGGATTTTGCTTCCGTATCGACTTCGGCACGTCGCGGTCAGGCCGCGAACCAGGATGCTACGCAATTCCGTGATCGCTCCTTCACGAACTTCGCCCGAAGACTTCAGCCGCTCAATCCAGTTTTCTTTTTCAACCATCGCCATTCTCGCGAACTCCCGTTCAGTTTCATCATCGAATTTGGGTTCGACCCAACTTTAGCTTCGCAACAGCGATTGTTTTCGGTTGGGAAACCTGAACCAAGTATTTGATATTTCTGTTCTCGAATTTGCAACGATAGAAAGCAGTGTCAAATCAATTGTGTTTTTGTGCTCATGTTACGCGAACTTAGTTACACGGTAATTTTTTAGGAGCATCGCCCCCAGCTAACGTTTGAGACGTTGACGTTGGTTTGCTCTTCTCGATCAAAAGATCGAGGCGGGCCTTGTTGGGCGTTGGTGGTTAGGCCGATAGTTTCGAATGGTCACGGTTTTGCAAGCATATTCACGTAAGGGTGAAGCATCCTACCCGACCAGTTTGCGGTGAGAACGGGTCAATCTATATGAGTTTCAGGTAAGACAGCGTCCGGCAACATCTCTCATCGCTTTTGAGCCATGGAGATGTTGCTGAGTCGCTTGGAAACCAAGCCCCCCTGTCATCAGACAAAGCCCAGTTTCTTAATCGGCCAAGATTTGTGTGCCGTGTGTGATTGCCGCACCTGCTCGCAGTGCGCCGGCGATCATGATTGTCTCCGCGATTTCTTCTTGAGTCGCGCCGGCTTTTTCTGCTCCTTGGCGATGCAGCTCTAGGCAATAGCTACACTGGGTTGTTAGTGCGACTCCAAGAGCGATCAGTTCTTTGTTCTTAACCGAAATTGCGCCTTCGCCCATGACGGCTGTATTCAGATCCTGAAATTTCGCCTAGGCATCGTTGGCGGCTTGATCGAGTTTTCCTAGCTTCTTAAGGTTTTCCATTGATTGCATGATTTTCTCCTTGGTTCTGTTTTTAGCTACAGTTTTTAAGTATCTAGACGAAGCGTTTTTTGTGAACGCTTTTCGGTCACTCTTAGGATGGTGACCGTCAAGAACTCTTACTTTGGAATCCCGAAAATCAAGAAAACATTGTCAAATCAGGTTTTGCCGAGCATCGTTTGATAGAGTTTGGCAAGACTCTAATCAGCGAAACCAAAGAAGCCAGAAGCGGAATCGAGGTAACGTTCTTGAGCGGCGCTCCTTACTACAGAAATCAAGCTTTGGCGAATTTTCGTTTCTTAAAACTACGCTGATTTGCAGGTGTTTTCACGTCTCGGCTCCGAGTCTTATTTAGCTGCGAAACCGACTCGGATAGTCGTGCTACTTTGGTTTTGAAACTGGCTCTAGTAATTCATGACATTCGAGTTTGTCTGTAGAACGTGCACTTTTGCCCGTTTCCAGCAGTTCAGGCAAGAGTCCCTGACCTACAATTTCAATCGTCAAAGACTACTAGAATTGTGCTGTTTTTGTCATCCTGTCGACGTATTCATTACGTGTAGACCAATGATGTTGGGCGATTAAGAAGAATGGGTGCTTCGATCTGTTTTCAAGAGAGCAAAATTATCGGCAGCGTTCAAAGCAAGGCGATCTCGTGCCAAGGAATCGAGAAAAAGGATACTAGCGAGCGATGAAACTCTCCTGGCTCAATTTAAAACGAAACATCAAAGTCGAATGGTTCGCGGTTGCTTCTGTGCTGCTGCCGGCGGTCGCTTGCTTTGCTCAAGCCGATTCGACAAAAAATGAATTCTTCGAATCAAAAATTCGTCCGGCGTTGATCGAGCATTGTTACAAATGCCATTCGCAGGAATCAGGAAAGTCGAAAGGAGGACTGCTGCTTGACACCCGGGATGCGAGCCAACTGGGCGGCGACACGGGGGCCGCCGTCGTTCCTGGCAAACTCGACGACAGCCTGCTGATCACTGCCATCAGCTACAACGACTCTTCGCTGCAGATGCCGCCGAAGTACAAACTTGATGCCGCTGTGATTGCCGATTTTCGCCAATGGGTTGAGATGGGAGCGCCTGATCCGCGCGAGTCAGAAAAATCGGGAGCTATCAATTCCACCATCGACATTGAAGCTGGACGAAATTTTTGGGCTTACAAGAAACCACTGAAAGGAAAAGTTCCCGAGTTTCCTGCCGACGCTTGGCCAGTCACTGACATTGATCACTTCATATATGCCGCGCTTCGGGAAGCCGAATTGGAACCGGTCGCTGATGCCGATCCAGCAACCCTCTTGCGCCGACTCTATTACGACCTCACCGGCCTGCCACCAAAACCTGAGCAGGTCGAGGCCTTCATCAAGGCCTGCACTGGAGATCAATTGGAGGATCGAACCGCAGCCGTCGCCGCTGCGGTCGATGAACTACTCGCCTCACCACAGTTCGGTGAACGGTGGGGGCGTCATTGGCTGGACGTCGCCCGCTATTCGGAAACCAATGGCAAAGACGTGAATGTTGTTTTCTATCCGGAGGCGTGGCGATACCGCGACTATGTCATCAACAGCTTCAACGACGATAAGCGGTATGACCGTTTCCTGAGCGAGCAGATTGCTGGCGATTTGTTGCCCGTAAAGACCGATGAAAAGTGGGCGGAGAATTTGGTCGCCACCGGCTTTCTTGCTCTCGGCCCGAAGAACCTTAATGAGAAGGATGCCGCGCAATTCAGCTTCGACTTGGTCGACGAACAAATCGAAACACTCGGCAAGGCAATGCTTGGCACCACCATTGCGTGCGCTCGCTGTCACGATCACAAGTTCGATCCTATTCCGCAGTCCGATTACTACGCCATGGCAGGGATCTTTCAGAGTAGCAATACCTGGTTCGGAACTTACTCCTCCGTGCAAAATCGCAATTCATCTGATCTGATCCAACTGCCGATCAAGGAAAAAAAGTATGCGTTCAAACCGCTTTCCAAGCAGGAAATGGCTAGCAAGAAAAACCAATTCCGTCGGGCCAGCGACCGCCTCAGTGAGATGAAAGCCGAAATGTTCAGGGCTCGCCGAAATGGCAAACCGGGTCAAGCCAACCAAAGGCAGCTTCTGCAGTTGAACCATGTGGTCAAGATGCTCGAGGTCGAGCTTAATTCCTACGATGAAGACGGCCGTCCGATTGCCCTCGCAATGGGCGTCATGGACAGCGACAAAATTTCAGACACCAAGTTTTTGGTGCGTGGCGAAGTCGAGCTGGCCAAAGATACGGTGCCAAGAGGATTTCTCCAAGTTTTATCAGACAAAGCGGACATGAAACCACTTCCTGGGAACTCATCCGGCCGCCTTGAACTTGCGCGGTGGATTGTTGCTCCCGAAAATCCGCTCACGGCTCGCGTCATGGTCAACCGAGTCTGGATGCACTTGATGGGCAACGGCATCGTGGCCAGTGTCGACAATTTCGGCGCGACAGGAAGCAAGCCTAGTCACCCCGAGCTGCTCGACCATCTTGCTCTACAGTTCGTGGCTGACGATTGGTCGGTTAAGAAGCTGATCCGCAACATCGTTCTCTCACGCACCTACCAACTGAGTTCAGATTTCGACCTGAGTTCAGATTTCGAC
>CAZPTT010000244.1:0-6207 GCA_964589435.1 uncultured Pirellulaceae bacterium
TGAAAAGGCTGTGATGACGGCCAAGATCCATCCTGATTTCGTTATCAAATCGATGTCCGTCCTGGTTGACTACGAATCGCAAACTCAAGTGGTTTCCCCGATCCTGCAAGTCAAGTAGCTGAAACGCGGCATGGCGAGCTACTATCTGTCTCGCAGGATTTCAATTGCTGCGTTTCGTCCACAAGCTCCCATCACGCCGCCGCCGGGATGGCTGGCCGCACCACATAAATACAAACCGTCAATCGGTGTTCGATGATCAGCCCAACCTGGAACCGGTCGCATCATATGCAGTTGATTCAACTGCATGGATCCCTGAAAGATGTTGCCTCCGGTCAGACCATAAGTTCGTTCGATATCAACGGGGCTGAGAACCTGCCGGTGTTCAATCGCATTCGAAATATTCGGAGCATACTCGGCGATGCGTTCGATACAGCGATCCGCAAACGATTCCTTGATGTCGTCCCAATTCAGACCTTCTCGAAGTTTGTAAGGAGCATATTGGACGAACATCGACATAATGTGCTTTCCTTCCGGCGCGATCGTTTTGTCGACACTGGTCGGGATCGTGATTTCGACGATCGGATCCTTGCTCGGCTCACCATATTTCGCGTCGTCGTAGCCTCGTTCAACTTCGTCGATCGTTTCGCCAATATGAATCGTGCCGTTGTGTTGGGGGCCGATGCCGCTTGACGGTAAGCAAGTGAAATTCGGCGGCTCCGACAAAGCTACATTGATCTTTGCGGTTGCAGAGCTGTAGTCGATTCGATTGATGGAATCTGCAAATGGCTTCGGTAGGTCGCCTGATTGTAAGAAGTGGTTAAATGTCAGATTGGCATCAACGCTCGACGCAACCACTGGCGCATCATACTCAACCCCGCTGGTTAACCGGACGCCGGTGACACGATTGTTTGAGAGCTTGATCTGGTCGACAGAGCATTCCGTTTTGATATCGACGCCAAGCTGCCGACAGACCGTTGCAATCGAATCAGAGAGAGCTCCCATGCCGCCTTCCACATAGCCCCAGACGCCTCGAGCGCCGCCAGCCGTGCCCATCACATGGTGAAGCAACACGTAAGCCGTGCCCGGCTGGGATATGGACGCGAAGGCTCCGATAACAGCATCGGTGGCAAGCGTCGTCTTGAGAACTTCCGTTTCAAACCAGCGTTCCAAAATTGGGCGGGCGGCCGCAGTTAGAAACTCAAGCCCTTCGGGAATTTGATTTCCCATTTTGCTGAGGGCTTTTCGCAATCGCCAGCCTTTTTGCAAATCCCTCAACTTCTTTCCAATACCGATTTTTCGCCAACTGGCAGGCATGGGCAACAAATCCGGAGCCGACTCGTTGAGCATCGGCTCCAAATGCATCGCCACCTGTTCAAGCAATTTTTCATACCTAACAAATGCGTCGGCGTCTTTTGAACTGAATTTTGAAATCTGTTCGTGGTTCTTTTTTTGGTCGGCACCCAAAATCAAATGCCGCCCGTCTCGCATCGGGGTAAATGAAGAGGGAACACGTGGAAGAATCGTCAGGCCATTCTGCTTGAGTTTGAGATCATTGATAATTTCTGGTAGCAGCAAGCTAACCACATACGAAGCGGTCGAGACCTTGTAGCCGGGCCAAAGCTCCTCGGTGACGCTGCAACCTCCAATCAGCTCGCGCCTTTCGAGGACGCAGACTTTTTTTCCTTTGCGAGCGAGATAGGCTGCAGCGATCAATCCGTTGTGACCGGCGCCAATAATAATGCAATCATATTTTCCGCCCATTTGATTTTCGTTCATGCCAAATTCAGTCGTTGGTTAACTTGTAAATGTTTTAGTTTGCCTCGGAGTTTACGTGCTAGTCGTCCGTCGTGAAAAAACCTGCACACAGAAAAAGTCGCGGCCCATTAACTTAACTTGGCTGCTGCGCCCTGAAAAACAGTCGCCGTCCAACGAAAATCATTGCCGAGACAATTCCAGCGATCACCAAAGCCGGAATCGCAATATTGATTCTTTCAAGTACCAGCAATGGAAGTGCGATGGTTATCATGCCGCCACCAATAAACGGAGCAGAAAGTGGAGCGGCGAGAGCGTAGTCTTCGGCCGCGCCAGAATCGAGTTCCGGATCGATCATCCGCAGCAAAACGAATCCGGTCGCAGTGGTGCCCGTCGACATGCCATAGTTGATCAAACCCAATTGAAACCAATGTTCGCTTGGCAACAACCATCGGGAAATCAACAACAAACAAATCGCTGCCCAGATTCCTCCGGCGACGAACAGGATCGAGAACGGAACGATCATCGCCGCGACGGCCTGCAGATTGAGAGAGGCGATTGCAGCGACCACCAAAATGTCCATGGCCGAGGAAGTCAAACGGTTGATTGTCTCTCCATCGACGCGGTCTTCTTGTCCGAACCAAGCCAATAGCTTCCGAACGATCAAGCCTCCGAACATTGTGTAGATGAACAGCGGGAAGTCGACGATGCTGGCGATCGAAAGCCGCTTACTTAATTGCGCCTGGGCGGCGGCCCCATCGATTCCTTCGCTCCCGACTGCGGTCGAGAGGCCGTCGATCATGTTCGCAATGCTCATGACTCCCGTCTGCATCGCCAAGCCAATCCCAAACGCACAAGCCAGAATCACTGCCTGAAACAGCAGCGGATCAATCGTCTCTCTATCAATTCTGGAAAAACCAATTGGTCTGGCGTTCCGTGGAAAAGCAGCGGTCGTAGCTGAACCCATTGCCATCGAAGATTCCAACCCGCTTTCCGACGGCCCCGTCGCCTTTGACTCCTGCGACACCTTCGACGGCTTCCCAACCCAACCGCGTCTGACGCCGACGTTGATCCAAAGGACTCCGGAAACGATTCCATAGACCAATCCGCATGTTGCCATCAGCATGCCGAGATCTTTTCCGCCGGATAATTGCACACGCGGATGTGCGAAGACTTCTCCCATCGCGGCAGCAGTCCCGTGCCCACCGGCGAATCCAGTTTCGATCAGCATGCCGAATGAATTGGGAACGTCGTAGAGATTTTGCACGACCAGCCAAGTCACAACCAAGCCGACGGCCGTCTCGCCTAAAACGATAATCCAGACCATCAATCCCTGCTGGCCAACGCGTCTGGCACTGTCCTTCGCCGAACTTGGTTTTCGCTCCAGCAACATGCCGGCGAAAACCACTGCGATCAGCCAACCGGGCCAACGACCAAGCTCTTGAGAAAGTAGTGAAGCATCAACCAAACGCCCCTCGCCCCAGCGTTCTCCAAACTGAATTGCTAGTAGCCCAAACATTCCCGCGACGACGGAGGCCGGAATGAACAACCAGCGGAACAGCGGAATACACTGCCGCAACATGACTCCCAGAACCAGCGTGGCGGCGACAAAAATTATAGCAAGTGTCATTATTTCGCTATCTAAAACTACATCGGAAAACTGGTCGATGAATCCTGAATTCGCAGATTGTAGCACCAAGCAGCTTGCCAGGTGCCTTTGTCGCTTCAATGAAATAAGGTTGCATTTAAACGAAGTGAACTTCCCGAAGAGAATCATGTCTGGTGAAAATAAGCCGTGAGAGTTCGTCTGTAAAATCAGTCGGCTTGGACGAAAGCGTCGCGGAAGTTACGTTTTACGTTCTGGATTTCGCCTCAAAACAAAGTTTTTTGCAACCGATAAACAATGTCTGACATTTTTAGTGACCTTAAATGGCGTGGCCTGATTCATCAAACAACTGCCGACGACTTCTTGCCGGGTTGGTTAAGCGAAGGTTCGCGGACAGTCTATGCGGGTTTTGACCCGACGGCCGACAGCCTGCATGTTGGCAGCTTGTTACCACTGATGATGCTTCGCCGATTTCAAAAAGCAGGCCATCGACCGATTGCGATTGTCGGTGGTGCGACGGGAATGATTGGTGATCCCAGTGGCAAAAGCGCCGAACGAAATCTGCTGTCCAATGATCAACTGGCCGCCAACCTTGCTGGCATCGAAGTCCAAATGCGCCACTTGCTTGATTTCGAAGCCAGTGACAATTCCGCCATCCTCGTCAACAACAACGATTGGATGAAGCAATTTAGCTACACCGAATTCCTTCGCGATGTCGGTAAGAACTTTCCCGTCAACGTCATGCTGGGGAAAGACTCGGTCAAGAGCCGTTTGGGAAGCGAAGCCGGATTGAGCTACACCGAATTTAGTTACATGCTTCTGCAGGCTTACGATTTTGTCCACCTCAACCGCGAACACAATTGCGAATTGCAAATCGGTGGAAGCGATCAATGGGGCAACGTCACCGCAGGCATCGATCTGGGACGAAGAATGCTTAGCAAGCAGCTTTACGGGCTGACCAATCCGCTACTTACGAAATCCGACGGAGCCAAAATGGGCAAAACAGAATCGGGTGCCGTCTGGCTGTCGGCGGATCGAACCAGCCCCTACGAGTTTTACCAGTACTGGTACAACGTGGCCGATGAAGATTCAAGTAAGTGCTTGCGTTTCTTAACCGAATTGTCACATGAAGAGATTGAAGCTCTTGATGCGTCTCGGGCCGAGGCTCCTCACAAACGCGAATCCCAAATTCGATTGGCGGAAGAACTGACGCGACTGATCCATGGAGACGATGGGTTAAAAAAAGCGGAACAGGCCAAGCAAATCTTCTTCGGAGCCGAGATTGAGAACCTTTCCGACGCCGAGCTTGGCCAGATCTTCAACGACGTTCCCAGTTGCGAAACCGAAATGGCCCGATTGGACGGCGAAGGCATCGGGCTGATCGATGCGTTCGTTGAATCAGGCTTGTCCAAAAGCAAAGGCGATGCTCGCCGGTCAATTCAACAAGGCGGAGCCTACGTGAACAATAAACGGGTCGAGGATATCGCTTTTCAACTTTCGAAATCCAGCCTGGCCAGTGAAACCGCGATCGTGCTGCGAAGCGGAAAAAAGAAATACGCGATTCTTCGCTTCAAATAGTGAAAGTCCATCGATCTTGCCGCAAAAATCTGGCGTTTGAGTGAGGATGATCGCGCTCTATATTAACGCGATCCTTCCTCGCTCCAACGAAGCATTTCATTTTGTCGGAACCAACCGAAAACACTGATCCGTTACCGGCAATCGAGCTGAACTTCCGGAGTGAAACCGTTCGCCAACTGCGTGCACACGCAGTTTTGATTCTTCTTTGCATCCTCTACTTCGCGGCTTCGATCCCATGCAATTTGCATTTTGGTCGCCCGATTGGCGTTTCGTTCTGGCCTTACTTTCGCAACATCTTTGGGTTCGTGGTGCCAGTCGCGATGGTGGTGTTCCTGCCGCTGCAACTGATCTACATGATGTTTGTGACGCGGCCGAAGAGTCCGCTCAAATCTGCGCTTGAATTCTACAAGTCGCTACTTTTCGATCGCCGTCGCTGGGCTCGCGCGATTCCAGCCATTCTCATCGTGATGCTCGCTTTTGCGGCCTACTCGGATTTCAAAGGCCTGATTCCGCTGATGAACCCATACTGCTGGGACGTCACATTCATGGAAATCGATCGGGCTCTTCATTTTGGAAACGACCCTTGGCGTCTATTACAGCCTGTTTTTGGCGGAGCGATTACCACTCAGGCAATCAACTTTGGTTACAACGTTTGGTTCCTGGTAATGTTCATGTTCTGGCTGTCAGCAGGTTGGAGCAAAACCGATTCTGGCTGGCAAAGGCAATTCCTCGTTAGCTTTTTGTTGGCTTGGATCATTGGCGGAACGTTCCTAGCCATTCTATTTTCCTCGATGGGGCCAACGTTTTACGATCTTGTCGATTCGAATAACAATCCATTTTCCGATCAAGTCGCTTGGATGAATGCGATCAACGAAACGCGGACTCTCTGGTCGCTCCATGCTCAAGACATGCTTCGGGAAGGCTACGTAAATCCGGCCAATGGAAAACTGAGCGGAATTTCCGCGATGCCAAGCATGCACAATGCGACGAGCACCCTATTCGTGTTTGCTGCCTTTCGAATTCACCGAACGTTGGGGTTCGTGATGCTGGCGTTTCTGTCGGTGATCATGATTGGCTCCGTCCATTTGGCTTGGCATTATGCGATCGACGCGTATGCAGGAATTCTGATAGCGATCTTTGTGTGGTTGCTTGCCGAGCAAATGATCAAATGGCAAGACAAGTTCTGGGCTGACCGAGGGCTTTCCGTTTAGACTTCCGTTTAGTTGATAGCTTCGGTTTAGCTGACAGCTTCGGCTTCGGTTGAATGCCCT
>CAZPTT010000245.1:0-6169 GCA_964589435.1 uncultured Pirellulaceae bacterium
AGCGAAACGAATAAAATTCTGTACCTGAATGCTTCCAACAATTAGACTCTCGCGTTTAAGACACCCTCTCGCTTGCGGGAGGGTCGGGCTCATAGGCCCGGGGAGGGTTCCAGATTCCTGCCTTTCCTCACTGCAGCACATGATCTTAGGTTCATGTGATTCACCACAGAATCATTCTGATCTTTCGCAGTTTGGCAAACTGAACGTTGGGAAATAGAATCAACTTCTATGGCATCTCAACCTAATCAACTCCCCTGCTCTCTTTCTCGGCGAAGTTTATTACGCCGCTGTGGAACCGGTCTGGCTGCGATGGGATTGGCAGGCCTCTTAGGTGATGACCAATTGTTGGGTTCCAGCATGGCACTCAAATCAGCCGCCGCCAACTCAGCATTTGACGAAACGCCCGGAGCAAACCCCAATCCTCTGCTGCCACGGTCGACTCATTTTCCTGGCAAAGCCAAGCGCGTGATCCACTTGTTCATGAACGGCGGGCCATCTCAAGTTGACACCTTCGACTACAAGCCGGAGTTGCAAAAACGAGACGGCAAAGAATTGCCGATCAAGCTGGCCACCGAACGGAAAACCGGATTGGGAATGGCGTCGCCATTTAAATTCAAACAATATGGTGATCACGGCATTCACGTCAGCGAGTTGTTCAAGCATACGGCTGAACACATGAACGACATCGCAGTTATCAATTCGATGCAAGCTGACGTGCCCAACCATGAGCCGTCGTTGTTGTTGATGAACTGTGGCGAGTCCCGATTGGTGAGGCCATCGATGGGGTCTTGGGTGACCTATGGAATGGGAACGGAAAATCAAAACTTGCCGGGCTTCATTGCCCTGTGCCCAGGCGGATATCCAATCAAGGGTTCACAGAATTGGCAATCCGCATTTTTGCCAGGTGTCTTTCAGGGAACGCACGTTGACACGAAGCATCAGTTAATCGAGCGGCTGATTGAAAACGTGAACAACAAACACGTCAGTCGAAAGCAGCAACGGGATCAGCTTGATGCTTTGCGGCAGTTGAACGAGCTTCATTTCGCAGATCGGAGCACCGCCGGCATTTCTGATCCCAATCTTGAAGCACGCATCCAATCTTACGAGCTTGCGTTTCGAATGCAGATGGAAGCCACGGATGTGTTCGACGTATCCAACGAGCCACAGCATGTGCTGGACGCTTATGGAGAAGGGGTAAACGCGCGGCAGATTCTCATCGCTCGACGATTGGCAGAACGAGGCGTTCGCTATGTGCAAGTTTGGCACGGCAAAGGTCAGCCATGGGATAATCACGACGATTTGGAAGTTGGCCACCGCAAGCTTGCCGGCGAATGTGATCAGGCGATTGGTGCACTACTCACCGACTTGAAGCAGCGTGGAATGTTAGAAGACACGCTCGTGTTGTGGGGCGGCGAATTTGGACGAACGCCCGTTGTTGAGATGCCGACGCCCGGGGCGAACCAAGGCAAGATCAACGGCCGAGACCACAACCATCACGGGTTTACTGTTTGGATGGCTGGCGGCGGTGTGAAGGGCGGGCAGGTTTATGGGGCCACGGATGAGTTTGGTTTTCAAGCGGTCGAAAATCCTGTCCATGTGCATGACTTGCACGCGACCATGTTGCATCTGCTTGGCTTCGATCACAAACGATTGACCTATCGATACGCCGGTCGCGATTTCCGATTGACTGATGTGCACGGCAGCGTCGTGCATGACTTGATCGCTTAGTTCAAAATCATCCGAAGGTCTCCGCAGGCAATTGGTTCTATTTGAGGGTTAGGTTGAGTTTGCAGTTTTTGTTCATGGCGTCCTAGCCACCTCTGAAACGTGCTTAATGCGCGTGGACAGCCGGTGTGGCTCGTATTTCGCGGAAAAGTAAGCCTGAATTGGATCTCCTGATAGCAATTCGATACGGAAGAGACTAAAAATAGCGGTCTCAATATCTGGCCGATAAGGGTTCCCAATTGAATCGCCAATGGTCGTGTTGTGATTTACCAGTAGCGATTACCTGTTTGAGTGGTCATTGCTTGCCCATTCACCAAGAGGTCAGAACAAAGTGACGAAACTGAAGCAGTGCAAGTTGTCAAACGGGATGGATATTCTTTACGCGTCAAAAGCCAACTTGGCGATTTTGCAACGTGAGTTTGACGACTATCTCTACAACAAGAATGGCATCCAGTTAAGCGACGGCGACTGTATCTTTGATGTCGGCGGCAACATCGGTTTCTTTGTGATGTATTTGAATCAGCATCTGAAAGACGCCACCGTATTTTCGTTTGAGCCAATTCCGGAAACGTATGAGCTGTTGCAGCGCAACACTGATGCTCACAATCAGTTGCAGCTAAAGATGTTCAATTGTGGCCTGTCCGATGAACCAGGAACCGCCACGTTCACGCACTACCCAAAATCGAATGTCTGCTCGACGATGTGTCCGCAGGATTCACCTGAGTACTTCCGAAATTCTCGCAAATACGTTTTGGATGAGATCCGCAAGCGTGGGACAATTTGGAAAACGCTGGTCAATTTCACACCTGCGTTTATGTGGTATCCATTGACCGAAGTCATTCGCCGCCATTACAAACAAGTCGTTCGTGTCGAGTGTGAGATTCGGACGATTTCAGATGTTATTGAAGAGAATAATGTCGAGCAAATTGACTACTTGAAAATTGACACCGAAGGCGCGGAGCTTAATATTCTCAAGGGGATTCGCGACGAGCATTGGCCGCGCGTGCGTCAAGTGGTCGTCGAAGTCCATCATGGCGATGAAGGGCTTGACCAAGTCGTTAGCCTTCTGAAAAAGCATGGAATGCAGATTGTTACGGAACAGCCATGTGATACGCTCAGCCATCTTCGCATGGTTTACGCGACGCGTGGCGATGAAGAAACGAAAGTTTCCAGCAAGGCCGTTTGCAATGTCGATTTGGAATTGCCCAAGGTTCCCCAGCAAAGCCGGATCTAGCATTGATTTACAAGTCCGAGACTTAAATTGATCCGTGACTCAGGGGCAGCTTTTCATCGTCTAATCACAGGCAAGGAGGGCGCTGAATCGGTTTGCAATTCAAAATTGCATCTTCATTCATTGGGTTTTTCAATTACAAAAACGGTTCTTCCAAAAAGTGGGAATATTTTTCTTGCAGTTGTCGCCCCAATTTAATACAAACTGAGAAATGTTAGGTGATTTCGTGTTCTTGTTGCCTTTGAAACACATCTAACAACTTTGCTCTTTTTCTCATCTTTTTCTCGTCTTCTTCGTGCTCAATACGGGACTCTCAACACGGGACTCTCAACACGGGACTCTCAACACGGGACTCTCAACACGGGAACAAAATTAGGGTCGATAAATGTCACTTTTGGTAACGAAAAAACACAAAGTTTATCGTCCAGCATTTACTCTCGTCGAAGTTTTGTCAGCTCTTGCTATTTTAGCAATCGTGACATCACTTCTTTTCGCTGGAATTCAAAGCATGCGTGAATCGGCTCGTCGAACGCAATGCTTAAACCGACTACGACAGCTTGGAGTCGCCAGCCTCAATTACGAGTCTTCCAACTCGGTATATCCAAATGGTGATTGGATTGGTCAAATTGCCCCCTTCATGGAGCTGAGTCAAGTTCTAGACGAAGCTCATCGAGGGCAACTGCCAAGTGAAATAAAAAGCCTGCTTTGTCCGTCTGATCAAATAGTAAATCCCAGCGTCGAGGTAGATGTATTTACAAATTATTTTGGCAATGCTGGGACTTGGTTTCGCGATGGGCAAGAGGATGGAATTATTGCGGACGCAAAATTCGAAACTGATGGAGGGGTCCTGCATTTATCACCATCACACGTAATTGACGGGACTGCAAATACGACCATCTATGCAGAAGGTTTACGAGGCGGCCTTGGACGGTTGCGGACGGTCTGGTCTGCACCCGGCAAGCCGTATTCCGAGGACGAATTTGGTGTTTTCATCAAACTCGTGCGTTCATTGCCATCAGATCC
Organism: uncultured Pirellulaceae bacterium; assembly: GCA_964589435.1. Taxonomy (GTDB): domain Bacteria; phylum Planctomycetota; class Planctomycetia; order Pirellulales; family Pirellulaceae; genus Mariniblastus. The sequence continues at coordinate 3,980 of CAZPTT010000245.1, forward strand.
TGCATTCGAAGGTTTCCTTGGTCATCATTACAAAGGAAAGTTTTTGTCACTTGAGAGGGAGCCCCGTATTGGTGTCAGGTTGGGTGGCCTGACATTGACCAAATTTAATCATGCAGCAGGTCCCCAACAACCAACGGTAATCAATGGTTCGTCATTAGCGAGATCAGTATGCCCTGCAACCAGCAATCACAGCGGTGTTGTTAATTTGGTTTTCTGCGATGGTCACACGCAAAGTGTGTGGACGGGCATTGATTTGAAAGCATGGAATAGTCTTGGGAGTCGGGACTCGAATGAACTCGATTCAGATTTCTTTTAGTCTTAATAGGAGAGTGCTAATGTTACGTTTCCTTCGTTTTTGTTGCTGTTTTCGGATTCTCTGTTGCGATGTTTTGTGAGCACAATGCCGAGGCACAGGTCGTGCCTGGATGGACTATTGGAACCATCTTAGCTCCCCCTCTGAATCATCATCCGGTATCTGCGGATATTGCAATCGGAGGAACGGGAGCAAATGGACAAGCTTATGTTTCATGGCTTCGATTCGACCAGCAAAATAGAGGAACCCTTGCCTTTACCCAAGTTCACGAACAGTGTGCAGGAACTTGTTCGTCCATAGGTGAGTTCGCAGATGAATACAAGCTTTCCGATGTTGCCCGCACTAAATGGGTTGGGAACGGAGACTACTATGCTCACATCGAAGGCGGCACTCTGGCACCTAGAAGCAGCGGCCATTTTAGTCCTAAGTAGTTTGTCGATATCAACGATTTTGTCTATGAAAGGCCGATCTTTCGTTCTCCGGATCGGAGGGACGTGTAAGCCTTTCATTTCAAGCATGCAAACCTAATCTTTAAGGAAGACGCATCAGTGTGGTCGCCTAAGTGTCCACGCTGATGTTTTGTAACTGGCATGAAAAACACTCAATATCTAGTTGTGGTGTTGGTTCTTTTGTCTTCGTGCAGCAAGCCGAAGAAACTTGATTACGGATTGAGATACGGTCAGTCTGCAGAAGATCTAACGACAATTAAGTTTCCGCACATCGGGCCGTACGACGCGGAAAAAACCGGTGAGCCAATTCAGCCGTTTGAACCTGTTCGGGGGACTCAGGAATTGTAGTCAAACTTTCTGGTCTAATTCGAGCAGAGGGCAGTTTTTCGATTTCGAGTGGAAGATATGCACCTAGCATCGTCAGATTGAATGTTTCAAAAAGCTCTGAAGACGCCTGGAACGATATGGTTTCGACTGATTCAGAAAATGCGATTTACGACGACCTTGAAAACAAACCGCGAGAAAGCAGGTTTGTCGTTACAACCGAGGCTCCAGGTGAACAGGGAGTATATTATTTGCACATTATGAGATCCAAATATTCAATGGGTGTGTTGAGATTCGAAGTTCAGGCTGACAAAAAGTGATTTCGGATCTTAGAGATTGACTTAAATATTTCGCTCCTCTACTCCAGCCTCGCTGTGTATCACGTTTCGTATTGGACTCGATCATTGCAAATTGTTTCAGTTGCTTCATGTTGTGTGGTGCTCCCAATTTTTCGATTTCTAAATCCATCCGCAAATTGAAGAACCTCGCAAGCCTGACAATCGTTCTAGATTACGATGTTGATTCCTAGGTCGACGCTTCCTCCCCGAATAGACGCGTTCATCGCTGTTGGGGATTAACAGGTGCAATCTCTAAACAGTGTCGACAACTCGATTCTGAACTTGATTCCACCGTTCCTTTTACTAGACGAATTGAAGGGGCATGGTGAGCGCTTGAATCGGGAGTTTGTGGCATTCGAATGGCGTTGACCGAAGATGCCTTAAACCGAGCACAGATCCACCGGTTTTTGGGTGGCGATCCAGCGTCAACGATCAAAGCGATTAAAGCAGTTGATGTGGCCGAACTGAAATCGCTCGTCGAACAGGTGATGATGGAAAAGAACTGCCACTTTGTGTAACGATCGTTCCGAAATAGTCTCCAATTAGCGTGATATTTCTAAGGTGTTTGGGTGTGGAGTCAAGTTGCGGTGTCTTCATTCTTGGTCTTAGAAAACGTCCCATTTGCCAGCGCAGGTTTAGCAACTAGAGAATTACTCGGCGTCGAACCGGTTTCATAGAATCGTTGCTCGTCAATCATCGTGAAGATTGGGAACCCAAATTGAAATGACCGAGTATTGTTTGGTCAAGAATTCGCGCACTTCGAATA
>CAZPTT010000246.1:0-6147 GCA_964589435.1 uncultured Pirellulaceae bacterium
GTGTTGACTTGCAGAGTTCCGCCAGCAACCTCCATCGACACGGCTGAGCTTTCGTCTTCCAGTGTCAGCGAACCGGAATCGACGACGACATTTTCATTAGAAACCAGGGTGCCCACTGACGAGGTCAGGCCAGCGAACGAAATCGTATCCAACAACCCCGGTTGATCAATGACAACGGTGCTGCTTGCCAGTGGTACTGAATCTGTTTGTGAAGCCGCCTCCCCGATCTTGCTCCAGTTCGTTGCAACGTTCCACGATAGCGAATCGCTTCCATCCCATTGGTGATCCGCCCAGACACCAGTTACGTACTGATGGCCGGTGAGCCCATAGTCGACCGTCAGTTCGGCTCCGTTAGTGAAATCCGTATCCATGTACCAACGCGAGGTTCCGGCGACACCATCGCCTTCGACGACAACGCCCAAGTTGTCGGTGCCATCGTTGTCCCAATCGCCGACAACCGGAATGCCGGCATCGCTTCCATGTGAGTAACTTACGTCAGCTGTTATCGTTCCGCTTGACGGGAATGGCGTCGCGCCCGCATCAGCAAAATGAACATCCCATGCAAAATTCCCAAAGCCATTCGCGATTACGATGGCGACGTCGGCGCGGCCATCGCCATCAAAGTCACCGACTTGAGGAATTTGATCGTCAGCACCGAAAGAGAATTGAGCATCGATTCCAACTGTTGAGTCATTGGTTGGAAATGAATTTGTGCCTCCCGCTCCATAGCTCATGAACCAATCAAGTGAACCACCGGCTGCCCCACCGTTGCTGTCTCGGACTACGGCCACGTCATCAAAACCGTCTCCGTTGAAATCTCCGACAAGCGGCGTGTCGCCGGCCAAGCCAAAACGGAAAAAATACTCTTGGTCTGTATCGCGATCGGTATCGCCAAGCCACTGCAAAGCGCCAGCAGCACTTCGCGTCGCAATGATTTGATCAAAGCCAAGTCCACTTAAATCACCCGCTACGAAGGCGTCACCGGCAAGGCCGTAATCAAAAAAGATCTCGTGCGTTGTGTCACGCGATCCGGTTAAGGATTCGTTGTCAAGAAACACATCGATCACGCCTGTGTTACCTTGGATGGCAGTGTTGCTAACGGTACCAACCATCGTGTCGAGACCGGCCAACAAGTGACGGGCTTCAAGCTCGTTGTAGTCGTGATTGGGGCGTGAACTAAAACGTTGCCGAGTGGGCTTGGCTTTAGTAACGCGATCAATGAGTTCTTGAAGTCTTTTAGATACAGGCATATCAATTCTTGAGAATTGTTGGAATTTGTGGTCGGAATAGGTCGGATTTGATTCGATGAATCGAGGCGGTACCACGTACAAGAAGTAGTGGCGGTGAGAGCGGTTCTCCTTAAATAGGATAGCCGAAACCCGCTTGGCCTAAGTGAGGATGCCGGGGTAAGAAGAGTAGCTGGGGAAGCACTGGGGAGGCCTATTGTCAAAGGTGCTTTTCAATACATGATCTGACGCTACTTCCGAACGCTCAATTTACCTGTTGAGTCGAGAAAAGTAGCCTTAAGGTCAATTCCCGCGCATTTTGCACAAGTTGTCGCAAACTGGAATCAGCGTTTTTCTGATGAGAATTTTCGCCAGCCGAGAATGACGCGCCCCCGCTGCCGCAGCGATCAGCGCCGGTATAGCTCCGAAGGAGCGGTCGCGCTTAGCTGCGGGCGGGAGCCCGCAGAGTCGATGTTTCATCGCAATCAAGCCTCAAAGTGACGTTCGCAAGTTAGCCATTCATTTGCGGTCGCCACTTCGTGGCTTGGGCTATCAAGTCAAACTAAACCGCGGGCTCACGCCGCGCGGCTATATGCGGCCGCCACTTCGTGGCTAAAAAAATGCAAAACTGAAACTAAGGCATCAAGATCGCCTTATAGATATTTTTGATAGGCAGCAACGGCCAGTTCGTCAACACGATCATTTTCTGGATGGCCGCTGTGTCCAGCGACGCGTGTGTATTTGACGCGATGACGGGTGATCTGCTCATCCAGTCGTTGCCAAAGGTCAGAGTTTTTTAGCTCCACCAGTTTGTTTTTTTCTTTTCGTTTCCAGCCGTTGGCCTTCCAACCTTTCATCCACTCGGAGATGCCTTTGCCGACGTAAACGCTGTCGGTAAACAACTCAACCGAGCAAGGTCGCTTGAGCGTGCTCAAGCCTTGGACAACCGCTTCGAGCTCCATGCGGTTGTTTGTCGTTTCAGCGACCCCACCTGAATTTTCCGATTCTTTTCCCGACGGCAAGTGGCGCAAAATATATGCCCATCCACCGGGACCCGGATTGCCACTGCAACCGCCATCGGTAAAGAGATTGACTTCAATTTTGGTTTTTTCTGTCATGTAAGGCTCAGGCGATTGTGGAATCGCAGATAGTCTGTGAACGACCTAGGGCGTCGCGGATTGATTCGCGAGAGGGAAAAAGTTCCAGTCGCAAAGTCCTATTCGACCGTATCGATAGATGCTGAGGAAGCCCCAGTTGTCGAGCTTCTGTTTGCAGATGTGTCCGCCTTTGAAGCCGAAGCGTTTTGCGCGTCCGTTTTGCCTTGTATGTCAGACGCGTCATTGTTCTGCGAACTGTTATCGGCCCCAGTGTCCGCCCCATCTTCGGGTTTGGGAAGCTGCGTTTTGTTGGCTCGCGCAAAATCGACTCGCTGGCTCTTGGTGATCTCGTTAATGGTCTGCGAGATCTCGGAATCGATCCGAGGCGCAAGTTTGAGTGTCCAGGGTAGCGTCACGGTGAAAGTACTGCCCTTGCCGACTTCGCTTTCCAAATTGACTTCACCGCTGAGAAGTATGCAAAGCTCCCTGACAATCGACAAACCAAGGCCTGTGCCAGAAACTTCGCGTTTCAAAGCGTCGCTGCCAATAACAGAAACTCCCTGTCGAAATTTCTCAAACACGATTTGCTGATCAGATTCAGCAATTCCAACGCCGGTGTCGGCGACCTTTAAAACGAGTTGATCTGATTCGTTTCGTTCTGCCGAAACATTGATGCGTCCACCTTCGGGGGTGAACTTGATGGCGTTGGAAAGCAGGTTGGTCAGGATTTGACGAACTTTGACTTTGTCTTGAAATACATCCGGCAGATCTTTCTCGGCGCAAGACATCAATTGGATGTTTTTGGTTTCTGCAAGGTTACGAACCATTTCGCACAAATCATTCATGAGAATGCGAAGCGAAAACTCACTTGGCTTGACTTCCATTTTGCCCGACTCAAGCTTGGCAAGATCGAGAATGTCGTTGAACAATTCAAGTAAGTTTCGTCCGGCATTACGAATGTTAGAGGCGAACCTCGTCTGTTTCGGTTCCAGTCCTTTGGCCGTTTCCAGCAGTTCCGAAAATCCAATAATACTATTGAGCGGAGTCCGTAATTCATGGCCCATGTTGGCCAAGAACTCACTTTTGACTTGGTTCATCTCGTAGAGCTTCAAGTTCAATTGAGCTTGCTCATCGACCTTGTTGTCCAGGTCGAGGTTCGCACTTTGCAGCGCCGTTTGTGCGTCTTGAAGGTGGCGCAGCATGCGGTTGAACGAACGAGATAATTCTTCAAACTCGTCACCGGTATTGAGTTCGGCGCGGACGTCGAGGCTGCCTTGGCTGACCTCGTCAGTCACTTCGCGTAGATGGTCGAGAGGTTTAACGATAACGTAGCGGACGATTAACCAGAGCGCAGCGACAGAAAAAACTGACGTCAGCATTGCGACGCTAATTAAGATGGCTCGATTTTGATTGATCGCTCCTTCGGAGACGCCGATCTTCATGGTGATGCGGAGAAAGGTCGGCGGAGGGAGCGAGAGTTTCTCGAGCTCCAACGTTTTGAGTTCATCGCCGGAGGCTGCGGCAAACCTTTTGTTGATCTCCAACCACTCAGGGTTGGTGACGGGGTCGCGAGCGGTTGGAAAATGGCACCACATACATTCCGGAATCGCTTCAAAAACCAACGGGGTGTAATACACGTACTCTTGGTCTGAAGTGTATTCCTCCTCGGTTGATTCAAGCGGCTTAAGCAATGTTCCGGCTTCTTCAATGTTCTCACCACGGCTTTTGCGAATATAAAGTTTGTTGTGCTCATTCTGCTGCGCCACGGTATGCTCGACCAGTTTCTTCAGTCGCCGAATCTCGTTGGGCTCGGTGGCCACGATCGGATCGATTTCGTTTCGACCAAAGCTGTTTTCGAGGACGATCGTTTCGGCGTCGTAGTGCGTGGCCGCAGACTCCGAGGCAAATGAGTTGAACAGTTGCCGCAATGCGCTATCATCCAAATCTTCGGCAGGTTGCTCGCCATTGCTTCCCAATTGCTCAGGCAAATGTTTTCGCAACAGGTAATCTAGCTTGTAGTTGTTGGCCTTTTCACGGGTGTTGTTACGGATCGATTCTTCTGTAAGACGATTGACCCACAGGAAAGCGACCGAGATCAGAATCAGCAGGCAAAACCCGAACAGGATACGGATCTTCCGCTCAAGACTTGATTCGCCAAGAACGCGTTTGATTCCGCGATAGGACATTGAGGCTCGTTAAAGCGAAAAGGAATTGAATCAGTTGGAATCAATTGAAATGGGCGCAATTGGAAAGGATCCTAACCGTTGCTGTGATTTCATTGTAGGTTTTGCGCCGAGTGCGGACTAGATAGGAAACTGCGAGCTCGAGGGGAATCCGGATTGTATGAATTCAGATCATGTCTTGTGGATCGATGTCAACGATCCATTGCACACCATCAATGTTCTTGATGTTGGATTTGGCGTGAACCATTGTGGTTTGAATTTCATTCGCAGTTATCGAGCCGATCAAAATGTGAAAGCGGTACATGCCGCGAAGTTTTTCGACAGGCGCGACGGCAGGGCCTAGCACTGAGATTTCGAAGTCCAGTTTGACCGCGGCTTTGGAAATATGCTCGGCGATGTGCTCCGCCATCTGTTCGGATTGGATTTGAGATTCTCCGCGAACGACGACCCTTGCCATGAATCCGAAAGGTGGATAGCGAAAGTCTTTTCGGTGAGGCAGTTCCGATTTGGCAAATCCAATGTAGTCATGCGTCGTTGCCGCCACGATGGCTTTGTTTTCAGGATTGAAAGTTTGCACCAACACGCGGCCGCCCTTTTCACCACGTCCTGTGCGACCGGCGACTTGCGTGATCAAGCCGAACGTTCTTTCGGAAGCGCGAAAGTCAGGCAAGTGAAGCGCCGTATCCGCGTTGATTACACCCACCAGGGTCACGTTTGGAAAATCGAGTCCTTTGGCAATCATCTGCGTGCCAAGCAGGATCTTGGTTTCACCGCTACGAAATTTGGCCAGCGCTTTTTCGTGGCTGCCAGGTTTTCGCATTGTGTCGGTGTCCATTCGCATGATTGGAATTTCCGGAAACAACGCTTGCACGGTGGCTTCAAGTCGCTGTGTGCCAAGGCCCGAAAATCGAATTGATGGATTGCCGCAATCCGAACACCGCTTGGGCTCGGGAATCTGATGGTCGCAGTAATGGCAGACGGCTTTGTTGCCCGTCGCGTGATGGGTCAGCGGAATTGAACAGTCCGGACAATGTTCAACATTGCCGCAGGCGGGACACTGGATGCGCGTCGAAAACCCTCGGCGATTTAGAAGCAAGATCACTTGTCCACCATCTTTGATGGCTGCATCAATTTCTTGGCGAAGCTTTTGGCTGATTGGACCAAATCGTTTTCGACCATCGAAGTCGACTCTCAAATCGATCGTGGCAACGTCGGGCAGAGGTAAATCCAAAACGCGTTTTTTGAGGCTGAGCGTTTCATACTTCCCATCTGCAGCACGCTGCCAAGTTTCCAGCGAAGGCGTGGCCGAACCTAACACCATCGGGATGCCTTCGTGGGCGGCTCGCCAATCGGCAACGTCGCGGGCGTGGTAACGTGGCGCGTTGTCTTGTTTGAATGAGCCGTCATGCTCTTCGTCCAAGACGATCAATCCCAGATTTGGAGTCGGCGCGAAAATCGCACTTCTTGCGCCAACGATAACTTGGACTCGGCCAGCAGCGATTTGTTGCCAGTGCCAGGCTCGCTGCGCCGCCGTCAAATGAGAATGCAAAACCGCAACATGATCGAAGCGAGCGCGAAATCGCTGACGCGTTTGAGGTGTCAGACTGATTTCCGGTACCAACACGATGGCTTGCCGGCCAA
>CAZPTT010000247.1:0-6045 GCA_964589435.1 uncultured Pirellulaceae bacterium
ACGAGAACGGGCCAGTATCGGATGACTTCGAGGTAGACCTGTCAACGCTCAGCCACTGCAATGTTGTGGAATCCAACCCACTGGTGGTCGGCGGATTCGTGAACTACGACTGATTTTCCTAATACCGTCAACCAAAAAGGTATGTGCTTCCTGATAACTTCCTTGATCTAGTTTCTAATTGCTCCCTTTTCCGCTCTTCACGAACTAACAGCATACCGCAATCAACATGTTCGAGTTTATTATCTGGTTCGTTTTGTCTTTGGCAGCGTGGTATCTACTGCTGTTTGTGTTCTCGTTCGCGCAAGCGCAATCTGGACTTTTTTTTGGAGCAAAGGTACAGCGTGTTTCGATAGGCAATGCACCGACTGAAGCCCTAAAAGTAAGTTGGCAAGGCAAGCATTGGGACTGGGAAATTGGGCCCTTACCATTCGGCTCGTCCACTAAATTTGCAGGTGAATTGGATCCCTTGAAGGAAAACGGCGAACAGCAGGCGCAAAGCCGACGTTCTGAAGGATTGTTTTCATCGCTTTCAACCATCCAAAAAATACTCATTTTGATAAGCGGGCCAATCGCGTTACTCATACTTAGCGGATTGCTGCTGTCAGCTTCTGTATTCGCAGGTGCAGATCAGCTTTCTCTTTCGACAAAAAACGAATCGACAATTTTTCCTGTCGCCGTGTCAGGTTTGAAAATCGAGGACTCGGAGTCAGAAGTTGGAGAGCAATTCAAGTTAGCATGGGAACTCATCATGAACCTGTTTCCAAGGTACTTTTTATTCCAGTCGTGTGAGGGATGGGGTGGGTTGGCCGGTTGCGTCTCAACTTTGGCCGCCGCCGGTACATATGACTGGGCAGCATGGGTGACATGCATTGGCTGTCTATCATTCGCTTTAGCCGTCGTAAACCTCTTGCCCATTCCTCCGATGGGTGGGTTTCAAATCCTGCATTTGCTGGCTGCGTCATTTTTTGGTCAAAAGCGAATCGAAAAAACCACCGTTGCAGTCATTGCTTTAGGCTTGGCTTATTTGCTCACAATTATGTGCCGAATCTTCATTGCCGATTTCTTTTGGATCGTCGGAACCTTTAGCCAATAACACCGAGATATTTCATTGCAGTCAAAAACAATTTAGTAACCAAGGAATCAAACGTTTGGCAATTGACGCCTGCCGCTGGAATCATAAGGCAGCTCGTAGACGGACAAAGACAATCCTCAAACCGATAAAATTGAATCGCAGGCTCAAAAAGGTCGGCGAGAGTCCACTTAACTAATTCCAATCTGTAAATCCAAAGGTGCGCAGCATTCCATTTTGGCGATGCAATTCCCCCGCTTCAGCAAGAAATTGCGAAACCCTATCGACGCGACTTGGTTTGATTGGTAGCCACTTTATTTCCAGCTACTCTTAATCACCTAACCAATGCCAAGACTTAGTTTCAATCTTCGAACGTTCATTCTGCTCCCGATGGTCTTGTCTGCGACTTTTATTCTTCTTCAGACGAGTCGCCGCTACCACCAAGATCACGCGATCGTGTGCATCGTATTGGCTGGCGGGAAGATCCGAATAGATGAGACTCGCAATCAAACCTGGGATGCCGTTCTGTGGAATCAAAGCGTTATTGGAATTGAACTGGACGTCGAGCTCTTGGACGATCCGACGATCGTCGCAGCAATCGATTCACTACCGTCAATAGAATCGATTCGTCTTCTTACTGATTGCAGTGCAGGTGAGCTTTCGAAATTGGCGAAGCGGTTCCCGAGGAGCAGCGTATCCATCGATAAAAGAAGTGCAATCAAGAAAAAGCTGACCGAGATGTTTGGGGACAAAGTTGAGTTCTTTGATGATGAATAAATCTCAACATATTTGCAGTTAGCGGCGAACCGCCAAACGAGAAATATTCAAATCGTTTCATGAATTGAAAGTTCACTCGCCCGCTAACCACGCGACATATCGACGCATTGGGTTTCAACCGCGACACGCCTCATTTAGCTTTAGAACTAAATGAACAAACTTAAAGACGATCAAGTTCTTTGGATTGATTGCATTGGCGGCTTGGTCGTCGGCGTGCTCATTCTTTGTCTATGCCGATTGATTAGTGAGTGGGATAGCTTGCCGCTGTGGATAGTACTCGCGGTAGGATTCGCCAACTTGGGCTATGGTGGATATTCACTTTGGGTCACGACGCGCAACCCTCGCCCAATCGCCCTGGTGAAAATCCTGGCGATCGCCAACATGGCTTGGCTCGTAGTCTGCATTGCGATTATCGTTTCGCACTGGAGTGAAATTTCAGCGTTTGGGATTTTTCACAAACTGGCGGAAGGCATCTACGTGTCTTCGCTCGGATTCATGGAATGGCGATGGCGAGAGCTGCTCTCTGGGAAAACACAGCCCGACTGAAACCAAGTGGCCAACGACCATTGTTAGTATTCCAATTCAGCTCAATTTTTTAGAAGAGAATTTGCAGTGGATGAGGCTATGAGGGCTATGAGTCCTGTATCTTTGACGCTTCAGGGACTCGTAACCTCGTCCACTACCCAAAATTTTAGTTGAGCCGGAGCACTAAGACGGCACCAACATCCGCCAAGCGTCGGCCGCGACTAATTGCTTGGACTGACGAACTTCGCAAGATCTGCAAAGTAGTCCGGGTAAGTTTTCGAAACACACTTCGGATTATGAATCACGACGCCCGGCTGCTTTAACCCCGGCAAAGCAAGACTCATCGCCATTCGATGATCGTTGTAAGTTTCAATATTGGCCCCAGTCATTTGAGAAGGTGGCGTGACCGAAAGTCCGTCTTCGAAATCTTCAACATGAGCCCCAAACTTTCTTAGCTCAATCGCCAGGTTCCCGATCCGATCCGTCTCCTTGACTCGGTTGTGGGCGATATTGCGAACGGTCGTCTTCCCTTCAACAAACAACGCGACGGAGGTTAAAGTCTGAACCGTATCGCTGACATTGGACATGTCGATATCGATTCCATGCATCGCCGGCCCGGTCACGGAAATCGAATTTGCTTCAACTTCCACTTTGCACCCCATTTGCTTAAGGCAATCTACAAACCCCACGTCGCCTTGCAACGACTCTCGATTCAAACCAACCACGGTCGCGCGCCCGCCGCAAATTGCAGCCGTCGCCCAAAAATAGCTGGCCGCCGAAGCATCAGGTTCAATCGCATATCGCTGCGCCGAATAGACTTGTCCGGCAGGAACTTCAAAACGACTCATTGATGCATCGCTTTTGCAGACAACCCCAAACGATTTCATTACTTCGATCGTCATTTGAACATAAGGCTTTGAAATCAACGGGCCGTCAATTTCAATGGTGACGCCTTCGGTTGCCAATGGAGCCGCCATTAGCAGACCGCTCAGATACTGACTCGAAATGTCCCCGCGGATCTTGATCAATCCCCCAGCCAGTCGGCCCGAATTGATTTTTACAGGTGGACACTGCTGCGGAGATTCGGCTTCAATATTTGCCCCTACCGAGGCCAACGAATTTACCAGATGTCCGATTGGCCGCTCTCGCATTCGCTGAATTCCATCCAGCCGATATTCTCCGCCTGCCATTCCCAGCGCGGCCGTCAAAAAGCGAATCGTTGTCCCACTGTTATCGACGAAAAGTTCGGCGTTTGGATTGGGGATCTTTCCGCCAGCGCCGGTTATCGAAATCTCGTTGGAATCTAAATCATGAGCGACTTTGAAACCCAATTTGGAAAGCGAATCGATCATCACATGGGTGTCGTCGCTGGCCAGCGCTCCGCTCAAGACGGATTGCCCATCGGCCAAGGCTGCAATCAACAAAGCGCGATTGGTCAAGCTCTTGGAGCCCGGTGGCTGAATCGTCGCATCAACCTCGCCTGGAATTGGCTGAATTTCGATTGAAGACTGATCTTGGGCAGATTCCGACATGGATTTTTCTAACGAGAAATTTTTATGTTGAGAAATGATTTTCAGGTGAACACGGCACCAACTCTCCCGAAAGTGCAGGGAGAGTTGCATATCCCTCGCATCACAAATCGCGCAAGTACGCACCTCAAAATTAAAGATCAGCCCCAAGTAGTCACCAAGGCCTGCCTGCTGGCAACAGAACTCTTGACCAGTTCCACTATCTGGCCCGAGGAAACACCCAACCTACGAAGCCACTTCAGTTACCAAAACACTGACGGCTATTTTGCCTCTGCAATTTTCCAGAGGAATTTGTCGCTGCGAACGTACATCGCATTATTGGAAACTGCGGGGGAGCCGAGAAACACTTCATCGTCACCGAAGTTGTGTTCATGAACGACCTCCGGCTCCTCACCCAACTTGACCACGTGCGACATTCCTTTTTGCGTAAAGAAATACATATGATCACCGGCGACAACGGGAGTCGACCAGGTCGCTCGCGGTGCACAGACGCGAACCTTCTTGCCCGGTGTTCCATCATCCAAACTGAACGACTGCAAAACACCAGTTCCATTTAGCGACAAGACTTGACCGTCATGAACCACTCCGCTGACAGAACTGGGGCGAAGCTGTGACGAATTCCACATCTTCTCAAACTTGCCGTCTGCCGAAACAGAATAAGCCGTCGTACCGTCGATCGGAACAAACAATCGACCGTTGACGATCGCCGCCGATGAAATTGAGCTGCACTGCCCTTTATCCGAAAACACCTTTTCGCCAGTCTTGATATTCAAAACATCGAAGCCGTCTTTCGACTGAAGCACGACCATGGCCGGTGCGTTCTCTGACTCAAGCAACAACGGCGAAGCCCAGACGCCATCTTTCGTTCGCTCGTTCGTCCAAATAGTTTTCCCAGTTTCAGTGTCCAACCCCATCGCGAAAGAATCACCGGGACTTTCGACTTGGACGACAACGACACCATCATGAACCACGGGTGATGACGACATGCCCACATCGTTTCCAGCCTTTGGATAGTCGACCGCCAAACCTCGGTACCAAATCAAATTTCCGTCTAAATCCAAGCACGCCAAATCGTTAGACGAGTAGAACGCGTAAATGTATTCGCCGTCAGTCGCTGGTGTGGGAGCCGCATTGGCCGAAAGCGGATGCACGAAACACCGACCAGTCGCCCAGAATTTCTGTTCCCAAAGCTGCTTACCGGATTGCGCGTCGATACAAACGGTCGAAAGCTGATCCTGCTTCTCTCCACCGGAACAAGTCACGATGACTTTGTTCCCGATCACGATTGGCCCTGACGCCCCCTTGGATGGCATCGGAACTTTCCAAGCCACGTTGGTTTCGTCATCAAACTTTGTCGGCAACGATGAGTCACTAACACTGATGCCGCCGGCACCCCGAAATTGAGTCCAGTCATCGGCGGTCGCAGAATTTGCAGGTGCAACCAGGCAAATCGCCAGCAGCATCATGAGCAAGTTATTGATTTTTGAGTACATGAATATCTCTAAATTGAATTTTGAACGGCGTTAAAACTTATCGCGAAAAGACGGCAGGTTTGAAAATCAGTTTCGTCAGTTGCTAGATTGAACAGCAGGAGCGGGTTGAATCGCCAGCCCCGACTCATCACAAATCCGCACTTGAAACTGCCAGTCTTGAGCCCAAGGTTCTTTCTGCTCGTTCTGGCAAACCTTGATCAGAATTTGATTCTCACCCTCTTTCAATTCTCCTTCGCCGATGAACTTGTCGATCGAGTTGCTGTTGTGATAGATCTCGTTGGCCATCACAAGCTTTCCGTTGAGCCAAACTTTGGTCGCGTTAGGGGTTCCGATTCGAAACTGGGCCGCACGGGCTTCTGATGCATTGAACGTTGTGTACGCGTAGGCTGTAGCGCCTTTGACCTTGCCGATCATTTCGTTCAAGTCCATGACCCCAGTGGGTTCTGTGGTCGAACGAGACTCCCACTGGGCAGCTTCAAGAGCGTCGTCATACGTTGCGTTGGTATCAATTTTAGCCACGTCCTTTTCTGGGCCCAAAACCACATCGAATCCGGATTCGTCTTTGTTGTCGAATGACGAAACGATGCTCCAACTGTTAAGGAAACCCAATTGTCGCTGGAAGTTGATAGCAACGTCATTCGCACGAAGCAGT
>CAZPTT010000248.1:0-5843 GCA_964589435.1 uncultured Pirellulaceae bacterium
CTTCAAAGCCCGCACGTTTTCGGTTCAGACCACCAGGGCCCAAAGCAGACAAACGGCGCTCGTGAGTAAACTGTGACAATGGATTGGTTTGATCCACGACTTGCGAAAGTTCACCGCGACCGAAGAAGTACTCGATCGCCGCCGAGATACTCTTCGGATTGACAAGGCTTCGAGGAGTCATGTCGTCGACTTCCTTCATGCTCATCCGTTCTTGAACGGTACGGCGAAGCTTCAAGAAACCTTTTCGCATCTCGTCGCAAGCTAGTTCATCGATCGTTCGCAAACGTCGGTTTCCGAGGTGATCGATATCGTCGATGTGAGCCGCGCCACCGGGAACTGACAGCTCCAGGATGTACTTGATCGAGGCCAAAATATCATCGGGACGAAGCGTCATTTCCTTTTCGGAAACGCCTAAATCCAATTTCCGATTGATCCGGAAACGGCCGACGCGCCCAAGACGATAACGGTTGTCGTCAAAGAATTTTTCGCGGAACAGTGTGCGAGCTTTTTCGAGCGCTGGAGGATTTCCAGGTCGAAGCCGTTGATAGATCCGCAACAAGGCTTCTTCGTGACTGGAAGTATTGTCATCAATTAAAGAATTGAAAATCAGGTTCGAGCGTGGGGCCGCCATGATTTCGCAAACCTTGACGCCAGCCGTGCAGATTAGCTCGGCGGCTTCTTTGCCGATCTTGTGGCCAACTTCAACGATGATTTCGCCGGCACGATCACTACCTGCTGGATAGATAATATCATCGACGGCAATTTTGCCTTCTAGTTTGCCGGCACTTCGACCGTCAACGACTTTCACTTTTGCGGTATCGTAAAACGCCTTCAACAAAGCGGAGTCTTCGCCGTACTTTGGATCCATCGCACGCAGCAGTGTCAGCGCGGAAAACTTACCGCTTTGATCAATCCGGACGGTCAATGCATCTTTTTTGGTTGCATTGATCTCGATCCAACTTCCACGCTCAGGAATCACGCGGCAGCTTGGCAACTTTCGATCAGAAGTCGTATCCGACTCCATCACAAAGTCGATACCGGGGCTTCGGTGCAATTGGCTAACGACGACACGCTCGGCACCATTGATGATAAATTCACCACCGCCAAGCATAATCGGAATGTCACCAAGAAACACCTCTTCTTCGACCGGCTGCTCTTTCTCAAGACGCAACCAAACGCGAAAAGGCTGGCCGTATGTCAGGCGCAACTGACGACATTCTTCTGGCGTGTAACGCGGCTTGCCCAATTCATAGCGGACGTAGCTGAGCGCCAACTTTTTGTCGTAGCTTTCGATCGGAAAGATCTCTTGCAGTACGCCTTCGATTCCCTGTAGCTTTCGCTTCTCCAAGGCAACATCGGTTTGCAAGAAGGCTTTGTAACTGTGCGTTTGAATTTTCGTCAAATCCGGCGGCGCTTGATAATCGCGACCACTGCCGAACCGCCGAACGTCTTTGGGTGCCAATCTTCGCTCAATTGGGGTTGCCATAAGCGCAAAATCTCCGGTATCAGATAGGGCAGGATTTACCTGCAGGAACATCATCGTTGCAGGGATCTGACAACGACAGAACTGTCGGCGCGCAAAACGACCACACACAAACCCTGGATCTTAAAAGATTTTCCAAGAGTGCATTCGCGAGCATACAGTTCCCTGTTTTCGCTGCTGACTGGCGGGAGCCACCCAAACAGCTTGAAACGAACAACACAAGAATGACAAAGGCAGGAAAGCGCCGCGGAGTCATTCAGAACCGCGACGCACCTTGATTTACAAATCCTTACGGATCTTGAATCTGGCAATTGCAAGCTTCAGGCAATCAATCTGCCATCCGCCGCAACGCTGAACTACTTGAGTTCAACGCTTCCACCAGCAGCTTCAACATCTGCCTTGACCTTGTCAGCATCTTCTTTGGATGCGGCTTCTTTCAATGTTGCCGGGCAACCTTCAACCATTTTCTTGGCGTCCATCAAAGAAGCACCTGTGATTGTCTTGACGACTTTCACAACATCAAGCTTCTTGTCGCCGAATCCGGTCAAGATCACATCGAACTCAGTTTGAGCTTCAGCGGCTTCTTCGCCACCACCGCCGCCACCACCAGCTACCATGACAGCGCCACCAGCAGCAGCCTTGATGCCGTGCTCATTCTCTAGGTAATCACTGACTTCTTTAGCTTCCTTCAGCGTCAATCCTGCGATCTGATCGCCAAGCTTCTTTGCTGCATCGGAGTATTCTACGGTTGCTGTTTCTTCGGACATTGGAGTCACCCTTTCTAACTATGAACGGTACCGAGTTGCGGAACTGGTACGTTTCTCAAAAATTAATTTCACTTGACTTGAACTTCAGCAGATCAATTTCGATTCGAATTTCCGACTCCGCGAATTGGAATCCAACCGATTGACGAATACCGGGCATCTGCCAATACCCAGCCTCGGTCGTTTATTCTTTTTCTTCGCCAGCTTGTTCGACCTGACTGGCCAACTTGCCACCAGGACCAATCAACTGAGCCGACAATTGAGAACCAGGGCCAAGCATTTGGCCAGCCAACATACTTAACTGCTCTTCACGGCTTGGCCACTTACTGATTTCCTTAACACGCTCGGGAGTCAACTGCTCCCCATCCATGACTCCACCGCGAGCTTCGAACTTTTCGAACTCTTCAGTATCCTTGTCCAATTCGGTTGCTTCTTTGACAAGCGACACGAAATCTGACGCCCCCCAAAGCACAGCCGACGTTCCAGTCACGCCAGTGAAGGCATTTTCCAGAGACGCCCCAGCGGTCGCCCGACGAGCCAAGCTGTTCTTGACCACCATCAAGCGAATGTCTTTCGCGCGAAGCCGCTTACGCAGATTCGAAGTCGAATTGGCATCCATTCCAATCACGTTCACAACTAGGCAATCATCAATATCACCCAAGCGACTGGAAAGGTCTTTCGCCAACAAATCTTTTACGACTTTACTCATGATTCATCTACTTATTTCAATGTTCTAAATTCGTCGCCAACCGACAACTATGAATGCCACCCGACGAACAACAATCAATGACCGACAACACTTCAACAGAGCGCCGCGAACTGAAAATTCGCGTCAAACAAAATGACTACGACGCCAACATAACTCCAGGACTCATCGTTGCGGTCAACGAAATATTGTGAATGTAATTCCCCTTGAGGGAATTTGGCTTTAGCGAATCAATGTACTGCAGAAACGCTGTTGTATTGTCTTTAATCTTCTCAGGCGTGAAGCTCAATTTTCCGAGCACCGCGTGCACATTGCCATCTTTATCATTTCGAAACTCAACCTTACCGGCCTTGTACTCAGAAACTGCCGTGGCAACATCTGGAGTCACAGTTCCAGCACGTGGCGAAGGCATCAAACCGCGAGGCCCAAGCACACGACCAAGAGGCCCGACGACACCCATCATGTCCGGGGACGCAATGCAGACATCAAACTCAAGCCAGCCGTCACTGATCTTTTTGGCCAATTCTTCTTGGCCGACTTCATCAGCACCAGCGGCCGTAGCAGCCTCTGCCATCGCGTCTTTGGCGAACACAACGACTCGCTGTGTTTTACCGATACCGTGCGGCAACACCAAAGAACCACGCACCAACTGATCGGCTTGCTTTGGGTCAATCCCCAAGTGCATGTGAATTTCAATGGTCTGATCGAACTTCGTTCCCTCAAAACCCTTGAGGACGTTGATCGCACTATCAATATCTACGGGATTCTCAGGAACCTTCGCAGCCAACTCGTTGTATCTTTTGGAACGCTTCATAATTTCTCTTTGTACTACTTAACCACTGACGGCTTCAAAACGCATCAACAGCAAATGTGACTAACCTTCGACTTCAATTCCCATGCTGCGGGCCGTTC
Source organism: uncultured Pirellulaceae bacterium (assembly GCA_964589435.1). GTDB lineage: Bacteria > Planctomycetota > Planctomycetia > Pirellulales > Pirellulaceae > Mariniblastus. The sequence continues at coordinate 3,866 of CAZPTT010000248.1, forward strand.
CTTCAATCATCCGACAAGCATGCTCAAGATCTCTGGCATTCAAGTCTGCCATTTTCTTCTCGCAAATCTCTTCGATTTGCTTTCGCGTCACCTTCGCAACCTTGTCACGATTAGGAACGCCGGAACCCTTAGCAATACCAGCCGACAATTTCAACATCGCCGCAGCCGGAGGGCTTTTGGTGACAAAATCGAACGAACGATCGTTATAGACCGTTACGATCACTGGAATCGGAGTCCCATTAAACTCCTTAGTTCGATCATTAAACTGCTGCACGAACTGACCGAGGTTGATTCCAAACTTACCCAACGAGGTACCAACCGGAGGAGCAGGAGTTGCCTGCCCACCTGGCACCTGAAATTTCGCTTGACCTGTAACTTGCTTTGCCATTGTTTTCTTTTCCGAACTTTAAAACGCCAACCAACTGCCTCGACTCAAGACCAGCCCCACCGAACACCCAGTGAACGGGCCAACAATTGACGCTAAACCTTTTCTACATGCCAGTGGTCGAGCTCGACCGGATTTGGGCGGCCAAAAATGTTGATCATGACCGTGATGCGACCATTACGCTCATCAACATTTGAAACTTCACCCTCGTAATTCTGAAAATAGCCTTCCTTAACCCGCACTCGCTCATCCAACTTGAACGGAATCGCTGTCTTAATGGACTCTTCGCCATCTTCTTCTTGCTCAGGATGAGTCGTCGCAATAATGCGAGCGATCTCTTCAGGCGACAGCGGCGCGGGCTTTCCCGCCGCACCGGTAAAATCACCAATCCCCGAAGTCTCCCGCACCAAAAACCAGGAATCATCATTGATCGCCATATTCACGACAATGTAACCCGGATAGAGCTTCCGCTTCGTAATTCGCTGCTTACCTGCCTTATTGAACTCCCGAACATCTTCCGTCGGAACCAAAACTTCACCGAAGAACTTATCCAGCCCAGCAACCTTGACTCGTCTTTTCAGCGTGTCACAGATCGAATTCTCCCGGTTCACCTGAACCTTGAGAATATACCAACGCATCTCCACGTCGCCTTCATCAACCAGAACACTTGCCTCGTCAACAAACTCCTCAATCGGCGAGGCATCTTCGTCTTCGTCCTCTTCCTCAACATCCTCTTCGTCGATAATTTCATCCGCCCGAAAACCGAGCTCATTCACATCTTCCTCAACCACTTCCTCCACAACAGCCGCATCAGATTCCACAACCTCCGAATCGCCTACAACTGCATCCGCAGAGCCAACCGACTCACCAGAAACAGCCTCGGGAGCTCCGTCGCTCTCAACAGCTTCTTCGTTCGAAATTGCGTTTTCGTCTGACATTAATTTCCCCGCCGAGCCTTTCGAGCAACCTAGCGCAACCCCAAAAGTTTCAAGATCCAAACAAACATCGACTCACCGTCGGAATACCGAATCCCGATCGCTTCAAAAATCGCTGTCCAAATCGCATCAAACAAAAACAGAAACGCCGCCATTGCGAAAATCACAAACATCACAACAACAGAAGCATTCCACAACTCTTTTCGCGTCGGCCACGAAACTTTATTCATCTCTGCCTCAACAGCGATCAAAAAGTCTGCAAACGCGGAATAATTAACAACCCGGTAGCCGAACCAAATACCAACACAGCCGAGAGCGATCATCGCGAGATAACTCGCACCACCCAAACTGGACAACCAACCTGCACGCTGAACTTCCCAAGCCGCCAGAAAACACAACAACGCAATCGAAATGAACGTCACCTGACGAACAACACGACCTTGATTGGGTTTATAGAGACCAAACTGAAAAAGCTCAGACCAAAACCCACCTCGGGATGCGTCCTGCTTTTGCTTCGCCATTGAACTCATAAAAACCTCACAACAACCAAATTAAACGCTTGCCAACAACGACCTGAAACTACTCCATCAATCTCAACTCGACTCAAATGGCAGGGGCGGAGGGACTTGAACCCGCAACCGCTGGTTTTGGAAACCAG
>CAZPTT010000249.1:0-5641 GCA_964589435.1 uncultured Pirellulaceae bacterium
GTGCTTCAGCCTTGCGCCACAATCACTTACAACTTGTTAATGCCATTCGGGACATACTACTTTTTGAAAGGCTTACTTTTGACTTTCGCCAACACTGATCGTGGTTAGTCTTTCTTCTTCTTCGAGCCGCCGTCTGATTTGGGCTTGGATTCTGACTTCTTAGTCGAGTCCGCTTTGGAGTCTGACTTGTTGGAATCCGTTTTCGTTGAATCACCTTTTGAGTCACTCGATCCTTCAGCGGCTTTCTTATCCTTGTCCGCAGATTTCTTGTAGGACTCGCTTCGATAGTCGGTTTCGTAGAATCCCGATCCCTTAAACATGATCGCTGCACCGGTTCCGAACAAACGGCGAGCTTTCTTCTTGCCACACTCCGGGCACTTTTTCACCGGATCGTCGGTGATCTTTTGAAACAGCTCCCAAGCATGTTCACAAGCGTCACATTCGTAATCGTAAGTTGGCATATTATCGAGTCAGTGAACAAATGAGTGAATTGACGAGAAAACCGATTATAGAAAGCCGAGGTAAGAAAACCGATTCATTATTTCTGTTCAGCGCCTGTCGAAACGAAGACTTGAGAGGGGCGGACAACCCGGTCATGCAACTGAAAACCTGGTCGCAAATCCTTCATGACAACATTGGACTCAAACTCTTCACTGGCTTGCATTTGAACGGCTTGATGAAGCGACGGGTCAAACGGTTGTCCGACGGCCTCAATCTTCTTGCATCCGTGATTCTCTAGCGTTGTCGCAATCTGAGTCGAGACAATTTTTACGCCTTCGACCAATCCATCCACGTTGTTGGGGTCGGCTTCATAGGTATCGACTGCCCGTTGCAAATTGTCGATGGATTCAAGCACTTCGCCAATCAACCCGATCGATGCATAGCGAAGCTGATCCTGAGTGTCACGCCGAGTCCGGCGACGGAAATTATCGAGATCGGCGTGAGCCATCAGCACGCGCTTCTCCGCATCGGCCAACTGCGCCTGCAAACTTTCAATCGTGACTTCGCCACCTGTCTCGGCGGCCTCAGCGGCGGCCGAAAAATCCAAACTTCCCTTAGCGGGCTCAGGAGCGGACGCATCGGGGTTCAGCTGAAGATCAGGTGTTTCGGAAAAGACTTCGTCTTCGGGCGTGTTATTGGATTCCGTATTCATAATTCTATTGCAAGTTGAAAATAAGCCGCCGCAATATTTACGGCGATTAAAATTAGCGAGGACGACTACTCAGCAGTGGCAAAATATTCTGTCAGACGTTTCAAGAAGTTCTTCCGTTCCGGTAAAACATCAGCGTGTTCCAGTACCGCCAACTGACGTAGCAACTCCTCTTGTTCGGACGACATCTTCTTCGGGGTTTCAATAAATGTTTGCACCAGCAAGTCACCCTGTCGGCCGCCCTGAGGATTGGGCATGCCTCGTCCCGCCAGTTTGAAGACCTCGCCAGATTGGGTTCCTCGGGAGATCGACAGTTTGTCCGGGCCGTCAAGAGTCGGGACTTCGATTTCCGCGCCTAACGCCGCTTGTGTATAAGTGATCGGCATTTCCAAAATCAGATTTTGGCCGTCACGATGAAAAAGCTTGTGACGCCGCACGGAAATGAAAACGTAACAGTCTCCGTTGGGGCCGCCGTTGGGACTGGGTTCACCTTCGCCGGCCAGTCGAACTCGCATGCCATCGTCCACACCAGCAGGAATGGCGACTTCTAATTCAGCACGTTTCTTGATCTGCCCTGCACCACGGCAGTCGTGGCATGGCTCGACGATGATCTTGCCTTGGCCCCGGCAAACAGGACAAGTCGTTTGGACACGCAAAATCCCGGCCGACTGAAGCACTTGCCCACGGCCTCCGCACTGCTGGCAATGAGCCACTTCGCTACCAGGCTTACTGCCGCTTCCCTCACAAGTATCGCACTGGTGATGTCGATCAAATTTGAGCGTCTTCGGCACACCTTTGGCTGACTCTTCCAGCGTTAGCGTTACGTCGGCACGGACATCGGCACCTTTGCGAACGCGGTTGCCTCCGCCGCGACCAAACATGTCGCCAAACATTCCACCGCCACCGCCACCACCGCCGAACATTTCACCAAATGCGGCAAAAATATCTTCGGCAGAACCAAACTGGGAGGCGTTGCCATCAACGCCAGAATGGCCGAAGCGATCGTAGCGAGATCGTTTGTTTTCGTCGCTCAGAATCTCGTAGGCTTCTGCGGCCTCTTTGAATTTCGCGCTGGCCTCTTCGTCACCAGGATTGCTGTCCGGATGGAATTTCACGGCGAGTTTGCGGTAGGCTTTGGCGATGTCGCGATCCGATGAATCGCGTTCAACGCCGAGCACTTCGTAGTAATCTCTTTGTGACATCCGATCAGTTTTCCATTGGTGATGCGATCCGTAATTTGCAAAAACGGATCACCCAGTTTCTGAGTGACCCGATTCGCGTTTGATCATCGAGAATCAATTCTCAATTCTATAAATTCTTCGCTCTCAACCCAAAGCGTGACCTCGACCACGGCTTCGAGCGAAAGCAAAAAGCAAGAGCTGGAAACAAATCAAGCTTCCAACTTCCTGCCTCAAAACGGACTAGGAAACAACGCCTTCAACGCGACGCTTCTTGTCTTCGTCTTCGAAGTTTGAAACCATGGCGTCAGTTGTCAAAAGCAAACCAGCGATGCTTGCCGCATTGGCCAAAGCAGTTCGAACGACTTTGACTGGGTCGATTACACCAGCTTTCAACATATCGCCGTATTCACCAGTGAAAGCGTTGTAGCCAATGTTCACGCCTTTTTGACTAACGATATCAGCGACAACCGAGCCATCAATTCCGCCGTTGTCGGCAATCTGACGAATCGGAGCATCCAAAGCAGCAACCACGATATCGACACCAACTCGCTCGTCGCCTTTGGCGCTTTTTCGCATGCCTTCGACAGCTTCTTTGCAACGCAACAGAGCCACGCCACCACCAGGCAGAATGCCTTCTTCGATGGCAGCACGAGTCGCGTGCAACGCATCTTCGACGCGAGCTTTTTTCTGCTTCATATCGGCTTCGGTTTCAGCACCAACGCTGACAACGGCGACGCCGCCGGTAAGTTTCGCCAAACGCTCTTGAAGCTTCTCTTGATCGTAATCGCTGTCGGTCTGCTCGATCTGACGGCGAAGCTGATCAATCCGAGCTTCGACATCTTTTCGTGAACCAGCACCTTCAACAATCGTTGTGCTGCCTTTGTCGACCGTGATTTTCTTGGCAGTTCCCAAGTGCTCTAGCTCGATTTTCTCAAGCTGAATTCCAAGGTCTTCGCTAATCAAGGTTCCGCCAGTCAAAGTGGCAATGTCACCCAACATGGCTTTGCGACGATCGCCAAAGCCAGGAGCTTTGACCGCACAAACATTGAGCGTTCCACGCAATTTATTGACAACCAACAATGTCAACGCTTCAGCGTCAACGTCTTCTGCGATGATCATCAGAGGAGCGCCAGTGGCTCCGGCCTTTTCCAAGATTGGAACCAAGTCGCGGATGTTGCTGATCTTCTTTTCGAAGATCAAAATCTTGGCGTTCTCGAATTCGCAATTCATGTCCGTTGGGTTAGTGATGAAGTACGGTGAGATGTAGCCCTTGTCGAACTGCATACCGTCAACGTACTCAACCGTTGTATCGGCAGTCTTGCCTTCTTCAACCGTGATCACGCCGTCTTGTCCAACGCGATGCAGTGCTTCAGCAAGCAACTCGCCAATCACCATATCGTTGTTGGCCGAGATGGCTCCCACATTGGCGACTTCTTCTTTCTTGGAAACCTTTTTCGACATGCTGACGAGCTTTTCGACTGCAGCCGCGACTGCTTTGTCGATTCCCCGTCGAACAGCTGTTGGATTGGATCCAGCAACAATGTTTCGCAAGCCTTCTTTGAAGATGGCCCGTGCGAGAACAGTCGCCGTTGTCGTTCCATCACCAGCCAGGTCAGAAGTCTTCTGAGCGACTTCGACGACCAGTTTTGCACCCATGTTTTCGAATCGGTCTTCCAATTCGATTTCCTTGGCAACGGTAACACCGTCTTTAGTAACCGTTGGACCGCCAAACGACTTGTTGATGATCACGTTGCGGCCAGTTGGGCCCATTGTGACGGCAACTGCGTTGGCAAGCTTATCGATTCCGCGAAGCATGCGATTGCGAGCATGATCTTCGAAAAGTAATTGTTTAGCCACGTTATATTTCCTGTTGATTTAATGTTTGAAAAAATGTGGTTGGCCAGAGAGGACTTAACCGCTCCGGCCAGCACCAAATTGACAGACAGGCAAGGCCTGTCTTACATGACTTTCGCCAGGATGTCCGACTCACGAAGAATCTTGACGTCGGCACCATCGACTTCGATTTCCGTGCCGCCGTACTTACCAAAAATGACTTCGTCACCAACGACAACTGAAAGTTCGCCGCGCTCACCACTGTCGAGCAGCTTGCCAGGGCCAACCGCGATGATCGTTCCACGTTGCGGCTTCTCTTGAGCTGCATCGGGTAGCACGATTCCACCGGCAGTGGTTTCTTCAGCCTGCATTGGCTCAACTACGACTCTGTCATCGAGGGGACGAATTTTGATTTTTGCCATCTGAATATTCCTTGTGTTCTATTTTTGTTTTTAAGTTTGTTTTGAAAGAAAGCTGGAAAGCAATCGCAAGCTAAATGACTTACGGATTGGCTTACATCATGCCAGGCATTCCGCCCATGCCACCCATGCCCGGCATGCCGCCCATTCCTGGCATGCCTCCCATGCCGCCCATGCCCATGTCACCGCCCATGCCGTGATCATGATGGTGATCGCCACCACCTGGCTCTTCTTCGACTGGGATGTCAGCGATGAGTGATTCGGTGGTCAGCAACAATGCCGCGACGCTGGCCGCGTTCTGCAACGCTGTTTTGACAACCTTGGCTGGATCAATGACACCTGCTTCGACTAGGTCACCGTAGTCACCTTTGTCAGCGTTGAAGCCATCGTTTTTACCCTTCATGCCGCGTACGCGATTGACGACAACGCCGCCATCGTGACCTGCATTCTCCGCAATGTAGCGAAGAGGGTATTCCAGAATCTTCTGGATGATTTTCACGCCAGCTTCTTCGTCGCCGAGAAGATCCTTGATCTTCTTGAGGACTTTCTCAGCTCGCAACAAAGCGATTCCGCCACCGGCAACGATACCTTCGGCGAGTGCTGCAGCAGTCGCGCTCTTGGCATCTTCCAAGAGGTCTTTGCGTTCTTTCATTTCCGTTTCAGTGATCGCACCCACATTGATCTGGGCAACGCCACCGGCAAGTTTTGCCAAACGCTCCTGAAGTTTTTCACGATCGTAATCGCTATCGGTTGATTCGATTTCACGACGGATTTGGGCAACGCGATCATCAATCGCATCATTCTTTCCGCGACCGCCGATAAAGACAGTTTCTTCTGAGGTGATGCGGACTTTCTTAACGCGGCCAAGATCTTTCAACTGGACGCCTTCGAGATCGATGCCAAGATCCTTGAAGATCACTTGGCCACCGGTCAACGCACCAAGGTCACCCATGATGGCTTTGCGGCGATCGCCATAGCCAGGAGCTTTGACGGCACAGACTTGAAGGATGCCACGCATTTTGTTGACAACCAAAGTCGCCAACGCCTCGCCTTCAACG
>CAZPTT010000250.1:0-5512 GCA_964589435.1 uncultured Pirellulaceae bacterium
ATATACAGCAGCGCCGATCGTTGAAGCTGAATTAACGATTGAAGACCGCTGGATTCTCAGCCGTCTGGCAACTGTAACCGAGAGTGTCACGGCAAAATTTGAGGGCTTTCACTACGCAGAGGCGACGCGGGAGCTTTACGACTTCGCTTGGGATCACTTCTGTAGTTTTTACGTTGAAATGCTAAAGGACAGATTTGCGGATGAAGCTTTGCGGCCTCACGCTCAGCGGATGCTGACCTACACGTTGGATGTGCTGCTTCGTTTGTTGCATCCTGTCATGCCGTTCATTACCGAAGAAATTTGGCAGAATTTAGCGAAGCTCGCTCCGGAACGTGGCTTGAAGGACGTCGCATCGGCCAGTGACTGTTTGATCGCCGCCGATTGGCCGGCTCTTGAAGCAAGTTGGAAGAACCCGGAAATTGAGGAGCAGTTTTCGATCTATCAGAAAACGCTCGGTGCGTTGCGGGAGATTCGGTCACGTCAGAATTTAGCGCCGAAGAAGCAAGTTGAGTTCTCTATTCAATGCTCGGATTCTGTCGCGGATGCCCTGCGTCCGATGGCAAGTTACTTCTCCAGCATGGCGATGGCTGAACTGACCGAGATGGGAGAAAAGATCGAACCGCCTGCCACCAATGCGACCCTTGCACGTGGCGACATGGAAATCTTTGTTAATCTCGAAGGCCTGATCGACGTTGCTGCCGAATGCAAGCGTTTAGGTAAAGAGCATTCCAAAGTTTTGGGTGGAATCAAAGGTAAAGAGGCGAAGCTATCGAATGACAAATTCGTTAGCAGTGCGCCGCCAGCAATCGTTGAACGGGAACGAGCCGGTTTGAAGCAACTGCAGGATCAGTTGGTTACCATCGAGGAAGCGATGAAGCGGCATGGCTGCGATGCGTAGCTCGCTCGTTGGTGATTTGATTGATCCGTTTCTCTCAAAAATTGTGCTCGGCAAGGCCCTCAGCCAGTTTAGTAAATTCAGTAAGGCCACCCGGTGGAATCAAGCGTTTTCAAGCGGTACCTGATGGTAGTCAGCGGAGTCTTTTTCGTTGGGCTCGCCGCAGTGGGGGCGTTCTTGCCAGGTATACCGACCGTGGGACCGTTGTTGTTGGGTTCGTATTTGCTTACCAAGAGTTTTCCTGCTCTTGAGCAAAGGTTGGTTCGGAATCACTTCTTCGCTCGCTATCTGCACTATCTCGATGGGTCGAGTGTGATGCCGACGAAAACGCGAATTTCTTCAATCGTGTTGATGTGGTGCAGCATTGCGTTCAGTATCTCGCTGATTTACTGGACCAGCGGCGGGCCGTTGTGGTTGATGGTCTTGATCGCCATCGCAGGTGTCGTTGGGACGGTCTTTATCTGGCAGTTTCGGCGCGGCGATTAGCGGTTGTCTGCCATTCCGCCAAACTGAATCGGTGGTGGGTTCGGCAGGTTTGTGCGGTATTTGTCTTATTGCCGGCGATAGATCTCAACGGTTTCATGTTCACTGACCTGGATTGGTGATGAAACCTTTTTCCAAACCTCCGATTGAAGACGTTGACGCAACGGTTTGATAAAACGATTGATGACATTGTGCCCAATGTTTTTTTGTAAATATTTGGCGGTCGCTGCGTCAGGGACAATCAGCTAATTCGCTTGCTGGTTGGCGACGAAAATCAGGTCGGCTATTTTCTCATCGTCTGAGGCTCCCGGTACTTCGTCCCAATCAGCCAATGCAGATTTCGAAAACACTTTGATTCTTAGTAGGTGACTGTCTCCAATCAGCACATGGTTGAGCCTCGGCTGGGCGTCGGGGCGATCGAAAAGCAACGTCGAATAGAGGCTGTCAGAATTGAGTTCCGATGATTGCATCACAGCGAATTGAACCTCGCGGATGCCACGCGACTGGCTGTCTTGGAGCATGGTCTCAACGATCTCCTGATAGGCTGCCATCGAGTTGAATGCTCGCTCTTGATGACGACGCCAGCCTCTTGCCCCGGCAATCGCGAGGCAAACGATCAAGCAGATCGCGAACAGGCGGGCCAGTTTCGGGTTGTCGTTTCTGTCATACGTTTTCGCAATGGGAATCAGCAGAAAGAGTGATAGCCCAATGACGGCTGGCATGGCCACGAATGGATTCAAGCCGGCTTGTCGTGCGACCAGCAAAACAAGTGGCGCGGCTCCAATCCAGGCGATACGAAAATCAATTCCGGACACGCGGCAACGGGCAAACAGGCTGGTGAGCGAACCACGTTGATCTATATTTGCAGATGCCAAGTTTTTGGGTTCTCCAGACGACTTTCGATTGGCGAATAGCACGGACGCCCACAAAACCAACAGCAGCGTCAGCGGTTCTCCAAAGCATCGCCGAGCAAGTTTGACGTGATTCCAAGCTTCTGAGAATGGAATTTTTGCATTGGCATCGGTGTTCCAAACGGCATAGTAGTAGTGTAGGTATTCGAAATTGAGAACGAAGAACCAGCCTGAACCGGCGGCCGAAAATAAGAGAGCGATGCCGATGCCGCGGATGAGCTGACGTTTTTCCTTGCTCATGATCCAGTCATAAGTCAATAAAGGGGCAAAGCTGGTAAGCAGGTAGACAGGTGCCGTCGCGCGCGCCAAGCAACAGAGACCCGCCGCGAGTCCAAGTAGGCAGAAATGCCGTTTGAGCGGCTGCGAAATTGAAATGAGATACCAAACGGCTGTCATGCCAAACGTCATGCATAAACCGAAGTCCATGCGAAAATCGGAGATGCCTCCGTTCTCATAGTAGATGCAGCTAAGACAACAAAAGGCCAAGCAAACCAAGGTTGAAACGTACCGCGAAAGCTCTCTCACACGCGACAGATAGTAGTAGAGGCTGAACAGGAACAGCCCCAGATAGCCGACTTGAATCCAGACACCGACCATCCGAGAAGGAGAAACAAGCGGTGCGATCACTGCGGCAACAACAAATGGAAGGCAAACAGTCGTGCTCGAGAAACATGCTTCCTCAAGTGAATTGCTCAGGCCTTGTTCCGTCGAGATCGTCATCACTCGAAATAACTGTTCGTTGTAGCTGAGCGAATCAAAAAAAGGCGAGCGATGTTGATATAGCCGCCGGTTCAATTCGCAGCAGTAGAATCCAATTAGGACGCAAGCGACTAAGAGTATGGAAATGTAGCGGCAGTCGGTGTAACGTCCCAAAAGGTTGTCTCAGCGAGTCAGTCATGAAATAAACGGAAGCTCGTTTTTTGTTTTGCGCGCAGGCCAGTTGAGCGGCTAAGGTCAACGTTTCGTTTATCCAGCCTTGCGTAAACCGGATTGGTCGCGTTGAGTCGCAACCTCGTTTGGTCCCGCATCGCTATTCGATACCACTCCAAAACGCTTGTCGTTGACCTGCGAGCGGTTGGCAATGTCTGCAGAATCGAGATCGCTGGATATTAAGAATGGCGGACGGCCTTTTGACTCGTCATAGATCCGGCCAATGTACTCGCCAAGGATACCCATCCCAATGAGTTGGAATCCTCCTAGGCAAAATACTGCGCAGGTTAGCGTGGTGAATCCGATCGAAGCCGATTCCCAACCAACGATGCGCTTAAATATAAACCAGCTTGCTAACGTGAACGCGGCGATGCAGATGGCGATTCCAGTGCCGGTAAGCAGTCGCAGCGGTTTCAGTGAATACCCGAAAATGGCATCCATGGCGTAGCGAAACAAGCGGCTGAAGGTTTGTTTCGGTTCACCGCCAGCCCGCTCAGGTCGCTTGTAATTTACCATTGTCTGCTTGAATCCAACCCACGCCCGAAGGCCAGGAAAGAAACGGTGCGACTCAGGGAGATCGCAAATGGACTGGGCAGCCTTGCGGTCCATCAGGCAAAACGTACCGGTGTTGGGTGGAATATTTGAATCCGAGAGATAGCGAAATACCCGGTGGAATGTCTTGAAGCAAATGCCTCGCAAAAATGATTCTTGTCGACCTGTTCGCTGAGCGATTACAACTTCACTTCCGCTCTGCCAAGCGTCAATCATTTCAGATATCAGTTCGGGAGGATCCTGCAAATCGCCGTCCATTAAAACGACACATTCGCTCGAGGACGATCGTAGTCCAGCCAAGATCGCTGCGGGCTGACCAAAGTTTCGTGACAACTGAATTAGTTTTACGTTGCCGCGATTCGAATTCCGCCACTGCGGAGACTGAACCGCATTCTCCTGCAGCCATTGAGGCGTGCCGTCGTGACTGCCGTCGTCGACGTAGATAATCCGAAAGTCCAGATCGGTTGCCAAGCAAGCCGCAGCAACGCGGCTGTGAAGTTGATCCACAATCTCAATCTCATCGAAGACTGGGATCACGACGTCCATTGTTTGTTTCGGCATTTGTGCGTCCTGCAAAACCGTTGCTCCAAGCCAAGCATCTTGCTCGACCAACTGCTCCATCGTTCTCTAAACTGCGCCGCGATAGCTTGTTTATTTAGATCAGCTATCGATTGCGAACAAGAACAATTTCACGCCCGCTAGCATGAGGTGATGGCTGATTCCCACGGAGATCACATTTCGAAGTCAATTCGGGAGATCGTCAGCAACGCGAGGGGCGTCGCCGTGCGGACGGAAGCCGATTTTTATCGCGAGGAGCGTCGCTTGGGTTTGGAACGTCGCTCGTTCGAAAGGTTCCGCCACCAAAAGCGTAGATTGGTTTTATCGGAACTCATCAAACGACGGGCTCCGCAGCATTGGCAGCGGAACGGGCCGACGATCTTAATTAAGCCGAACGTCATGCCAACCAGATATGAGTAAAACCAGCGACGATGGTCTGCTAAAACATGTCGTTCGTCACGGTTGCAATTGAAGCAGAAAAGTCCAGAGGTTCGACGTGATGGGCTTGGTTTTTGATCCTGCGGAAAATCTTCGTCGTAAGTCTCAAGGTCAGCGGTGGCTGCCGAATGGTAACCGGAATCCGGCGATTCGCTACCAAAGTCAAATGGTTCAAGATCGATCGGATCTTGGTCAGGAATACGTTTCGTGTCATGTTTTGTTTCAACGTCTTTATTCATGACGAACGACAATCCAATGATTTGAATAAGAGGGCAAGGCAGTTTATTTGCTTCCCCAGTGTATCCGAAACTGTATCCAATTTCACCTCGAAATTTTCTTACGAATTGCCCATCAGTGCTTTTGCGGACTCAATTTTCGGTTAGCGGACGAAGTGACCAGTATGACGAGTCCGCGAGGGGCGCATCCTGCCAGTCGCGTCTTGTTTCCAGGGACATAACCTCTGTTTCAAAGTAGCTCGGCTCTCCGAGCCGTTTGCCGTAAACCTATCGCCTCGGAGAGGCGAACTACTATGTCTAAATTACTTCAAGCTGTGTATTTGTTGACGATCGGCAAAGAGTTCTCTTGCTCGTCGGAGGCGCGGCAATGCATGTAACCGATGTTTCAAAGTAGATCGCCTAAGCAACGCGGCTCGTAGGAAGCGCACCTCACCGAGCCGTTTGGGCGCTAGCCGGCGCTAGCCCCGGTTTTTCCGACGAATCCGTGGCTAGCGCCAAAACGGCTCATC
>CAZPTT010000251.1:0-5490 GCA_964589435.1 uncultured Pirellulaceae bacterium
CCTTTAAAATGTCTTGAACATTCTCGATGACAGCACGTGTTTGAGTTGCGATATCCAGGCGTTTGGTGCCCATCTCATCGACCGAGTCGGCTCCGGCAATCGTATTGTCTTGCCGGCGGGAACTCGTCCCGCTCACGAAAACGAAGTCACCAACACATTTGACGTGCGGATAGGCCCCACGTGGCGTCGCTTTTCCTGCCAGCACTTTTCCTTCGCCATCAGTTCTTTCGTCTGATTTTCTGTTAGCCATGTCAGTCATGTCGTTGCAAAATTTCTTGGTCAAGTTTCCACGGTCTTGGCTCACTGTTTCGGAAAACTTTAAACCGCCGGCCAAGTTGAATCAAGGAATCCATATCGCATTCGGTCGCATTCTTCAGCGCGCGTCTCAAATCGTCATCCACTAACCATGTTCGAATACCAAGTCGTTCGCTAGCGAGTCGACAGCTTCTCGCCATCGCATTCTGTCCCGGCGTTGACCGGCCCGGAGTGCTATCCCCAATTGTGCACCACGCGCAATCGTCGAACAATCGTCGTAAAACCTTCGAACGATCGAAGCGCAAACTCTCCCTAATGGTTAAGGCTTAACACATAGGTTCCACAATGCTCCCATCAGGTAAAGTCTGCGGGTTATTCGGATAATTCCTGAAATTCCGGTCGAAACGGACATTCCAATTTCTGTCTCAAACTCTACCAATTATCCCGATTCTGCTTGTATCAACGGTTTCACCGATCCTCCCGTTCGCTGAAACAATACCAGCTTCCCACCACTGGGATTAGGAAACGCAAGATGATCTACAGAATCTCATTCGCCCTCGTTCTGCTGACAGTCTGTTGCCCAAGCCTTGAGGCACGGCAAAACCAATACCCGTCGACTGACTATCAAGGATTCAGCGGTTCGGAGTTTTCGACCACTTCACCGCAAGAACTCGATTCATCTTCAGGCGTGATCAATAACGACTATCGAGCGATGTCCCCTTCCGACTGGAGCGAGCCAGAATCTCTGTTGCTCAAGTCGACCGAAGGCCTCAGTGAAAGCACCACGGAACCAGGGTCAACCATTTTTAGTAGGTCCAACGACGGAACGGATTCATACTTCCAGACACCGTTCAAGTCAGCTTCCTTCCCGGGGACTTCGGCCGAGCCTGAACCAACAACCCCGCCGCCTGCGGTTCCCACAACAATCCGATACAAAGATCAGGCTCCTCGATATCCTTTGCTTGCTGATGGTGATTTTCGCTCGAACGGCATTGCTCAAGATGGCGACCAGCAGCTTTCAATCATCCGCTCGCCAGCCCAGCCGATGTCAAGCAATCGTTGGAGATATAAACCGGCAAGTTCAACATTGCAGTCGGTCAGTCAAACCGACATGTCTTACGCCGAGCTACCGACCTATCGGCCTGAATTTGGACATCGTGACGCGGTGCCAACGGTCAGACATTACGGAACGCCTGCTCAAAATCAAAAATTCGATTTTGAAGAAAAGAAGAAAGAGTACCCACCGCTGGGAGAAATTTTAGCCACTGGGCGCTATTTCGGATCTGGAACGGCTCTGTTTTCCAAGCCTTACTTCCAAGGCAACACTGCGATTTCCGAATCGGTGACTGGAATTAATACAACGTTCGATTTTGACTACGAAGCCGCGCATCAATTCCAAGTCGGTTTCGAATCCAAATTTGGGCCGGGCTTCGAACTGAACTACATGCAATACGACGAAACCTCCAATGACGCACTATTCACAAGCGACGGAGCCAATGCTGGTTCGACCAACGTCTGGATGCTGGGGCCTAACCGTTGGAGTCGTCTGACGGCTGGCAATGCGGGAGATACGTTGCAAGCCAACCACACAATCGACGTCGAAACGATCAGTGCAAGCTTTTTCAAAGAAGTCAAACTTCCGATCTCCCGCATCAACGGAAAATTTGGTTTCGAGTATGTCAGTATTTCACATACGCTTGATGCGGAAGTGAGAGATGCTGGAAACAGCGTCGTCGGAAGCCTGCGAAACTTCTCCGACTTGCGAGCTTACGGCCCGCATTTCACGATGCAATACTTCCGACCGGTTGGACACACGAAACTGGAATTGATAACTTCGGTCAGCGGAGCCGTCTTGTTTGGACGCCAAGACCAAGTTGTCACCAACACAGAGACCGGAGATTTAAGCTCCATTGGAGCCGACGAGTTCATTACGAAAATTGGCTTCATGTCCGGTGTCCAGTACAAAAAAATGATTGGCGAAAACCGTTACCTGTTCGGTCGGCTCGGCTACTCGTTTGAAACTTGGCTCAATGGCGGAACCGGATTGGTACCGCAGGATGATTTCGGCCTGCGTGGCGTTTCGTTCACAGTGGGTTACAATCGGTGATGCACGATTCGAATCGTTGGACAGATTCGCATTGCTGCCGATCCATTTCGCCTCAATCGTTTCTCCAAAGATTTGAATCTCAAGCTGATTGAATTCTATGACTGTCGCGGTATTTATTGAAAAAGAGTCAGATGCCGAATGTCTGATTGAATGGGGTGTCGACTTCGCAGCGGCCGATCACGCGGAATTGCTGATCGTTGTTCCGCGGCGATCCAAAGGCAAGCAGGATTGGGAGTCGCTCAATCGCGAAGGCGAAGACCTTAACCCGCTGGCAAAAGTTGCCTTTGCCGTTTTAGCCGCCCAAGACAAATCGAAGGCAGTCCTCAAGGAGGATATCGCCTCGGGTATGGCTCCTTCGGATCACAGTTTGGTGGCCATCGAAGTCCGTGAGTTGATTTCACCAGACCCAGCTAAGACGTTTGTCGAAGAAGTAGAAGACCTCAACATTCGCCTGCTACTGTTGCCGGCTCCGAATTCGGCGAAGACGGATCGAGCCGCCAGTGAATGGAATTTGCAGCTTTATCTAAATGCTCCTTGTGAAGCGATCGCTGTCCGCGGCCGACCGCCACGAAATCAATGTCGAATTTTGATTGCCAGCGACAATGAGAACGATCCGAATTCGATCTCGGCGATTAAGCGGGGTTGCCAATTGGCTGCGGCTTCTGTCGATGGCTCGATTACGCTACTGTTCGTAAGGCCTGATGATGATGAAGTGGCCAAGCAGATTGCCGAAAAGCATCTGGAAAAACTGGCCCGGCGTGTCACCGAAAAAAAGATCGAATTGGAAAAGACAATCCAATTGGCGGACAACTTGGTCGCCGGTGTTAAGCTGCAAGACTGGGACGAGTACGACCTGGTGCTTCTGGGAACTCGAAAGATCAAAACGTTGGCGGCTCTTCTTCGTGAAGGCGAAGCACTCGACGAGACCACGACTGCTGTCGCTGGAATTCGCCAAGCCGTTCCGGTTTCAGCTCAGCTTTGGAGTCGTTTCCAAACAGCGGTTCGATCCAAAGTTCCGCAAATCGAACGAGAGCTACGGATCTCTTTGGTCGATCGCTTGCAAACCAACTCCGCGTTCAATTTTGATTTTGCCGCTTTGATTTCGTTGTCAACGTTGATCGCTGCCCTTGGCCTTGCGCGAAATTCTGGAGCCGTCGTCATTGGCGCGATGTTGGTCGCGCCGCTGATGACGCCGTTGGTCGCGATTGGATTTTCGTTAGTTCAAGGCAATGAAAAACTAATTCGAAGTGCGATAAAATCAGTTCTACTTGGCTTTACCGTTGCGTTCGCGATCGGAGCGACGCTCGGATTAATGCTTCACTTCTCCGCTCCGACGCTTCAAGCGACCACGGAGATGTATGGTCGTGACTGGCCAAACTTTCTGGATCTGATTGTTGCATTGGCAAGCGGTGTCGCCGGAGCCTATGCGATGGGGCGCCCCAACCTCGTGTCGGCGCTACCGGGCGTCGCGATTGCTGCGGCGCTCGTGCCTCCGATCGCAACCTCCGGGCTCGCTTTGACGATGGGGCATATCGCATTGTTCGGTGGCTCGTTGTTGTTGTTCGCGACCAATATTGTCGCGATCATTCTTGGGACTGCCATCACGTTTTGGGCGGTCGGAATTGATAATCGCGCGTCGAAGAATCAGTCTGGCGAGGCTCGCTCGCAGCTTCGCTGGCCACGTTATTGTTTCTTGGGTTTGGTGATCCTTTCGTTTCTGCTGGCTGCAGAGATGCTCTTCTTCAATCCCTTGGAGTAGTAAGAGCCCGCCGGGGAAGGCGCTACCAGCTATTCTCCCGCAGGATTCGCGCGCCGCGCTTCACGGCTAACGCACGATTTAGGAACTCGAGCTGCAACGCGAAATGGGACTGACTCCCTATCTCGGCACTGCCTGGTTCACAAACTGTTCTAGTCGGTCGAGCGGGCTGACGAGATTGCTCGACATTGCTTCGATTACATGTAGATAGATTTCGGTTGTTTTGATGGAGGCATGGCCAAGCAACCGTTGCAAAGTCCGCAGATCGCAGCCCTGCAAAAGCATGTGAGTGGCAAAGCTATGTCGCCAAGTATGAGGAACCACTTCTTTCGACCAGCCCAGCCGCTGTTTTGCCGCCGCCATCGTTGGGGCATAAAAATCTCGTTTCAAATGATGACGACGAATGTAATTCGACCGAGGATCCTTCGAGAGTTTGCTCGCTGGAAATACCCAAAACCAGCCCCAAGACATTCCCCATGCCGGAGCTTTTTTGTCGATCGCGGTTGGAGTCCAAACTCCCGGCACGCCATCACTCCGGTCACGGTCATACACTTCCCTGACTTCTTCTAACCGCCGAGACAAAGCCGACTTGATCTTCTGCGGCATCATCAGCAGCCGATTCTTATTTCCCTTCGAGTCATTTATCTGGATCGTGTTGCTTGCGAAATCTAAATCCTTGACACGCAGTTTCATGCAGTCCGAAATTCGCAAGCCACAACCATACATGATTTCGGACTGAAGCCGCTTGAGGCCTCGAAACTGACTCAACATCGCCGACGTTTCTTCGAACGTCATAACGACTGGCAATTTTCTGGGTCTCGTTGACGCAGTAAAGTCGACAATTCCGATATCTAAATCCAAAACATGAAGATAGAGAAACTTGATTGCCGACAATGCGACTCGTTGGGTATCGCCAGCAAGATTTTTGTCAGCGGCAAGGTGGGTTAGGAAGTCTGCGACGTCTTTCTTTTGAAGCTTGCCCGGGTGGCGAAAGTCACCGTACTTCGACTTTACGAACCGCATAAAGCGATTGTAGTTTTGGACGTAGGCTCTTTCGGTGTTCAGAGCGAGGCCTTGAGCGCGTACTGCCTGAATTAGTTGGTCTTCGATCTTCATGCGGGCCGCCTTTGGTAGAGCCAATTTTATTAGGGGGTGGAAATAACATGCCAATAGGCATGTTATTGCTGGCTGTGGCCCTAATAACAAGCCAGCGGGAACAAAATTGCTGGCTTGGGTCGGTCGAATCCACTATATTGGGACAAAATTGCTGTTTGTAGAGGCATAAAGGTTTTATGCCACCAAATGGCATATCAACTAGTTATGCGTACTGAGGTGCGGCGCTTTGTTTTGGGCTGACGTTTTTTCTGACGTT
>CAZPTT010000252.1:0-5445 GCA_964589435.1 uncultured Pirellulaceae bacterium
GTCGTACCACCAGCCGTAAACGGAGCGGGTCCTTCTGACAGATCAAGCGCCATACCCCAGTCAATCACCAGCACTTCACCGAAGTCACCAACCATTACGTTGTCAGGTTTCAAGTCGCGATGGACGACTTTTTCAGCGTGGGCGTATCGCATTGCGTCGCAGACTTTTTCAAAAATCTGGACGTTCTTCTCAATGGCGACCGTGGAGCCTTTTTCAACCGGAGCCCGAACGAGACTGGCCCACGATTGTTGAACGTCGCTATCCGACGCCTCACTAATCAATTTCATAGAGTAGAAAACTTCTCCATGCGAATTGATGCCGAGATCGTAAAGCGGAATGATGTTTGGATGTTGAAGCTTCGCGGTGATGTTCACTTCGTGTAGAAAGCGAGCCTTCCGTTTTTCAACTTCCTTCGTTCGCGTTCGGCTGCGGCTACCTTTTTTCATGCGGCGTTGTTTGAGAACTTTCACCGCCACACGCCGTTTCAGTGCAAGCTGTTGGGCCTCGTAAACCACACCGCTGCCGCCCTCACCGACTTTGGCAACAATCTTGTAGTCTTTACTGTCGAGACTGTAATCTTCTTCTTTCGCGTTTCGTCTTTCCAAGGAAGCCGAATCTGAAGGCACACTCAAACTGCGACCAGGCAATCGGTTTAATGTCTGTTCTTCGATTGGATTTTGAAGACGAATTGTTCGAGAAACTTCAGGGCGATTGGTCGAGCCGCCGACGGTGCCCGGAGCGCCGCCACCTTTTCCGGTTCCCGGCTGGTTGGCACTTGAACTTGCCGAATCATCAGCCATTCCACTATCGGTAATCGATTCGCGCAGCACCGTTTGGATTTCGCGATAGTGTTCATCGTCAGTCAACCGAGTCGCGCCGGCACCGGGGAGCAATTCGGTTTTGGTGTCGTACGGTCCGATGGGCAAAATGCCATCGAAAAGAATCGTACCGGTGTGATCGATCGGCTGGGAGGCTTGCTCGAGCGAAAGGAATGGGCCGCGAACACCACTCCCAAAATCGTGCTCTTCTGCTTCGTCGGACATTTCCGGCAGAATACCGCCATGTTCCATCGACATCTCGGGCACGAGATCATCTTTGTCAGACAATTCTGGAACCAGGTTGTCTTTGTCCGATAGCTCGGGAACCAAATTATCCTTGTCAGAAAGCTCTGGGACGAGTTCATGTTGTGATGACATTTCCGGAACCAGATCGTCTGGTTCTTCAGAAAGTTGTGGCACTCCGGCCTCTTCGTCAGACAATTCTGGTAGCTCTTCCTGTTCGTCGGAAAACTGTGGAATGTCCTCTTCATCGAACAAATCATCAGGGAAGAAATCACCATGCATCGACATCGATGGTTTCAGGTTATTCAACTCGCACTCAGGATTGACACAACTGTCTCCGTCGAGCGGTTGGCCACAAAGTTTGCATGATTTATCGGACATGGTTTTCACCGTTTCGAATGCACTTCTTATTTCAATCTCGATCGAGCCTGAGCCCGAGGAATCGTGATTGCTAATAAGTATAAAAGTATAAGGTTATTGTTGCTGTCTCAAAAACTTTTCAACTGCTTGCTGATTCGTCTTTGGTTTACTTGGTTTTTCCAACGCGCCGGAGGAATCGCGATGAATTGGAAAAGATATTTTGCTTGCCGACGCCGTTTGTTGATTCGTTCTGATCAACAATTGATTGAAGACCGTCTTCCGAAGTCCCTGGTTCGGAATTCGCTTTTCGCTTTCTCAGGATCGCCATCAGGCCTGCCATTGCTCCAGTCGTGGTGGCAGTCGCAGTTGTTGTGGACTCATTTAGTTCTGGCGAAAATGAATCCGTCACCGATTCAGAATTTAGTTCAACATCGGCATCAACTACGAACCCTTCGGTTGAATTACCTTCCAACATCGCGATCCATCGCGCCACACGGGATGATGGTTGATTCGTCGTAAGCCCATTGTCAGACTCAGTCTCATTCGGAATCGTATCGAACGGTACGTCTGATTCAGGATCTGTTTGCGGGTCGTCCTCAGGCTCCGGCACGAACTTACGATCGATGTCATCGCCCTGGATGATGGTTTTACCGTTGTCAACTTCCAGAATCTTAAATAGCCCGCGGGGAACCTCTGGAATGTCATCATTACCAGATTCTGATTTGTCACTCAGCCATTGTTTGAATCGATCAACCCATTGCTCGTCCTCTTCCAAGTCCAATCCGGCTCGGTTCAGGATTTCCCGGATTTGGTTGGCGTCCAGGTTGTCGATTTCATCAGTAGAGGAGTTTCGCCATTCTAGGCTGTTGGCTGAGAGTTCCAGCTCTTCTAGCAGCTTGATTACTTCTTGGTAACTTAGTTCGTCTTCGCCAAATTTCGACTCGAACAAGTCAGCTTCGAATTGGCTGTCGAAGTAAATCACGACGAAGAATTTTTGCTGAACCGTCTGAACAAACAGTGGCTGTTCAGTAAGGAAGGTTGATTGGATCAACTGCTCTTCAAATTCCTGCGCGGTCTCAACCGTGGTGTAAGCATCGGCGTCAGGCCGAGAGATTACGATTCGGGCTGGCTCATTGAATCGAGCAAGGCCTTCAAAATCTGCCGTCGCGACGTTGAGATCTTCGATTGCCGAAACGTTAGAGCCATCGGCAGCGATTTCAGTGACACTCGCGCTCTGGAACATGTTGATGTTTGCATCATTGAAGACGAACACAATGTTGCGGAATTCAGCATTGTTGCGAAGGAAGTCAAGTGTGAAAGAGGCTTCCGGAATAAACTGGGCATCGCTAACGGAATTCGAATTGTCGAACGTGCTGCCAATGCGTTGGCTGGTGAGCGAGACGCTCGTGTTGCCTTGATCGACTTGGAAATCGTAGAACGACCGAGATTCAAATCCATCCGTCTGATCGTTCCCAAACAAGAGTGATTCCAAAGCCGCAAGTTGAGTTGGAGTCAACGATTCAAAGTCGAACGTGTTGTCATTGGTTCCTTGAATTCCCCAAAAGATTGATGTGTCGAAATTGGATTCGAAAGCGTCGGCAAAAATGAACTGAAGCGTTTGAGTCAAATCGTTTCGGTTGACTAAACGATTTTGATCGGAGGCTTGACCGATCGGATCCTGTAGTTCGATGTCGTTGAATCGTGACGTAATCAATCCTTCGATTCCACGTTCCAAGCGGCCATTTGGCTCCAGCACGAAATCCCCGCCGGCGATTACAAGAATTCGGCTCGTGATGTCGTCCAGCCGAACAGTGTCGCTGATGGTCAGATCATGAACGCCAACCGTTTGCAAGTAAACATCGGACTCAGTCGCATTGACCAATGCACCTGATTCAATGGTCATGTCAGCTTCGTTGACAATCGCGACGCCAACGTCTGTGGTATCCAAGTACTGCCCAAATGCCGGGTTGTATCGCAGGCCATTGTTGTCGGTCTGACGTTGAGTCGTATCGGCCAATTGTACATTCGGGTCAGCAAAAACGAGCTGGCTGCCGTTGGCATCAACGAATAGCCCGGATGCTGTATCGGTAACGCTTCCATCGGATCCAACAAACGATAGGCTGGCCGAAACCGTCAAATCGTTGACGTTTTTGAGTTGCATCGTACCATTGAGCAAGTTGGCGGCAACGTTGTCGACTTCGTTTTGACCTTGAAGAATGAACACGCCCTGTGCTTCGTTGGTCTGATCACCACCAAGAATCAAGTTCGTTGCGTCGATGACACCAGTCGCCGTTGATTGGGTCACGCCACCGCTTGTTTGAAGCAGCACATTTGTTGCAGTTAGTTGCCCCGTCAGTTCCAGTTGTGAATCAGTCGACGTCCCGGCGTATAGGTGGATACCTTGATTGGCAGTGGCATCTTCAACCGTCAATGTATCGATGTCGGCGATCTCAACAAAGTTTCTCGTTACATCATTAAACGCGGGGTTCGTGTTGACGTTTACAACGCCTTGGAAATCGTTGGCATTGCCACCATCGAATGGATCCCGATCATCGCCCAGCAAGATGATGTTGCCCGATGCGTTGATGTCACTGGTTCCAGTGACAACGACTGGGGCATTCGGTGATTGAGTCAAATTTCCAGCGGCCCCGTTGGCGGTCGCATTGTTGTCGATCACCATGTTGCCGTCGATTGTTAGTCCGCTGATGGCTTCGTTCGAACCACAAACGGTTGTGATGCTGAGGACGCCCAGATTTAGATCAAGCGTGTTTCCAAACAGGAAATCACCAGTGACTCGAGCAGCCAATTCGTTGACAACGTTTTCCGATTGTAAATCGAATCGCCCGGTCGATTCCTTGGCGATGTCGCCCCCAATCAAGAGCTGGTCAGTGGTGATGATGCCACCTGATTGAGTGACGCCATTGCTGGACTGAAGCAGAACTTGATCGGCCGCAGTAATGTCGCCGAGTAAACGAAGTTCGCCAGTTGCTTCGTCACCCGCAGCCAATCGCAATTGACCGTCAACGGTTGCCGATACGATTTCGAGGTCGTTCCTGTCAACGATGTCGGCGTTCGTCGCGGTATGAATTCGCAAACTGTTAAAGTCATTGTCGTTTAGCCCGTCAGAAACGCCGTTGATCGAATCGCCAAAGACGAAACAAACATGCCCAGCAGTCGTGATTTCAGTTCGACCCGAAACGATTACCGGGGCGTCAAGTTCCTGCTCGATGTTGCCGCCAGTAATTAGCGTTAAGTTGCCGGTGACTTGGACGCCGATCACGGTCATGCCGTCGACGGAGACGGTGCCAACGGTGATATCATCGGCGTCGGTGTAGCTAACCGAACCAAGGTTTTCGGCTGCCAGAATATCAACATCGTTGGATGTGTTGTTCAAATTGGTTGAACCATCAACCATCAATCCCAATCCATGGGCCACGATCGAAGCCGTTTGATTCACGTTTCCTCGAACATCAAGGAACAGATCGGCCGTTCCCACGTCGATGGCTCGACCGATCGAAAGTGACCCACCAACTGAAAGCTTGGCATTGTCATCACTGGTGACGATTCCTGTGACCATCATGCCATCAACTGTAATGATGCCTACGTTCAAATCATTGACATCGTTGTAGAACGTGAAACCACCATTGTTGGCCGCGATGATGTTCACATCGTTAGCTGGATGTTGTAGTCGTGTGTCTCCATCGACCATCATGCCTAAACCGTTGGCAGTGATGGCGGCGGTCTGAGTCACGTTGCCGCGAACGTCAAGGAACAGATCTCCTGTTCCCAGAGCGATGGCTTCATTGATTTCCAGGTTTCCACCGACGGACAATTTCGCGTTGTCATCGCTGGTGATGATTCCCGTGACCGTCATGCCGTCAACAGTAACTGAGCTGACAATCAAATCATTGACATCATTGTAGAACGTGAATCCGCCATTGTTGGCGGCGATGATATTCACATCGTTACTGGCATTTTGCAGTCGCGTGTCTCCATCGACCATCATGCCCAAACCATTAGCGGT
>CAZPTT010000253.1:0-5215 GCA_964589435.1 uncultured Pirellulaceae bacterium
CCAAATCATCTGCCAAAACTTTGATTGCGACGTCGCGATTAATCGTTGGGTCATGAAGTTTTCCTTGCTTGAGCTAAAGAAAAACACAGCCACGGGAACCATCATTGCCAACGCGACGAACTCGCAAGCTAGTGAGTATATTCTCAGCCGCCATGGAACTCGTAAAGTGATTTGCTCGCTCGCACGCGCCAACTCTGCAAGGATTTCGCTACAGTCCTGATACGACGATCCACCGAACGTAAGGCAGCGTGCGATCACATCTCGAATGGATTTTTGTAAACCTGGGTTTTTCTTTTTTAGCTTCGCCGAAATTTGTTTGGCGGTTTGATTGCAAAGATGCGATTCGGGATGCGACTGTGTTGTGATGTGGAAGAATGCGCAGCCAAGTTGCAGAATGTCCGCGCGAATCGAATGCTGCGGGCAAACTTCTGCGGGCGGATCAATCGCGCTGGTGATCTGCGGCTCGATTAGTCCGGTAAGGCGAACGACGCCACTGGGACAAACCACAATCGATTTCGAATTGATATTCCCGTGGACAATTCCCTGATCGTGAATGGCTTTCAACGCCGTCACCACCGAACGCATGATTGTGTTCAGAGCAGAGTTGGGGAAAAAGCCCTCGGCACTTCGTTCAAGTAATCCTCTCGGCTGAAAACCTTCGATCGGCTTGGCTTCGAATTGGGGCTGCACGATAAATGCGACGTCTTCGTCAATGCCGGCTTCCATTGTTTGCACCGTGTTGGGGTGGTTCAGGCCGGAGATTGCTTTGGCTCGTTCAATAAACTGTGTCTTTAATTCCGGTGATGTCTCATCCGTCAATTCGAGCACGCGCATTGTGACGCGGCAATCAAGTCCTTGATGTCTCGCTGAGTAGATGTCGCCGTGTTCCCAAGTCCCAATTTTTTGACGTTCTTCGTAGCGATCAAAACGGGCCCTTGAATCCTGCTGGTATTTAGACGGGTGCCCGGCGCTCACCGGCATGATCGTCGCGGTTGGGTCGAAGGGCGCGATCGTCGCTGCGTTGGCACACGCGGAACAGACCGTGAGTGGGACGCCCTTAACTTGCTCCGAAGGAGAAGCAATGGGAGCCCCGCATTCTTGGCAGGATTGAGAGCGAGAATTAGGAGGCATTATTTATGGTGCAGGCGTTTTTTGGAGCAAGCTGGGTTGGCAAAAACAAATCCTACTCAGGCTTTTTCAGTGTCATCAAGTATTCGACGAGATCGACTAATTCTTGCTCCGTCATTTCTTTATGCAGGTCGGCTGGCATCAAGGAGAGCCTTTGCTTCTTTTTCTCGTCAACATCATCCATCGAAATAACATGCTTAATGCCCTTCTCATCCTTCAGTTGGATTTCCGATTCGGTTTCACCAAGCATGATGCCTGTAATGATCGTGCCGTCGGTTTTTAAGACCATCCAATTTTCATAATTGTGGCTGATGCCAGCCGATGGAAACAAAATCGATTCGTACATGGCGGGCTTGGTCAGCTTACTGCCAATCTCCGACTGGTCGGGGCCGACTTCGATTCCCTGGCCGTTGACGATATGACATTTTGCGCAGGTACCGACTCCTGCAAAGACCTTCTTGCCGTTGACGACGTCGCCTTTCTTTTTGACCAAATCAGCAATGGATGGCAACGGCCGATTGTCTTTAGAGGCCGCCATTGGAAACAACTCGTTGGCCCGTTTCTTGACGTCCGCCCATTTCGCGCGATGAAGTGCGGCTTGGATAGCTGGCATGATAATTGGGTCAAGTTTTTCTTTTTGATCGATCCACCAAATCATGTCACCGGCGCCCGACCGGACTTCACCAAGACGCTGAATCGCGTAGGTACGCAACTGGGAATCGACAGTTTTATTTTTGGCGATGCCGCCCAGAACGAAGTCGGCTGACCGCTTGCCGCAGTTAACCAGCGAGTCACAGATGATGGCTCTTTCTGCTTCATCCGCTTTCATGATTGCAGAATGGACTTGGCCCAGTTGTTTCTTCTCCATCAACACGCCCATGGCATCAGCCGCTTGCTGGCGGTCGACGCTGGAGGATGCGATTTTCAAAAGGTCACCATAGTGTTGTTCCGATGAAAACCGATCGACCATCCCGATAAAAAGATTGCTGCCTCGACTGTTTTCAACCAACGACGCAAGCTTTTGAACTTGCTCCGGTGTCAAATCTTCTTTGCTCAATCGACTGACTGATTCCATGACGACATAGCTTGATTTCTCAGCGTCGAATGAATGTTCACCAAACGCCAAATTTGTAAGCATGCCTTTCTTCAACCCATCATCGAAAAAATCCAACGCGCGAAAGAAGCGAGTCGTCTCCGCCACCTGGGTCGAATCAGTAGCGATGATCTTCGCGATCAAGCCAGGAGTCTTCTTGCCTCGCGAGCGCCATACGATATCGCGAACGGCGGCCGATTCCAGTTTCGTATTAACCGCTGTCTCGTCGTTGCCAAGAAAGCTGCCCAAGAATTGATCCCAATGACCGTCGGCAGCGATTCCAAGTGCCTCTAAATACCAGCGGTCACCGGGTGAATACTGTCCGGCCATGGCCGACCAAATGAGCGCCTTGTGATCGTTGTCGAAATCCCATTGTCTTAACCCAATCAAAATCTCCCTTCGAAGCTCAGGAGCAGGATCATCAATTTTTATCTGCTCGCGAATGTCGTCGACAGCGATTTGATCGCGAACATGGACACAGGCCCGAAACGCCGTCACTCGAATATCCGCGTTTGCATCGGCTAAGCCTTCACGCAAGTAGCCAAGCATTTGTTCTTTTGGCAGGCCAAGGTGAACCAGCATCCAAAGCCCACGGGCTCGCATGCGAGGATTCTCATCTTGCCATAACGATTCAGCCGCCGTTCTTCCGGCAGCGCCAAATTTCTCAAGTGCTTGCCAAGCGAGGTAGCGGGTTGCCTGGTTTGGGCTGCGAAGCGCCTTGGCGGCCCCTTCCGCTGTTGAGAAATCCTCAGAGTTAGAACGGTACGTTTTACCGTTCCCAGTTTTGGCAACTCGAAAAAGTCTGCCGCGCTCAATGTCCTGCATGCGGTGGCCGCCGACGCCCGGATCATACCAATCGGCGACGATCAATGATCCATCTGGAGCGACGCAAACATCTGAGGGTCGGAACCATTGGTTCTTTTCTGAGCCGTCAAGCAACTCAACGATGCTGGCGGTGTAGCCCGCGCCCGATTTTTTAACAGGATAAGATCGGACAACACTGGGGCCTGGATCGCAATGAATCATTTCGTTTTGGAATACGTCGGGAAGTGCGTCGCCTTCATACACCAGAATGCCGGTGGGAGAACCAGCTCCGGTTTGAAGTAAGTTGGGAATCACTCCAGGATCGTTTTGGTGCCAATGGCGAATTGGAATCTGCTTGTGCATTCCGGTGCGTGACGTTTTCCAGTTGTTGCCGGTGCCTTGTTCGGTATATCCGTAATTGCCAAACGGCATCACATAATTGATCCGCGTGGCTCGGTTCCCGTCGTCATCGTTGTCGGATTGCCAAATCGTTCCGAATGAATCGATACACATTTCCCAATTGTTGCGAAAATTCCACGCCAACGTTTCAAACTCGCTGCCGTCGAGGTTGCAGCGGAAGATCATGCCTTGGTTGTACGGCTTGCCATCGGCTTGAACTTTTCTGCCAGCCATGTCGACGATCGGTTTGCCGTCGGCATCACAAATTTGCTTGCCTTCATTTCCAAAATTGAAATACAGTTTTCCATCTGGCCCGAACACAAACGCGTGGATGCCGTGGTCGTGTTGTGTTCCGGAGATTCCAGTAAACAAAAGTTCCTTTTTGTCTGCTTTCAAATCACCGTCAGTATCGATTAAGTAGAAAACCGAATCGTTCGCCGAAACGATCGCTCGATCGCCCAGGACGCAAATGCCGTGGGCGGAATCAATGTCTTTGCCTTGGTAGAAGACAGTTGTCTTGTCAGCTTTCGCGTCGCCATCGGTGTCTTCCAAAATCAAGATTCGGTCGCCAGCTTTCCGTGGCGTCGCGTCTTTGTTGCGGAAGTGCCGGTAGTTGATGACTTCGCAAACCCAGACGCGGCCCAAGTGATCGACGTCGATGTTGGACGGGTTGGCCATCATCGGTTCGGCCGCGAAAAGGCTAACTTCTAATTCTGGATGAACATCAAACTGCGCAGTCGCGTTGGCGGATTCGTGAACTGTTTGGTTGTTGTCCTGCAGTGCAAAATTGCCGAATGAACAACGGGGTTCGACAACAGACAAAACAACCAACCCGATTCCAATTGTTCTTAGCAAACCAATTGAAAATGATTGTCGAATTGTTGGCTGAATTTGATTCACAACACGGATGCGATGAAATATGGTCATGGCAGTTCTCCGGAAAGCACGGGATTCTTGATAGATTGTACCCCAAATAGACGTGACGCTCACAAGTGCTTGGCTTACATTGGTGCTGCCGGGTGAGAAACTTTCAAAGGGAAACAGTCCATGGTCTCAAACAAATTCGAGAACTTGTGTGTCAGCTTATTTGTTGCCAGCCTGATTCTTCCGCTCGTTGGTTGTGGAGATCCTAATCAGACAAGCGGAGTCGTTCACCTAGATGGTGTTCCCATCACACGAGGCCAATTGGTTTTCATTCCTGAAGAGGGGGCGAAAACATTCGTCGATATTCGCAAAGGCAAGTACGAAACGTTTTCAGGTGAACCGCTGACGCCCGGCCAAAATCTCGTCAAGGTGACAAAGCATCCGTTGCCTGCGGCTGATGGAACCGTCACGATGCAGCAGTTGTCCACGATTGAACACTATCGTGCCGAAGTAGAAGTGCCAGATGATCCTAGCGAAGAGCTGATTATCGAAGTGTTTACCGAGCACAGTAATTGAGTTGACTTGAACGAAAGGCACCGTTCGGCAAACTCACGGAGCATCAATCTTCGCCCTAATCCTTGCTTTAGTCTTAGTCTTAGTCTTGCAAATTTTGCTATTGAGAACCGAGCGATTTTTTTTGGTTGAGTTGGGATTGATAAATTATGGGGTGTGTAGATCCGCGTGCCCAATGAATAATTTGTCCGGTATAGCTCCGAAGGAGCGGTCGCACTTAGCTGCGGGCGGGAGCCCGCAGAGTTGATGGTTCATCGCAATCAAGCCTCGAAGTGACGTTCACAAGGCAGCCGTTGGTTTGCGGTCGCCACTTCGTGGCTTTGGCTATCAAGTCAAACTAAACCGCGGGCTCAC
>CAZPTT010000254.1:0-5171 GCA_964589435.1 uncultured Pirellulaceae bacterium
CCTGGAGCGTCACCAACCCCGGCCCAGTTGCCAATGATGACAACTTCAGCACCGACGAAGACACCGAGCTTTCAGCGACCGTCGCTACCAACGACAGCGATCCGGATGATGATTCACTCACCTACGCTCAGCTGACCAATCCAGCCAGTGGAATCGTTGACTTCAATAGTGATGGATCGTTTACTTACACACCCGCCGATGATTTCTTCGGCACCGACTCGTTCAACTACACCATCACCGATGCCGACGGAGCAACTTCAACCGCAACCGTCAACATCACGATCAATGACGTAAACGACGCGCCAACCGTCGACAATCCGATCGACGACCAAGCCAACGAAGACAGCCAAACAATCAACCTCGATGTATCCGATGCTTTTGGCGATGTCGACGGAACGGTCACCTATTCGGCAACTGACCTACCAGGTGGACTATCGATTGACGAAGACACTGGCGTCATCAGCGGAACAATTGATTCAAGTGCTTCGCAAGCTGTAACTGACGGAAAGTATTCGGTCACCGTAACCGCCGAAGACGATGATGGCGAATCAGTCAGTTCGACGTTCACTTGGACTGTCACTAATCCGGCACCTGACGCGGTCGACGATGCCGTTTCAACTGACGAAGACGTTAACGTAAGCGGAGATGTCTCGACGAACGATTCAGATCCTGACGGCGATTCAGTTACGTTCACCAAAATCAGCGATCCGGATCACGGCTCATTGACTTGGAATACCAACGGAACATTCACTTACGATCCCGACGACAACTTCACAGGAATCGATTCGTTCGAATACGAAATCATCGATTCGGATGGCGCTTCGACTATCGGTACCGTCACCATCGTTGTCGGCGACGTCAACGACCCGCCGGTGATCCTGACGCCGATCCCGAACCAAGCTGACTTTGACGGCGACATCATCGACCTTGACCTTGGCAGCCACTTCATCGACGTCGAATTGGATGAATTAGAGTTTTCTGCAACCGGACTCCCGACTGGACTAACGATCAGCCAAAGCGGCACGATCACCGGTCAAATCGACAACAGTGCTTCGGTAACGGGAACATTCACGGTGGAAGTTACCGTATCTGATGGAAACGGTGGCTCCGTCAGTGACACCTTTACCTGGAGCGTCGCGAATCCGGCACCAACAGCGACCGACAATTCAAATTCCGTCGACGAAGACGGAACAACCAACCTCGCCGATGGCAACTTATTGCTGGACAACGATGGCGGTGGTATCGATAGCGACCCCGACCAAGACGATCTGACCGTATCTGCAGTGGGCAATCACGCGACCAATGTTGGCGTCACTGTGAATGGGTCTTACGGAACAATCTCGATTCAAGCCAATGGCTCGTACTCCTACACGTTGGACAACACCAACCCAACAGTCAATGGGCTCGACGATGGCGAAACTCTTTCCGAATCGTTTGGCTACACCGTCAGTGATGGTGAAGGCGGAACTAATGACGCATCCATTACGATTACGATCAATGGAAGCAACGACAGTCCCGACTCCATTGCGACGATTGCCGACCTAGCGAACTGGGATGGCGAAAGCCCAACCTTGGACGTCTCGTCCTACTTTGCAGACGTCGATGGCGACGCGCTCACGTTTAGTGCAAGCGGCCTGCCAAGCGGCTTGACCATTGACACCTCTACAGGAATCGTCAGCGGCACCATTGACAACAATGCATCACAACTCGGGCCAGATAGCGACGGCGTATTCGAAGTCACCATCACGGCGACCGATGGAGAAGAAATCGTTGATGTGACTTTCGAGTGGACGATCAACAATCCGGCTCCGATTAGCCTGGACGACGCGTTCACGACCGACGAAGACACCGAGATTTCCAACACCGTCGCCTCCAACGATTTGGATGAAGACAACGATGCTTTGACGTATTCATTGATCGATCAACCGAACAACGGATCGATAACTTTCAACAATGACGGAACGTTTAACTACACCCCAGTAGAAAACTTTCATGGCGAGGACTCATTTGACTATCGAATTGTCGATGCAGACGGCGCTCAATCGACTGCAACGGTAACAATCACCATCAACAGTATTAACGACGCACCTTCCGAAGCAATCAAACTGGAAGACTTGGCCAACTTCGACAGCGACTCGATCTCGATCGACATCAGCTCAAACTTTGCCGACGTCGATGGGGACGCAGTTACCTTCGCGGCGACGGGCCTACCAACTGGGCTGATGATCGACGACGACGGAAAAATCTCAGGCACGATTGACTCGAGCGCATCCATCGCTGGAACCTATACCGTCAACGTCACTGCTTCGGACTCCAATGGCGGCACAATTGTGGCCACTTTTGAATGGGCGATTTCAAACCCCGCTCCCGTTGCCGAGAACGATACTTTCACCACCGATGAAGACACTGAGTTGACCGGAACCGTGACTGGTAATGACACGGACTCAGACGGAGATGAATTGACTTACTCCCTTATCGATGGAGTGTCTAACGGAACTCTGAACTTGAATGCCGATGGATCATTCACCTACAACCCAGCTACCGATTACCACGGCACCGACTCATTCGATTACTTGGTAACGGACGCGGATGGAAAGACATCAACCGCCACCGCAACAATCGAAGTCAATCCGGTCAACGACGCCCCCGAAATCGCAAATCCAATCGCCGACCAAGCCAGCCTAGACGACGAAGTTATCGCGCTTGATGTCGCAGGGACGTTTGGAGACGTTGACGGCGACGATTTGACTTACAGCGCTACCGGCCTACCGACTGGACTGAGCATCGACACTGACGGTTTAATTTCTGGAACGATTGACAACAACGCTTCGTCCAGTGGTACGTCTACCGTGACAGTTACCGTTACTGACGGTCATGGCGGAAGCCAAGATGTGACTTTCGATTGGGTCGTCACTAATCCCGGCCCGAACGCACAAAACGACATGTTCGGCACCGATGAAGACAATTCATTTTCGGACACGGTGGCCGAGAACGACTCTGACCCAGACAACGACGATCTGACGTTCAGCATCGTAACTGATCCGATCAACGGCGAAGTCACCTTCAATAGCGACGGAACTTTCACCTACACACCCGATGCGAACTTCTTTGGCACCGATACATTTGAGTATCGCATTACTGACGAAGACGGCGGAACCGACACTGCGATCGCGACCATCATCATCGCCCCCATCAACGACGGCCCAATCGCCGGCGACGATCATTCCGTGACCGACGAAGACGTACCAGTCACGATCACGGTCTTATCCAATGACAGCGATCAAGAAAACGACCCTTTGACAGTGTCAATTTCTTCGTCGCCCGAAAACGGAACGGTCGTAGTAAACTCTAATGGAACGATCACCTATACGCCAAACGATGATTACTTTGGAGCCGACTCCTTCATCTATGAATTGTGTGACTCGGAAGGTCTTTGTACGACGGCCACAGTGACGATCGATGTTGCTTCCGTAAATGACGACCCAATTGCCGACAACGACAATTACGAAACCGATGAAGAAACTCCATTGATGGGGCAGGTCGGTGACAACGACTTTGACTTAGAAGGCGATGACCTCTCGTTCCGCCTGCTGACACCGCCTTCCAACGGCTCATTCACTTTCAATTCAGACGGTTCATTTGTCTTCGTTCCCGACACCAATTTCAACGGCTCGACATCGTTCTCCTATGAAGTTTGTGATGAGTTGGGAGGTTGCGACACGGCCATCGTTTCAATTATCGTCAATCCGACCAATGACCTTCCAACGGCCGTGGATGACAATAAATCAACGACCGAAGACGATTCAGTAATTGTCAATTTGCTTGGCAACGATAGCGACATTGAAGATGACGACCTATCCGTCGTCGAGATCGAGAGAACTGCAATCTCGTTTGGAGAATCGGTAACACTTGCATCGGGAGCAACCGTCACGCTGAACTCTGATGGAACGGTTACCTACAACCCCAACAGCCAGTTTGACGATTTGCTTTCCGGCCAAACTGCGATCGACACATTTTCCTATACCGTCAACGATGGAAATGGTGGCAGTGCAATTGCCGAAGCCGTGATCACGATCAACGGCGTAAACGACGACCCGATCGCTGAAGACGATTTCGTATCAACGACGATTGGAACACCGGTAACGATTTCGGCTTTGACCAACGATGTTGATGTTGAAAATCAAGATTTGAATGTGATCCTGATTGGTACGCCCACCGAAGGCACAGCCGTGGTCAACTCCGATGGCACGATCACTTACACGCCCAACTCTACTTACGAAGGAACGGTGACGCTCCGTTACTTAGTTGAAGACCCCAACGGCGGCACCAGCGATGCGACGATCAATATCGAAGTAACACCGAGCTTCCGCTTTGACTCGTTCACCAACTTCTCAGAATCAGTCTTTGCTGGTCGAGTCGGCAATGCTCCCGAACAACGCGAACAAGTCTTAAGCCAGAAGATCTTTACGCTGGCTCCGGAACCAATCTTCAGCGGTTATTCTCGGCCCGGAACTCAGATTACAGGCCGGATCTATGACAGCTCTGGAGCGTTGGTGGGTGAAGCGAATGCAACAACAGATCCTGGCGGTAACTGGATGATGCAGTTTCATTCGGCGAAGGGTCATGAGTTTTACCGGATTGAATTTGAACAAGTCGCATCTGGCTCGGTCGACGTCTATGGATTCATGGGACTTAACCCAGGTGACAACTCTTACCAGTCGATGGAGCCACTGACGGCCTACGACAAACCTCTGTCGATTGAAGGCGCGATGGAGACATCAGAAATGTCGCTTGAGCAAGCCCATCAACACAACCAGGATTCACAAGGCTTCCACAGCCGAGAATTCTAGTTGCTTGAAATAGACGAGGCATTATTCGGATGCGGGGTGGATGGATCTACGATCTCGCCCTGCGTGAAACCGAATGTCAAGCCATGCACCAACACTGGCGCGTCTGGAATGATCGTGGGTGCGGTGTTAGGCCTCCTTCACTAGCTACTCAAACTGAGCGTTTTGAAAATCCGCATCGCTATCAATCGACAAATGGCGGATCGTAAGAAAGTAGGCCGTAACAAGTGAAGCGCAGTTACGGCAACTTCAGTTTGCGTGATAGGCTTGTGTTTTGCCGTATCATCGTCGCTGACGCTCCTTAATAGCGGCCTACAACCGCTC
>CAZPTT010000255.1:0-4884 GCA_964589435.1 uncultured Pirellulaceae bacterium
GTGGTGCCCATCAGCAGGAACAGCACAATCATGCTGACCACAAATAACAATGTGATGCCGCGACGGTTTTGGTATTTTCTGTGTCTCATCGGTGTCTCCAGGGGAGAGTCTTAAAATTTTTGAAGAGCAGGGGAGGAAGTGATAATGAGGAGAAATAGCTAGTTCGAAACATTCCAAATGGATGCGCCTTCGGGAACAAACGTTCGCTCGTAAACGGCAACGACATCTTTGAGGTGAACAACATGGGCCTGCTGAATTACGCTGGGCGTTCCATCGCGGCCATTCGGGTCTCCAAAATTGAAATCAGGACCGTCAAGGGTCAGAGTCGCACGACTGGTTGCCAAACTCGTATCCGCGTTGGTGTAATTGACGACCCGGCAGAATGCGAGCTGGCGGTCATAACCTTTTTCTGCGTGGCTCGGATCAATTCCATCATCGGTGTTGTTCAACGTTCGGTTGATCAACATCACCCAATCGCCTTTCCGAATCGCACCTTCAACCGTGACACCAGCCTCCAGGAAGACTGTCGAAAGCGGAGACGCGACCCCAATGTTTCCAAGATCGCCAGGTGCTGACGGATGCTGAACGGCGGCCGTCGCCATTTGGTTATCAAAGTTCAGCAAATTGGGAACCCGGTTTTTGTAGACCAAAATGTACATGCGATATTTCGAGGCCTGAGTAACCGAACCGTTGTTAATGTAATCGTCCTTGACGGGAACAACGACGGCGCTCCAAGACAACTCTCCTCGATACTGACGACGCAAATTTGCACCCGCACCATCAGTATCAAATCGCTGCATCGGGCCGTTGAATTTTTCATCGGCCAAACCAACCGCTGTTTCAATCGCTTCACCGAACTCTAAATCATCGCCACCGCGGCACATTCGCCGGGCGTTCGCAACCGTCATGGCAAAACCAGTTGGCGTAATCAAACTGGCAGGTGTAATGTCATACAGAGCTGGATAGGCAGTGGGTCCGGCATCAAAGCGATGATACGGGAAAGTCGTCGTTCCATATTCTCCCAAACCACTCACTGTGTCCCGATTCTCCGTCACTGCCAACGGATCAATCGAAAAGATCTGAGGCGCAGCTGGCGAAGCAGCAGTTACACCACCGACAGTTTCAAAAGTCGACCAGTTGGCTGTGTTGCGATATCCCGAAATTTCCATTTGGGCGATCGCGTTGCGAGCAACCGCAGTTGCCGCATCGAGATCGAGACCTGTCTGAGCTTGCTTGATCGCAAACGGAATCAACACCATCACACCAAACACACCGATCATCGCCACAACGATCGCGGTCAAGACTTCGATGATCGAAATACCTTCGCGATTGTTTGAGCAAGCCGCTAAGCGGATTGAGTTTCTTTTTGAGGGGAACATGTGGTCGTATCCGAATGAAGAGTTTATCTATGTGAGCTGGCGGGAGTCTGCGAGGGAAAGGTTTTGATTAAAAAACAAACGAAGGCTATTGCGATGCAGGGCCCTTAATGGCGATCGCACGTGAATCAATGATCTCGTCCGACACGCCAGGAAAAGTATCTAAATCAGTATCAATGGGAGGAACAGCGCCCGACGGAGGAACGGTGTAGCCAATATTTACGCCGCCCGTTTGATTGTTGATCGTCGCCCAAAGGTTAGATGACCGATCAAGCGGACGAGTGACTCCATCCGTTTCATAGGCGGCCACATACAAGTGAAAAGAACCAGTCAAACGTTGAGCGAAGGTACTTCCCAAAGGTGCAGCATTTCCCGAACCACTGATTGCTGAATTGTCATAGGCGTACATCCAATCAATCGCGCCCGCGTCATTGAACACAATTCTAATCTCTTCGAAATTCGCAATATCGAAAGCTGTGTTGGTCGGATCAATTGGCTGATTGAGAGTCGTACCGATCGCAGCCCTGTCCGCCGTGCCCGACATTGTCGGACCGGAATATCGCAAATCAATCAAGTAGCCCTCTGGCAATTCAACGCGACTGGATTCGATTTTCCGAGGTTGTCGATAGATCACAAAATCGACGCCCCCCGTCGTATCTTCCGGCGTCGGCAAATAACCAGCTAAATCAAGATTGAAATCCAGTCTATCGGGATCACCAGGATTCACCCTCACATTGAGCATCCGGTATCGAGCTGAACTGTAGTTGAAACTGATGTAGTCGTTCGTTTGGATAATCAACCGAGACGCCGCCACATCATGTTCGAGCGGACGATCGATGGTCACAACGCCGCCAGCAATATCAGCCGTACTTGCTGTCAGGTTGTCGCCAGTGTAGGGAGGCAAACTTCGCAGCGTATACATCGTGGTACAAGCGTGCTTCACATCCACAGGCGTGCCGTAGTAATTAGATTGCCACGTAAAGTTTGGATGGCGTGTCAGCAGGACGCCAGCAGAACCTTCGTTTATCGCACGCTGACTGGCATTGGCAAATACGCTACCGACCACGCGAGCCGTCTCGCGGATATTTCGATCCTTATTAATGATCCGCATCTGCGGAATCATGATCGCAGTCAACACCGACATGATCGCGACCACGACCAAAATTTCGATTAGCGTGACACCGTCGCGATTCAGTTCTCTATCGTTACAAATTGTCATATCAAACTCGGATCAGAATAAGCAAAAAGGGAGGGCGGCGGCGGGTCATCAAAAGGTCTGAGCATCCAGGCGAGCAGAAAAGACTTGAAATCGGATTTGATCCAATCTTCGAGGTATCGTCGGATCCAAACGTGTGTATCCAATTGGTAATCCGGTGTTCGGCCCAGTCGTTTCTTTAAGGATCCAAGTCGTGTTGGCGGCGTCATTCCATATCTCAGAATTGGTTGCCGTTTCGGTCGCGATGACTTGGAGAATGCGCATCTGCATTGGCTCGCCGAATGAATCAACGATCTCAAGAACACCATCCAGATCCGTATCGCCGATTGCTGAACCGGCGAAACTCTCTAAACCCGATGTCCCGTCGAAATCAATTCGATTCAGAATTTCGTAGAGATATTCACTAGGAAGATTCATTAACGGGCCGAACCGGTTCCAATACTCAACCCCTGAGGGACGATACTGGGGATCCTGCAGGTAAGCAGCAAGCGTCGTCGATCCAACCGGATTGGAATAGTTTGCGTTAATCCAAGTTAAAAAATCTGGCGTCGGAAACTGGCCAAGATTCCCATTAGATTCAGATGGCATTTCGGCATTCATCAGATCAGCAACGATTCGGCGCCGCAGGTTTCGTAACTGAACCCCTTCAGGCACAGTGCCATATCGGTTTGCGGAAACAAACAATCCCAAGTCAGAAGTTTTGAACGGCAACCGGCGGACTTCGTAGTCATCCATTTCGAATTGCATCAACGCTTCGATTTTGCTGATACGAGATTGCGTGGCAGAGACTTTGGCGTCTTCGGTTGCGCTGGCCATCAAGCCGAGTGACATCGTTGCCAACACCGCCATAATCGCGATCACCAACAACAATTCGATCAACGTGAAACCAACACGATGAATCGCATTCGCTTTCAAAGCTTTCGTTTTCAAAGTTGATATTTTCATTTGATACTCGTTGGGAATATTTAGGACACTGGCTTTCGACATCGCCGCCTTCCGCTGGTAGAAGGCCGGATGTTGCTGCCCCTCTCCGGGCCTGAGAGCCCGACTCTCCCAAAGGGAGAGTGTCGTTTTTGACAAGGCGTCATTCAGGGGATTGTTACTATGCGTTAGTCAGTCGTTGCATTGAGGAATTTATCCAAACGGCCATCGGCGAAATTGCATAGGTTATCCGCACCGTCGTAGCCTTTGACCGATACTCCACCGATAGTGAACGTCCCACCATTTGCGCGATTAATATCTCCAGGTGCACCACTCAATCCATCCAACCCAAACGTGACCAACTGAAACGTATTCGGATTGGCAAAGTTGTAGGACGCAGTCGGAGCTGTTCCGATGACTCCACCATTGCAGTAAGCCGTATTAGCGACAGCCGGAAGAGCAGGCGGCGTCGTTCCACCCAAATCGTAAGAAGCCGCGTCGCGATATTTGTAAAGCAGGTTACCGGAAATTGGACCGTGACCTTGGCTGTACTTGAAAATAATCCCAGCTCCGGCCAACGAAGCAGGCAACGCCGCACCCTTCGCGAGAACCACTTCGGCACCGTCATTGCCGTGAACTTGTAGGATTTTGAAATCGTAAAAATTATCTCGCTCAATTCCATCGTTCGCAAAACCATGCGCCGCCAACGGAGGGCCGGCGAGGGAAGTATCTACACCACCAGTGATTGGAAACTGCTTGTTCTTACAGATACCCGAAAGCCAAAAGACCAATGAGGATTCTTGATCTAGAAACTGACCGATCTCTTCGTACCAATGCTCCAAACGAGATTCGGTTCCGTGACCTGACGGAGCATTCTCATTGTGGTTGGGTGAAATTCGGTTGACGTAACGCATTAGGTCAGCTGCCGAAGTAATACCAACGGTCGCACCATTGATGTTCGTTCCGTTTTCGAAACTAGGCGGATAAAAACCGTACTGCGTCTTGAATTGTTCGATCGCCAATTCAATTTGTTTCATCTCGACTTGGACAGCAGCTTCACGAGCCCGTCGCAAAGCCGGCAGGACACCGGCGGCCAACATGCCCACCAAAATCCCGATCACCGTAATAGCGACCATGATTTCGACAAGCGTAAAACCGCGAACGTGGCGGTGAATTTTTCGAGAAGAGTGAAGGTGGGAGCTAATCATTTTTATGTCTCCAAGATCCGGAGTTTGTAGGGCTTGAATTTACCGAGCCAAAGTGAGTTTACAATTGGTTTACGAAAAGTACATTTGCACGCAGATTACTTCTTGCCAGTCAGACCGGAAATGATCGCGATCAAAGGCATGAACAAAGATGCCACGATGAACA
>CAZPTT010000256.1:0-4834 GCA_964589435.1 uncultured Pirellulaceae bacterium
TTGTCGCTCAAGATCAGGTACTTATCGAAAATCTTAAGCGGGAGCTACCTCCCGAAAAATCTTTCAAGGTTGCTGTTGCTGCCAGCGGATTCGAAGCTGGAATCCAGGCAGAAAGCTTCCACCCAGACTGCATCATTACTGATTTCTCAATCGGTAAAGTTGAGGCGATGCAGATCTGTCAAAACCTGCGTAAGAATTCCGACTTTACGGAAACCATTCTTATCGCGTTGCTGCCCGACGATGGAAATCCGATTTCCTTCGATCGTTCGGCGATCAACGAAACGTTTAAGAAGCCGTTCGACGCCAGCCTGCTGGCAGAGCGACTTCGCACACTGATCGGCTCGTTAAAAGAATTGGTATAGTTGACCCTAACGGTCTTTCTCGCCGCAACGATGAAGGCCAGCTAATTCGAAGAGCCAAAAAGTTTGCTCGCCGTCTTTCGCACAGACCACTGCTTGAGGACCCTCAAGCAGTGGTTTTTTTGTGCGCGCACAGCTGCACTTGCATCCGCGAGTGCCGCTCTTTTCCAACATCAACTTGGTTGCGATTCACGCCACTGCTAAAATCAATGTCTGACCAACGAGAATCTATTTTGAGCGTTCGCATGGACTTACTGCCTTCCAACAAACTCGAACAATCATGCATCGTCGCCAACAATCGCATGAACCGAGAACGTGTAGCCCTGGGCTCCAACGGCTACGAAAGTGAGATTGGATTCGACCCCATCGCGTTCCTCGCGGAAAGATACGAATCCAACAACCAAGTCGCTTGGCTGGATCTCTGTTGCGGACGCGGCAAAGCCTTGATCGAGGCTGGCACTCACTTCGCAAAAATTGGCTTCAACGCGAACTCAATTTTCATGGGCGTCGACCTTGTTGACATGTTCGATCCAATTCCAGATGAACTCGATTTTGTCCAACTTGAATCCGCCTCATTGAGCCACTGGACGACCTCACTACAATTCGACTTAATCACTTGCGTCCACGGATTGCATTATGTAGGCGACAAACTGGGACTGGTGTCCAGGACGCGGAATTGGTTGAAGCCGACTGGAGAATTTCACGCCAGCCTTGATTTACAAAACTTGAAGACCTTGCCCTCCGAGCAGCCCCTCAATTTCGCGTCCCTACTCAAAGAGCACGAATTCCGTTTCGACCACCAAAGCCATCTACTTTCGTTTGCGAATTCAAGTTCATCCAGCCACATTTCTCAATCCGAACTTCCCGTTTCCTTTGTCGGTGCGGATGACACGGCTGGCCCCAACTACACGCGCCAGCCCGCTGTCAATTCCTACTACGACCAAGCTCAAAAATAAAGATTGCCTTCCAACGATGACAATTCAGATTGACTATTAATTGTTATCAATTTGCCAACGTTTTTCTCGCATTCTGCCTGCTTGAGCTACTTTATCCGCTGTCAGAATTAGTCGTTTTTGGTTATTCTGTTTCGATTCCTACGGTTCTTCCATTGCAGAAAATCCGAAGGTGCCATGAGAAAAATCTGACTGTATCGCGACGAAGTAACGCATGACCGAACTGACGCACTTTGACGAAGATGGCTCGGCTCGGATGGTTGACGTTGGAGCCAAGCCTGAAACGCAGCGAGTTGCGAAGGCGAGCGCTGTCGTTTCGATGAATCCCGCGACGATGGGTTTGATTCAAAATCGTGAAATTCAAAAAGGTGATGTACTGGAGCTGGCTCGAGTCGCCGGAATTATGGGCAGCAAACGAACCGCGGATCTAATTCCGCTTTGCCATCCATTGAGAATCGACGCTGTCCAAATCAGTTTTGAGGTCATTTCAGACACAGAGATTCGAATTCAGTCCACAGTCTCGGCAACGGATCGAACAGGTGTTGAAATGGAAGCACTCGTGGCGGCTTCTGTAGCGGGAATGACCATTTATGACATGTGCAAAAGCGTTGATCGAGGAATGAAGATCTCGGATGTTCAACTGGATGAAAAATCTGGCGGTAAAAGCGGCAAATATGTTCGAGAGATTTCGAATTGACCATAGTCGAAAAATTGAGCCATTTTTAAAATTCGAGCCAAGGTAAGGTCGGCTAAATTGCCAACCATTTTTGGAACTGTAAAGGAAGAGAATCAGTGAGCCAAGCTGCCAGTCGCGGAGTACAATCCAATGACCTGTCCAAGGCCGTGTCATCGCCCATTGAGGGAAGCCGTCTACAGAAAGATGACCTCGCAGCCGTCTATCTCCCGGTATCCAAAGAGCTCGCTGCCGTCGACGAACTGTTGACGAGCGAATTGCAAAGCGAGACTCCGTGGGTTGATCAACTGCTTGAGCACAACTGGATCAATGGCGGCAAACGAATTCGTCCACTATTCTTGTTGCTGTCCGGTGCCAGCTGTGGCGAATTAACCGACGGACATACCCATTTGGCTGCCGCAGTTGAAATGATCCACGCGGCGACTCTCGTTCACGATGACGTTTTGGACAAAGCAGAGACCCGGCGACACCAACCGACTGTAAACGCACGCTGGGATAACCGAATCAGCGTTCTACTGGGTGACTATTTATTCACTCACGCCTTCCATGTCGCGGCATCTTCGTTGTCCGCCGAGGCCGTCAAGATATTGGCGGCGTCATCTAACAAAGTGTGCGAAGGCGAAATGCATCAAAACGCTTGGCAAGGGAAATTCGACCTCAGCGAAGAAGATTATCTGAAGATGATCTCGTACAAAACGGCTGAACTTTGCCGCTGCAGTTGCCGGTTGGGTGCGTTGATGTCCGGTGCAGATTCGGAAACTGTTGAGGCGTTTGGCAAATTCGGCCAAGACTTGGGCGTCGCGTTTCAAATCATCGATGATGTATTGGATCTAGTAGGTCAGCAAAACAAAGTTGGCAAAACGCTGGGCACAGACTTGCTCAATCAAAAGACGACCCTTCCAATTATCCACTGTTTGGACAATTCCAGCGAATCAGAGCAGCAGGAATTACTGACGCTCTTGAGCTCTAACGATTGCGGTGTTGAGCAGGTCATGCCGCACTTACTGCGAACACAGTCCATTGAGTACACCCGATCTACAGCGCAGAAGCATGCAAAATCCGCCTTTGATTTTTCCGACGGTCTCGAAGCGAATTCGTATTCAACCGCCATGCGCCATCTCGCAAGCTTCGTATTGAAGCGAACTCACTAAGTACTCAAACTGAGCGTTTTCAAGATCCGCACCGCTATCAAGCGATAAATGGTGGATCGTAAGAGAGTAGGCCGAAACGAATGTAGCGCAGTTACGGCAACTTCAGTTGGAATGATAGGCTAGTGTTTTCCGTATCATCGTCGCTGACGCTCCTTGATAGCGGCCTACGATCGCTCAATTTGAGTAAGTAGCTCAACAGGGGCGTAGTTTGATCCGATGAGACTAACAGTACCGACCAGTCAGTCGAAATGGCTGATACTCGCAGCGGCATCGGTTGGCCCCGGCGGAACCGGTTATCGGTTGTAATCCTCGGCGGGTGATTCGCTCTCAAAGATAGTCACGTCCATCGTGAGAACGCTACTTGGCCTTCTCGCCGCCTGGTCGACCGGCGGCTTGCTGGTCTAGCTTGATTTGCTTACCAACGTCGTCGACGTGAATCTGATTTCGGACGAGGATTGGTTTTACTTCATCGACGAAATCATGAATGTCGGTGAATTGACGATAGACACTCGCGAACCGAATGTATGCCACGTCATCGACGTTGATTAGCTTCTCCATCACCATCTCACCAATGGTCTGGCTTTCGATTTCGGCATCGCCATGCATGTAGACTCCTTGCACGATCTCCATGATCACGCGTTCCAAATCATCCGTCGCAATCGGTCGCTTCCAACAAGCTCGTTCCAAACCCTGGCGGATCTTCTCCGGACGAAAGGGCTCTCGGGACGCGTCTTTCTTAACCACGCGAATGTCAAGTTCGGCGACCCGCTCATAAGTCGTAAATCGCTTGTCGCATTCGTTGCACACCCGACGCCGACGAATGACGAACCCGTCTTCGCTGGATCGGGAATCGATCACTTTATCGTTGTCGATCTGGCAATAGGGACATTTCATCGTGTTCAAAACCGCTTGAAAAAATTTTTGGAAGTTCAGTTAGAACACTCAGTACCATAGCACTGAGCTGTTCAAAAAATGTTTCGTCAATGTTTTTGTGAGACGATTGAGTTGTTTGAGTGAAACATATTCGGCTCGCCTCTATTGAGTTGCTGATTTCAATCGCCTGCTTTCAATCGCCTGCTTTCAATCGCCTGCTTTCAATCGCCTGCTTGCCTGCTTTCAATCGCCTGCTTGCCTGCTTTCAATCGCCTGCTTGCCTTGCCTGCTTTCAATCGCCTGCTTCCGTTCAACTGCCGTTTTTTTCGTCGCGTAGCGACCGTTCACCGGTAGCCACGGGTTTCAACCCGTGGTGGTGATCCACAAAATCACTCGTCGCGTAGCGACCGATCAACTGTCGAAATTGACCGGTCACTACGTGACGAGCGGGAACACATACAATCTTCCACGGGTTGAAACCCGTGGCTATTCATGATCGGTCACTACGTGACGAAAACGCCTCAAGCCACAAAACGAACGCCCTCAAATCTCAAAACGAACGCCCTCAAATCTCAAAACGAACGCCCTCAAATCTCAAAAAGGACGCGTCAAATCTCAAAAAGGACGCCTCAAACCGCCCAGCTCACGACTTACCTAGTTTCTCGATAGCCGGCCTCGCCGACACCTTTTCACCAAGGCAAAGACCTCACCCTAGCGCATTGTTCCAATTTGAT
Organism: uncultured Pirellulaceae bacterium; assembly: GCA_964589435.1. Classification (GTDB taxonomy): domain Bacteria; phylum Planctomycetota; class Planctomycetia; order Pirellulales; family Pirellulaceae; genus Mariniblastus. The sequence goes on from CAZPTT010000256.1 coordinate 4,765, forward strand.
TTTAGGATGAGCCAATTTGGCGCTAGCCACGGATTCGTCCGAAAAACCGGGGCTAGCGCCAAACGGCTCA
>CAZPTT010000257.1:0-4750 GCA_964589435.1 uncultured Pirellulaceae bacterium
GGTTCAGATGGTTCGTGAGGCTGCCCGGCGGACATCTTGCGCGAACAAATTGCGTCAGATCTCGCTGGCGGTTCACAATTTTGAATCCTCCCACCAACACTTCCCGGTCAATCAAGTCGGCCCGGGGGCCGCGACAGATAGTGGGTATGGAGAGGGCTTTTACAGCTGGCTGGTTCCGTTACTTCCTCACTTGGAAGAACAAAACCTGTACAACCAATTTGATTTGACAATCAACAATGGAGACGGGAACAGCCACCGTGTGAGTGCTTCTCACCCAAATGCGTTTGCTGTGAATTCGGTTGTTGAATCATTTCTCTGTCCTTCGGATTCTCCAAATTTCAATAACTCCGCTCTTTTGGGTTCCGCGAATCCAGCCCCTGGAAACTACTGCTCCAATGCTGGCTGGCCCTCGCGAGCGACGGGGTTTGCGGGCGAGCGTTCGACACCTGGTATTTTCAATGGTGTCCTGCCTTTAGTGCACCCGTCCCAAACCGTCGGCTGGCATCGACTGGATGAATTGGGGTTTGAACATATTCTCGATGGAACTTCGAACACAGCACTGGCTTCCGAACGACTCATTCAAACAGCGAGTAACAGAACAGAGTTTAGGAGTGCTGATCCGCGTATTAAATCGCTTCACATCCTCAACCGCGAAGAAGACCTGGGGCAAATTGTGCAGCAAATGAACAGCTCGCACACGCACGCTTTCGAATCGGCTCACATCGGCCGGTCGTGGTCTAGTGGCTCACCACTAGTAGCGCCGACTTACATGCATGTTCAAAAACCGAATTCAGTCATTGGCCATTACAGCTCAAGCATGACCGAAGGCGACTTCGTCATGACACCGAGCAGCCAGCACACTGGTGGCGTGAACATGTCACTGGTCGATGGTTCAATTCAATTCATTTCTAACAATGTCTCAAACGAAGTCTGGTGGGCTTTCGGAAGCCGCAATGACGGTCGTACTGAGCGAAACTAATTTTATTCAACTTGTTTTTTTCTTGGAGTATTTTTGATGAGAGTTTGTACTTTTCTATTAGTCGTAGCAGCGTTGCTGGCACCGACGAGCATTACTTATGCACAAGACGATGATGATCACTCGGATGTTGAATTCGGGTACGACAACACCACAACACGAACCGCTTTTGATATTGAGCAAGACAACCGAACCTCGGAGGGTTTTCAATTTTTTGAAAGCGAAATCGTTGATGAATTTATGAACGGGGACTTCGGCACGGACGCTCCGGGGTTTGCCTCCCATCCTGACGAAGACCTGTTTATCAACACCGGCGATCGGATCTTTTTGAACATTCTCAAGGCCGATGACTTTTCCACCTTTGGGCGGGGTTATGTCAATTACTATGATCCGAACACAGATTCGATTTCTGCTTTTGGGCGGATGAGTATCAACGACAACTTGGGAGAACCAGATTTGGTTCTCGACGGCGCAACGATTGAATCAGGAAACGGCCCACAGTTCATTGACATTGGTGTGAATGACGAGGTACATGACCACCTTGAGTTCGACCTGCTTGATGATGCAACGACCCCATTTGGAGCGTATGGCTTGCTTGCTCAGCTCCAGAGTGATTTCGGAACTGCCGACGGCACTATGGATCTCTCTTCAGATCCATTCTGGATCATCTTCAATCATGGCATGGATGAAACGGACTTTGATGCCAACGCTCTCGCCGCTTTTGGAGCCGTCCCAGAACCCGGAACGGCCAGCCTCCTGCTGATCGGTACGATTGGACTCGCACTTCGGCGACGTAAGAGCTAGAGGAAAAAGCAACAGTTATGTCGAACGCAGTTTAAAAGGATTGCGACTGCGTTTTCCATTTCCTTCCGAGCTAATCATGAAACCCAAAGCATTAAAGTTAGTTGAATCAGTCCTGAGCAGCCTGAACCATGACTTTTGCCCTGGGCTAAACCGTTATGTTTATTGGATGAAACAGCCTATCGGCTGGGTTGTTGGAGGGGCCGTTGCCTCGCTGTTAGTGGGAATATTTATCGGCCCGCAAGGGTTCGTCTTGATGGGTTCGTTTCTAGTGCTGCTTTTTCTGGGAGCGGCATGGCCATGGCTCAGCATGAAAGGCCTTAGTTGCCGAATCTCTCTCGTTGACAGCAGAACCGAAGAGAACGAGGCGACTCAAATCGTTCTTGAAGTAACCAACCGCTGGCCCTTGCCAGCTTTTGGCCTAATGGTATCAGGTCAATTTCTGCAAAATATAGCGGACACCGATGACGTTATCGCAGTTGCGTTACGGCGGGTTCCCGCGCTTTCTGTTTCGCGTTTCGACTGGCCAATCGAACCCAAGCGTCGAGGCATCTTGCCCAACGAACAGCCTGTTCTTTCGACTGGTTTCCCGTTCAACCTATCGACATTTGAGAAAGAGATTGAGGTTTCTGGGAAGACAATTGTTTGGCCAGCTTGCACCTCGCTCGACGGCGTCCCAGAATTTGGAGGAAGCCAGTTCAACATTGACGGCGTTTCCAGCACGCGTTCTGGCAAAGACGGCGAGACGATCGGAGCCCGAGAGTACCGCCATGGTGACTCAATCAAAAACATTCACTGGTCACGAACCGCTCAGTTCAATCGCATGATTGTCCGTGAACGCCAGTCGTTTACTCAAACACCGATCTCAATCGTTGTCGACTTGGTTCCAGATCACCACCACGGAACTTGCAATCAAAGCACCTACGAATGTGCCATTCGAATTGCCGGAACCGTTGCCAAACAACTGCACCAGCATCAGTCGCGAGTAGATCTCATTTGTGTTGGAGTTCCGACCGGAACACCAAGTCGCACCAGCAATCGCAATGGCTTGAGCCCATTGATGGATTTCCTCGCTTTGCTTCCCACTCATGACTTAAATGCAGCAGCTAAACCACGAGTCGACCGCCAATTCTCGACTGACCGAAATCAATTTACAATTCTGATTCAAACGAAGTCATTCGACTTAAACCCCCAATCCGACAAACGTGTCCTGCGAATCAATATCGATTCGACCGAGTTTGCAAGCTCTCCCAATCCGCGGCACGACTTGCCGCTTGGCAACGAAATCACCTCTCCGCTTTTTGCTCCTCAGCAATTGAGCCAATGTTGGGCAGGAGCTGTTCATGCACAACATTGACAGGCAGACCACCAAGCGGCTCAACTTCTTTCCTTCCACCGAAATGTTACTGTTAGGCATCTTTGCCACACTTGTTTTTCAGTGCTTCCGCATTGACTCGCATCGTTGGCTTCCAGCCATGTGGATGGAGTGCTTGTTTTTTTTGGCGGCTCCCGTTGTCGCCTTGGTGTTGCTATCTCCACGCTTACCAGTCGATGAAACCATCAGAAACAACCGAAGGCTAATCACTTGGCTGCAAGGCGGAGCCGTCTTGACGTTTGCCGGCGTACTCATCTCCCAATCGTTCGCTAAGAACTTTGGACTTGGCGACGCGAATGAAATCGTCGTTCTGATGACGGTTCTGTACGTGGGCTGGTATTTAGTTGTCTTCTCCAGCTTTGGCGGGTTTTCGCGCGCCGCATTTGTGTTACTCGCTGCACTCGTTCTTTTCGTCTGCTTCATGACAACACGAATTGACGCTTTCGTTTTTGCTTCGCTATTTGCGGTGACCGCTTTGTGGTGGCTCTTGGATTCTTACTGGGGGCGAATTAACGAGAAATTGCTTGATGGAAAATCACGCATGCTCCCTTTGAACGGACTTGCTATTGGCGGCACAGTGGTCATTCTCGCTCTCGCGGGTTTGATCACTTCTCAAGTCGCCCCAAATTTCAGCTCCTCAAAAGTCAACGGATTTTCGTTTTTCTCCGGCGGTGAAGATGGCTATGACGATCCCTTCGCTCGATCCGGGATCGGCGATGGAGACATGTTGACTGGCGGACCGAATGCAACGACGACCGGTGCCGTTGAATCCGAACAATTCATTGAAGATCACAAACAATCGCTCTATGACATTACCTCCGATAAATTCGAAGGCCCTGTCAAAATCAAGAAACGTCAGAATCGCGCGATTGCGTTGGATGCAGTAGCCAAACACATGCACAATGTGATTCAATCTGAGCAAGCCGGCAAGTCATTTCGAACCGTTCGCGATTCTGGAAAACGAAAAGAACTGGAGCTCGAAAACCGAATCACCGACGCGCTGTTTTTCGTCGAAGGCTCTGTTCCGGCAAGGTTCACCGTTGATTGCTTTCAACACTTCGACGGTTGGGATTGGACAAAAAGAGAACTGTCACGACAGGACTTTCCAGTGCCAACGATCACCATTCGTAATCAATGGTCAAAGCCTTGGTACAAGATCGACCGAGTCATGCGGTCGTTCTTGACATCTCGGCGGGCACACCGGTTGAAAGTCATGCGACTGGAAACCAACGCCTTGCTTGCTCCTTCGCTGCTCCACCAATGGCACATTGATCGGGTCGACAAAAAGGACATGTTCAGTTGGGATCGTCAAGGAATCGTCCGCATGGATGGTGATTCGATCCCGACACACACCATGATTGATATGGTTAGCAACGTCCCCAACTATCACGTGTTGCGTTCGACAAACAATTTCCAACTCAATGATCAATCGAATTCGACCTGGGCATTTATCAACAGAATTCTCGGAACCGAAACAGCCACCGGCAGCGGTGATTCCTCTTGGATCGTTCAAGACGAAGATTCGCCGTGTCTGCAAATTGCCGAGAGTGAATCAAAAGCTCGAATCGAAAATCTAGCGACTGAGCTTACCCAAAACC
>CAZPTT010000258.1:0-4678 GCA_964589435.1 uncultured Pirellulaceae bacterium
GCTCGTTCGGTCAGCGGTTGTTCGGCAAGCTTAACGTCCGTGAAGTCGGCGAGGCTGTTTCTGACCAACTCATAAACGACCTGACGATCCTGACCGGTGTCAATTTCGATGCACTTATTCTTCCCCTTGAATAGTTCGACGATCGGGAGCGTTACTTCTTTAAAAGTATCAAAGCGTAGTTTCACTGTTTCGATGTTGTCATCACTTCTGCCGGTGTATTTTGCTCGGCCAAGGATCCGTTTTTCGAGTACATCGTAGGGGCACTCAAAGTACAGCATTTTGGGAAGCTCGGCTTCTCGGCCGAACACTTCGTACCATCCGTCCAAGTTGTCGAGCGAGCGAGGAAAGCCGTCCAGCAAGAAGTTGTTCTTGCCGGTCGTTCTGGTTTTCATTTCCATCGTGTCCTTGAGAAGCGGCACCATAATTTCGTTGGGAACCAGTTGTCCGGCTGTCAATAATTCTTCGATTGCCGCCGCCGTCGGGCCGCCCGCCGCTTGCTCAGCACGAAGTAAGTCACCCATCGATAGATGAGTCCAGCCAAGTTGTGATTCCGCAAGTTCGCACATGGTACCTTTGCCCGCTCCTGGCCCACCAAGTACAAACACGACATTGGGTTTCGGACAAGGCTCTCGAGGGTCAAAATGGTGCAGTACGATTTTTGGGGCTGGCGCGACGCCTTTTTTGTATACATGCCATTCTCTGTCCGTGGGCGGCATCGCGTCATCGCAAGTCGCGTCGTAAGCGAGGTGGCCGTCGAGTCGGCAGATTCGCCATGACTTGTAGGAGTTGGAATACGAGAGGGCCGGGCTGCGCTCAGACTTGCCGTCGGCGCGATCCCACGCCATGCGGCCATTCCAATAGCCAAGGCTTGAAACAGTTCCAGATTCAGATTCGGTCGGTGGCGCAGTCGAAGGAACAAAGAGCCCATCCACTTCCGGGATCCCGGCTCCCGAGACTTCGATGAAGAAAGTGTTGGGAGGGAGTTCGTTGGGCGGGAGCTCGTTTGATTCGGCCATGATGTTTTTTTTGATTTTGGTGTGTTCGCTGGTTGGTAAACTTTTAATCTAACTCAATTCCAGCGGGCATTGTGTCGTAGTCAAGATAATACTCATCGCCAAATGCGCCGGATTTTGAAGTGGAAAATTCGCCACTTCTTGGTGAACATCGCCATGTTAGCGTTGCCGAGGCGCCCATTTTCCTCGTTCTCGTACTCAGCCTTCGGCGGTACTCGTACTCGATTTGGCAATGAAGTTGAGTACAAGTACGATTACCATTTCATTGAGTATGAGTACTATTTTGGGTAACTAAGGGTGGCGTTGGCCGAGGAGTCTCGAAAAATTCACCTACTTATGAATTTGAAATTACTTACGCTTCACAAATTTTATCTGCATGAACTTGACGAGCTCGCCTTCTTTCTCGCCGGGTACCGAGAGCACGAGCACTCGTTCGTTGGGATCCTTTTGAGTAATCGATGTCTTTTGAATCATCGGTGTTCCGTCAACGTCTTTGGCTTTCGTTACCCAATGGATCGTCTTGGATTCTTCGTCGTACTCGCCTTCCATGCTCGCGGAATATGGGCCATGGTCAACAACCGTCCCTTTCATCTTTTTCGTGTCCAAATCGTATCCGATAATCGCGTGAAGCTTCATTCCTCCGTAGTCAGAATCGGACGCGATCCAGTGCTCCCCAAAAGCACGATTCGTTTCGACTCCCGTGAATTTTGTCGAAGGCGCGTCCAGTCCTCTTGGCCAGACTTCGACTTCCGCGTCCCAGACTCCAACAGATGCCTTCAACACGTCCAGCTCAACTGGCTTTTTTACTTCTTGTTTTTCCTGGCCAATGCATGTCAAAGAAAAGCCAACAACAAAAGCGAGAGAGAAAGCGAATTTGGTGAGCATGGGATCTCCTTCCGATTCAAGTTCGATGCGAACCGTGCATTGGGCTCGCCAAAACCTTCAATATAGCGAAACTGAAATGGTTGGACGAGCAGATTCGATATTTGTGAAACCGCCCAATCAAATTGGACGCGAGATCAAGCTATCGAGAATGTCATTGATTTGCGAACTGTTCAAGTTCTGTCCTGTAGCGATCCGATCCAGTAGGTTTGCCGGCGCTCCGACGATGTCACCGAGTCCCAGGTTACGCCCGATCTCGCGAGCCATGACTCTCGCTATTTCCAATTGGCCCTCTTCAGAATCAAGTAGCGAACTGCCAATTTGCAGAGTTAGACCACTCCCGTCTAATACGGCTGCTCCCTCAACGCGATCAGCACTGGTGGTATCAGATCCAGGCGCGAACCGGACAAAGTAAGCGTCAACCACGTTCCGATTGGAACTTCCAACGCCGTCGGAATCTCCCCTCGCAATCACCTGAAAAAGATCAGCATCGGGTCGAGGGAACCCGTTGCCTTGATTGGCAAACGTGTTGTTGTAGGTTCGTTGACTATCAAAAAGAACTTCTACATTGGCCTGAGCAAAAATGTCATTGATGTGCGCCAGGATTCTGGCTTGCGATTGGTTGTTTCCGAAAGCAGCTGCAGTGTTTGAGCCATCGTCGTTTGAAACAACAATGGGTCGAACGAAAACTCGTTCAATCACCGTGGCGGCAGGTGTCGTATTGACGCCCTTGAATTGAAAGTTCTCGATGGCTCGGGTTTCGTGAGTTCCCTGATCGCCGGCGATTCCGCGCGAAATTCGCAGATCGCGAACGGTCAATACTTGGCTGCCGTTGATTCGGTAGTCAGTCGCCTCGCCAGTGAAGCTAATTGTGTCTGTTCCAGCATCACCGTTGATGATGTCGTCCCCCGCACCAGCGACGATGTAATCGTCTCCACCGTTTGCGTTGACTCGGTCATTGCCTTCGTGAGTCGCGATAAAGTCTGCAAGTGCTCCACCGCTAATCGTGTCGCCCCCAGCTTGACCTAGCAAGCGGTTTTCGGCGTTTGATCCACCGATCAAGATGTCATCGCCGTTGCCTCCGAAAAAGATGTTCAGCCCATCACCACCCGAGATTGTATCGTTACCGTTGAGCCCCAAAACCAAATCAGCTTGTGCGGAGCCGGAAGTCCCCGGGAGTCCACCGTTTCCAGCGGCGATAATGTCATCACCATCAAGTCCATAAATTTTGTCGATTCCATCACCGCCGAAAATGGAATCGGCATCGATGCCACCAAAAATGACATCGTCACCCGAGTCGCCGAACAGTTCGTTCAAGCCACTGGTTCCGATGATTGTGTCGATTCCATTGCCACCGCGAATGTTATCGTCACCACGTTCTCCAACAGAAACACGGAGAGTGCCAGCCGTCCCAACGCTTAGCGGGAAAACACTAAAGCCTTCCAGGTGGCAACGCCCCTAGGAATTCTTCCGGCTCGGCAAGTATGGAATCACGGCCAAGAATAAGCTCTGGAGTGCCTGGGATAGTCAACGCTCGCACGTTAACTTGGAGCGGTTCATCATCAAAGGAATCACGGACGACAGCTAGGTACTGACCGATTTGAGTGACCTCAACTTGAACCGCCGCATCGCTGGAGCCGGTATCTGTGCCGAGGGAACTGCCATTGGGGTCAAATAGTTCAATAAACGGTTCGGCATCCAATGCGTTGCCGGTTTCTCCAACCGAAACGCGAATCGTTCCTGCGCTTGTGACATCGATTGGGAATACGGCGAATCCACCTAGCGGTAGGACGCCAAGCGACTCTTCGCCATTGGAGAGCAAGTTGTCTCTTCCTTTTAACACCGGTGCAAAACAATTTTTGAATTAATCTAACTGCGTCTCGGTGCGATGCAAGCTATGTCCGTTCTGACCCAATGAAAGGGCGGCAATTTCTCTATCATTCACGCGGTGAGTCGGAGCAATGGAGAGCGACGGCGAGGATAAGAAAGGAAATTCAAGTACTCTAGTGAAATGGAAATGAGCAATGGCCGCACGCCAAATTGCCAGCGGTTGCTGCGTGTAGTTTTCAAACTCACCTCCGGCTTTTATTGGCTTTGGATAAAAGAGAACGAGGGCTGATGAAGTTGGTTTTAGGCTTAATCCGGTTCGACCAAGTCAATTAGCTCGTCTGATCGAATTGTGCTAAGCGTTGATGTCTTGCCGGAAGGCCAATTCACTTGGATTGACTTAACTGAGTCATTGGCAGGAATTCCAATCCAAATACTCTCGCTGTTTTGCGCAACATTTCCTTCGCCTACCTATTTTTGAAAAATCTGTCGCCTGCCCGATTCAAAAGTTGCGATGACCTTGGCTCCAACGGCATCCCGATTGGACTTATTGCGAGCTGGGCTTGAGTTGACGTTGGAGCCGGTCAAGTTCAGCCGAATACGCTGGCCATCGGCGAAGTCCCCCAGTTGATTCCGAAGCAATTTGAATCGCGGCGCGTTGGTGCTGATGAGCGCAATGTCCAGCCAGCCGTCTTGGTCGCCTCGATTCATGACGATGAAATTGGGTGATCCAGCATTGTCGACAAATCCGTGTCCCATCCTGTGCGTCGCATCGAGAATTTGTTTTTCTTCTGCGCTCAGAAATTCATCTCGCCAATCCGCACTCTCCTTGAATCGTTCCGGTTCAGTGATTACGGGCACGAAAAAAGCCCGGCAATCGCCGGGCTTTTTCGAAAACTCTAAGGGTGACTGAGGGGATTCGAACCCCCGACCTCCGGAACCACAATCCGGCGCTC
>CAZPTT010000259.1:0-4671 GCA_964589435.1 uncultured Pirellulaceae bacterium
AAAGTTCGGATGCATCCAGCGAAGATAGCTCAAGCGAATCGAAACCGACACGGCCGACGCCTTTTGATTTTGCATACATCAGGCTAGATGAAAACAGGAAGACGAGTACGTAAGCACCCGTCAAAATCCAATTGATTGTTTCTGATCGTTTGGAGATTTCGGGATGCTTCGATTTGCTTACACCGGAGTCAATGACGGTGCCGTCAACATCGTCATCTGTATCATCTTCAATGGTTGCTTGTCGTCTAAATAATTCTAGAAAGCGATCAACGCTCAACGTGATGCCAACAATTCCCAAGAAGATCACCAGCCCAAACATTTCATGCAACGTGCCATGTGAAAATTGTTCGTAGCCATTGTCCGAAAGATAAACAACCGCCGCGACGCGAATAGCATTACCGGCAATGACCCAAACAATGCATTGCATCAAATTGAAAATCTGTCTCGGTGCCGAGTATCGCCGACTCAAACCTAGCAGTGCAATCGCAGCAAATGCCGAAAACAAGGAGCGAATTCCACTGCAGGCTTCTTCAGTGAAGAATTGCTTCTTTTCGGTAATCAAAATCACGCCTTCACGAAAATGAACCAGCCGGAATGAGTCAAGAATCCAACTTGCCAATTGACTCGCTAGAGCTTGCATTTGACTGATCAATACCAGATCTCGTCCAGTTGGCATTTTGCAAACAATGAAGAGAACGGCCAGAACAGGCAGCGTGAGCCACAATCCAGAAAAACCGTAATGACTAAGAATAAATCCCGCCAACAATAGGGCTACCGTGGGAATCACCAGAACCGGGGTGTAAATTGCAATGGTAAAGAACAGAAAAGCCAGATTTAGAATCAGCAGGCCAGTTGCGATGAGCGAGTATTTTCTGTCGGTTGATTTTTCGCTGAGTCGTTCGTAAAGAAGCCAAGCGACTGCGCAGAACAGCAAAGGAAAGAACTGATAGTGGCCTCTTCCCCACATGTCTCGCGAGTACATGTACAAGATTGGCAGGTGCGCGATCGCTGCCGCAATGAAAAGTTTATTTGCAAACATAATGAAAGTTCGGAATTTTCGCTAACTGCCTAAGTTGCACCATCAATACTTGAGACGACGAGGATGTTAAACAAGAATTCATCATCGGGAAGAATCGAGCGAGGCTTTCTTGGTGCTCGCTTAATTTGGCTTTTCTAGCCATCGTCTCCATCTGCATTGATATCATAAATAGAAATCTCTCGCTTCGGTGAATCAATCGAAAGGAGGCCTCGATTCAATGCGAAATGAGGGCCGGCGACCGAGGCAAAGTTACGTTTCCTCCGATTACGCAGATTGCAGGGGTTCAAATTATGGTTTGTGCTCACTCACCTCCGGTGTGTCGATCGGCAAGAAATCGTGCGATTCGCAATTAAGTCTTGGCGAACGTAAGTCAGCGCATCTACTTGGGCTCGACGGCCAATTCGGACACCTTGGAAAACGAACGACCCCGAGCCGATGACAACGCCGTCCTCCAAAGTCACGTTACCACTGATTCTTGCACCCGGAAGGACAGCGCAGAACTGCGATATACTACTGTCATGCCCTATCGAACTGTGTATGTGAATGATGGAATGCGCTCCTACTTTCGCGTTTACCGAAACAACGGCCTGCGGCGCCACGAAAGTTCCCTCGCCAATCGTTGCCGAAGGCGCGACGTAGGCAGTGGAGTGAATAATGGATACGGGTTTCATTCCCTTGCTTTCAGCAAATTCAACGACCTTGGGCTTCAGTCTGACATCAGTAATTCCAACTATAAATTTGCAGAACGTTGCATCCTTAATCGTTGCGAGAAAATCAACGTCGCGATCCAGTGAATCATCAAATCGAAATTTCTTAATCGAATCAAATTCTTCTGCGTATGACTCGCGCGCAGCGCAAACGATTTCTTCAGCTGTTTCAGATCCAAATACAATCAAAGTACGCTTCATTAATTGCCCAACTGATAATTGAGTCGTCAAATTGTTCCCGAATCGACAAAAATATTCTGACCGGTAATCGATCGGCTTTTATCTGACAACAAGAATTTAACCGTTTGAGAAACCGACTCTAACGAAGTTGTTTCTTTCAAAGCTGTTCGATTGTAGATTCGATTCTTTTGTTCTTCGTCCAAAGATTCAGACATTTGAGTTTCCATGAACCCCGGCACAACGCAATTGGAGCGAATTTTTCTTGCTCCCCATTCTCTCGCCGTGTTCTTCGAAAATGATTCAATCGCTCCCTTGCTCGCGGCGTACATCGCCAGGCCTTTGTAGCCAGTATGCGCGGAGATGGATGAAACGTGAACAATCGCTCCAGCGGTTTCGCTCAACAGGAAATGTCGAATCATTAACTTGGTAAGAAGCATGGGTGAAAAAACATTGATATCGAATGAATTTTTTAGAGGCTCAAGCTGAAGGTTGGTAATCAAGTCGTCGTAGGCAACCGCAGCATTGCTCACCAACCCATGCAAAATTTTGCCTCGGCATACTTCATCTTGAAACCAGGAACTTGTGAGCAATTCGCTGTTGCCAAGATCGCAGCCAACGTGATGAGTCAATTCGGCATGAGCAGCCATGATTGCTTCAAGTTCTGAACTTATCGTTCGGCTCAAGGCGACAACGCCGTATCCGTCTTTCAGGAGCGACCGGACGATCGTCAAGCCGAGTCCCTTCGATGCGCCGGTGACTAAGATGTTTTGTTGAGCCTGCATGTCTTTCCTGATGAAGTCGTCCTCAGAGCATTCACTAATTTAATGATACGTGGCACCGCATATTTGGGTAGTTGCGATGCAAGTTGCCGCTTGATGGCATCGCTATCTATTGCAAAACCAGGTTTGGCAACAAGATCACAAACAACAATCTGCCCGGTCACCGAATTTTTCATGCCATAGACTGCCGCTTGCTGGACGCCAGGCAACCTAAGTAAACACTGCTCGATCTCGTACGGAATGACTTTGTTTCCGGCGACGTTAATGATATCAACTTCCCGGGTAGAAAATTTGAATTTCAAAGGTGATTTTGAAACGATTTCAACAAGGTCGCCCGTGATAAACCATTGATCAAAGTTCTCACCGCTCTGTGGCGACAACTGTGGGTTCGATGATTTGGCCGTTCCTGTAATTCTTCCATCAGCCAGCAGAGAACGATGAATGGCCAGGCAGCCGTCTATGACCGATAGCTTTCCGACCAAATCAGCCGGGATTGTAAAAAGATCACCATCTGAAATCAGCAAGTTTCCGACTTCCGTCAGCGCGTAGATGTTTCGATATTTTGCGTTGGGAAAAAAGTTAGCTGCAATGATTTGCGTGCTTTCATCGAATTTTTCGCCTCCAGTGGTAAGACGTCGGACTTGAGGATGAGACCTGCCAGTGGTGTTGATGAGTTTCAAGAAAGTTGTCGTACAACTTAAATGAGTAATGCCATAATCCTCGATGGCCTTATGTACAGAGTCCGGATTCAACCCGACCAGATTGACTAAAGGATTCTGGTTGAAGAGGGATTGGAAAAGGACTTGTAGCCCAGCTAGATGGTGCAGCGGATAGGCCAATCCCCAAACGTCGTGTTGATGATGGTCGCCCGTTTTTACTCCACGTGTCAATGAAGCAATCGAGTGAATTACTTGCTTGGGTTTGCCAGTTGTGCCAGATGTCGCTAAGCGAATTTTGCTTGCGGATTGAGCAATCGCTCTTGCGGCGGATTCCCAATCATCAGCGGGCGCGAAGTCGAATTCTGATTGCCGCCAAGTGACAACCTGACCATCCTCGAAATAGACATCGTTTTGACAAGCCACATTGGCCAATAGGTTAACGATAAACGAGAATTCTCGCTTTGCCGGAAAGTCCGTCTCGGGCAATCGCGAGTGTGCTGATGGCGCAAGTGAGAGCGCACTTAGCAGTTGATCGTAACTCAGAGATCCATCGGTTTCAGGATCGACGTAGCAGAGATTATCTGTTTTTGATTCGGGAAATGACATCCTGCACCGTGGTAGCAATTCCTTCGTCAAACACGTCGACGCCATATTTTGATTCGATCAAGACTGTCATTTCAGCGAGGTCAAGAGAATCAAGTTCCAAATCTCGTTGGAGACTTTGTTCGACAGCTATTTGATTCAAGCTAGATTTTCCAGTGGAAGCTCGCAACTTGTTGACAACCGCTAATAGAAATTCATGTTCGCGGTCATCGTCGCCCGATCGGCCGACCTGTTCTGCACCTGATTTCGTTGGCTGAGAGTAGTAAAGCACTCTAGCTGGACAACCCACCACGGTTGCGTAGTCTTCAACATCACGAATGACAACAGCACCCGCGCCCACGGTTGCCCCTCTGCCAACTTTGATCCCCTCGATAATGGTTGCTCCAGCACCAATGTGACTGCCTTCTCCGACGCTTACGTTCCCGCAAAGAGTTGCGTTGGGCGAAATATGCGCGAAGTCACCGATGTGGCATTCGTGATCAATGCTGGCCGCCGTGTTGACGATCACGTGTTTGCCGATTTGACAATTCAACTGAATTGTCGCATTGGCAAATACGACGCTTCCATGGCCGACGGTGCTACAAGACGCAACGAATGATGAAGGGTGGTACACCGCGTTTGTAAAGCTGCAATCGAGTTGAGCGGCAAGCTTTGCGCGGATCGCGTTGTTGCCGATTGCCAAGCAGAAAGGCGAAGAAGGCAAT
>CAZPTT010000260.1:0-4627 GCA_964589435.1 uncultured Pirellulaceae bacterium
CGCGAACCAATTCTACCAAAACGTGTCCGGGCAATATGCAAATACTCTCCGCCAAATTCAATTGCCTTGGCCAAATCCCCTATTTGAATGCCGGCAAACGAGCCAATGACTTCTTCGTCGATCAGCTTCCTGTCCTGCATGGATTTTGCGATCGACTACCAGACGATCTTGATGCGATACTTGTCACCGCTGACCTGCAAGGCCGCGAGCAATCGCCTCAGCATCCGACGGAACCTTTGCGGCTACTTGGCGAATGTCTTCCAGAAATGGTTCTACCTTATTGTTCTCAACTAGGCATCAAATCACTTGCCAACGTTGGTGCGATTTTGGCCGGCGATTTCTACACATACCCCAATCTTCATGGCAGAGGAGGCACGGGCGATGTCAGCCAAGTCTGGCAAACGTTTGCCGATCACTTCCGCTGGGTCGTCGGTGTAGGCGGGAATCACGATACTTTTAAGACGGGCTGTGCTCCCAACAAGATGGGAGACGATGTTCATTTGCTTGACGGCGCAAGAGCCAACGTGAACGGAATCCAATTTGCCGGTCTAAGCGGCGTGATTGGGAACCCTCGAAAACCGTTTCGCCGAACGCATGACGACTTCCTTGAATCGCTGAAGCTGGTTCTGTCCGAGCCTACCGACATTCTTGTGATGCACGACGGGCCAGGAATTCAAGAACCTGGTTACCGGGGAATTCCGGAAGCCAGCGAGATCATCAAACGCCATCACCCGTCACTCGTTGTTCGTGGACATAGGCACTGGCCAACACCGCTCGTGCAACTGGACGAACAAACACAAATTCTCAATGTCGAAGCCACCGTGGTCATTCTTACGGTTGACAAGTGATTGAGTTTTTCGGCGGCAACAAAACAGTGGGCCATTCATAGTAGGCATCGGTTTCAATCCGCGTTAGAACGTCTTGCAAAAATTCCAAGTAACTGGGGTAGCGATAGTCGTGCACAAACAGGCCCGCATGGACGTAGCATAAAACGCTTTCATCGATCGCATCGATATAAATTGTGTGCTCACCGATCGCATCCGTAACAGCGGGAATCCATTCTTTACTGTTGGCCCAATCGTCACCTTCGGCCAATGCTTCAGCGGCACGCTGGCGGTCGCTCTTGTAAATCAACTCGATGCACTGAACACTACAAGGAATCAACATTCCACAATCGCCAAACCAGCTACCGCGAAGACGATCCGTGCCGTTGTGAATCAACAGCGAGTCGTATAACTGGCTTGGCAGTCGACGGCCCAACACGCGGATCAGTCTCTGCTCGATCACGTCCGGAGTCGCAGGCGGGTTCATGGGAAAATTGCACTCGGGCACCGACGACTTGGCCCGCGCCATTTCGATCTGCTTCCAAATTTCTGCAATTTCAGATTCCATCAAACTCTCCCGCTTTTAGTCCAATCGAGTTCCTATTCGATCCCATCTGATACGACCAGGCGTCCCCTCGGAATATTCATCTGCCCCGTGGAATTCGTAGTCTCGAGACCAATAAATGACGCTTGGGAATCCATAAAAATCTGCAAAAGGAATTGGGCCGAGTAATCGACTGTCCAATGCAAACCGTCGATTGTCACCAAGCACATAAAACGATCCCGCTGGAATAGTAACAGGATCCTGATTTATCAATTTTGGAATGTAGAGTGGCTTGTCCCCTTTCAACTCAGCATAGCGTTCTATCACCTCAAGACCGTTGAGGATCAGTTGCTCGTCTTTGATTTCAACGGTATCCCCGGGGAGGGCAACCACACGCAGATTGACCAATTCAGAACTCGGCCCTTCTCGATAAACCACAACCACGTCGCCTCGTTTTACATTCGAGACATCCTTCCAAAACTTATCGACAACGATCCGGTCATTGTGTTTTATCGTTGGCCACATCGCTCGCCCGGGTACGACGAACATTTCAGCGACCGCTGTACGAATAAGGAGAACGGTATAATCCGCTGCAAAAGAGAATCCAATCAACACAAGGACGTAAAACCACCATCGCTGATATCGTTTCAACGGCTCATACCGATGCATGATTGCCAGTCGGTAGGCATCAAGCGCAAAGTAGCACGGCATCAAAAAAGCGAGAGAAAATAGCGGCCAAAACAAATACCTCCCGATCGGGGATGTGATAACAATGAAGACGCCCACCGGCCACAAAATGCCACCGATCGTCCATAGCAATATACTTCGACGAAATCTTCCGCAATAAACTTGCCCGATCGGCCCGCAACACAAGCTCAAAAGAGCAGCGAGCCACGGTCGTCTTGGCTTGTAGATTTCTGAATCCACGCGATTTACTCACGATCAAACAAGTTCAACATCATCCGAACGCAGCGACAACAATTCTGATTCGCCCTGTGAACGCTTGGGAAATATTGGATGACAAGTCGGGGCAGGGCAGTTACCCAAAAATGCCATGCTTCTTTCGCAATACTAATCTGATTGCCGAGGCGTTACCTCCTTCGGCTTGCCATTTCGATTGTAGCGAAGCCCCATTTCAACAAACACAGTTCGCAACGGCAAAATCCCGAACAACATGATCAAAGATGGCGCGATGACGTAGAGCCGAGCCACGGGCACAAATGCGATGACCACCAGCATGGCGGCACACATCACTGCAGTCCAAAGAGTATGGCGATGCATTTGATTCAATTCAGCTCGCACTAAAACATCAGCACGATAAATTTGGCCACGCCACAGCCTGAGGAGAATGAACATCCAAAACAATGCAACGCCCGGTGCCGCCAACAGGGCCATCACGATCCAGCCTTCCATCACTTCTCCCTCCAACCGCTTTCCAATTTCTTTCGAATGCCAGTGTATCAACTATTCACAGTGAAGTAGCTACACGCATCCAAGAAAGAACATTATCCGCTGCGCTTCATTCCTCGTCGGGACTGCATCCGCTGGCCAAGACACTTTCAATCCACTCGGTATACCATGTCTTGAAGTCAGGCGCGAGTTTCGCCACCCCGCCGCCATCAGCATCATCACCAAGGCAGTCCGTCCACACGCTCCCTTTGGCTGGTCCGTTGACAACAAGTCGAACGCAATCATTTAGGGCAATCGTGCCGGCGACCAAATCGACGTGATAGTAATACCATCGTGAATTTTCCGCCGAGATATTAAGCGGCCCTTTGTGATACGGGTCGTAGTACGTTTGATAAGCCGGATCAAAAATCGGGTAGAACTCCGACTCGTGCGGAAAGGGGATACCAAGAATCTCCGGCCAGTGCTTTTCGAGTCTTCCTTTGCTTAGGCCGTCACAAAATCGATAGAGCCCGTGATTCGGACCAGCTCCACCGTCGCCAAGCTCGACAATGAATTCTCGGTAGTCGGCAGGAAGGCGAACCCCATTCATGGCCTCGATGGATTCAAGAAAGTCTACACAGACTGGTTCATTCAATCTGAACTCATGATTCGAGAAGCCGAAAGGCCGACAACCTTCCTCAATGGCTTGAATCAACTTCGATTCGATTTCGACTAACCAGTGACACATAGATTTGACTGCAAAATCCAGACTGACAAACAGGCGAATCAAGTTCTTGAATCAGGACTATCGACTCTCCCAATAGGAAGTCAACTCATGACATGGGGCTGATTCTTTATCGTTCATGTTTTTTTGACGAAGTAACTTTTTAAAACTTTGGACAACAGACCAGCATTTGATTTGTCAGATAGAAGACAAAAAGAGCGAAAGAAGCAGAGCTGTTAATGGTCAGAAACGGATCATTCAAAAAGCGAACTGAATCGGATTTGCGATAGGCTGAATCAGTGTACCAACAAGCTTCTACATGTTCACGCGATTTCAATTGCGTTTGTCATCCGCAAAAAAAAAACGGATTCTCAAGGGCAGGGGACTAACGTTAATTTTCCCCCATGCCTCCGACAGAAAGACGAACCTGTATGTAATCGTTAAGAAGTTCCGCAGAGAGACCATCGCATTCATTTTTTGAAAAAGTGCCCTGCTTTGGTTAGTGACACTGCGATCGCGTGCCCAACGAAGCTGAGCCAGTATTTTGGAATTTGCACTAACAATGCTCCGTTCCATCCGCAGCATGATTTTTCCGGTTCCACGGCTTTGAAGCCTGAATCCGATTCTCGGATCAAATTCGGTTCACAAACAACGATTCTCAGCCATTTGATATGAACTTCCGTTCCCAATCCTAACCGGCTGAATTTCAGCCGAATTTGGCTCAGCCAAGCTTCCACGAACGATCAGGATTCCAATCAAAGCGAACTTCAATCAGTTCCCACTCCGCTCTCAACAATCCGTTCTCAATTGTGGCTCCTGATTGAACTTGCGGACGCGTCGCCTCCACGATTCCAATCGTTCTCCAGTGTTGATTCGAGTTCGGCAATCATGATCTCCTAATCAGCTGAACCATCGCTCAACGCTCAGAGATCAGCACTCTCAAAAGTGCAATTGTGAGTCACATGTTCACTACAAGGATCGACGCTGGCTATTGCGAACTTTGTTGCGAACTTCCACAAACAGGGTATACGTCGTCCTCAAACAGAAATTTCAATAAACCTCGGTAAAACGAGGGTGCTAACCGAACATAAGAAACATTATCGGACGTTACTGATAGGGGCGTTTTACTGTGATAATTGCCCGCCC
>CAZPTT010000261.1:0-4623 GCA_964589435.1 uncultured Pirellulaceae bacterium
GTGGTGGACTCGGCGGCGGTGGCGGCGGACAAAACCAAGGTGTTGGTGGTGGTCTTGGCGGCGGCGGCGGTGGCGGCGGATTCGGCGGTGGTCAGCAAGGTGGCGGCGGTGGAGTCTTCAACATCCCAGCCGGAAAATCCGGTCGACTGCAAGTCAAAACAGTTTGCCTCGAAGAAGGTAAGCCAGATCCTAAGTCTCGGATTAACTACAAAATCCAGCCTTTGGAAGACCTGACTAGCGATCCAAAGATTGCGGAAATGTGCCGCATGTTGGCCAACGATGAAATCTCACAACCCGTTGCTCAGGCTGCTGCATGGCACACGACCGACGGATTGAGCTGGGAAGAATTGATTCGCAAGAACAAGATTGAGCGAATGGACGGTTCGTACGTGCGATACTTCCACCCAAATCACATCTACTTTGCCCAACGAGTTGTTACGGCCGCTGCTGAGCGTGCTCATGCTCGTGCAAAAGCCGCCGAATCTTACGAAGCCTCAGTTTCCGAGGGCAGTTACAGCGACGGTTCTTATAACAGTCGCGACTAAGCTTTTGTTGCGTTAGTTGAAGAAAATTCAAACAGCCGAGCAAATTTGCTCGGCTGTTTTTTTTTGTGATTTGACAGAAAGAGGGAATAGAATCAGATTCTCGGCGTAGTAACGTTGAAATGAACACTTCCCCGGCAATTCGAATGTCAAACATCTCCCAGCTTTCCGATGCCGAGCTTTACGGACTGGGGCAGCATGGGTTCGCTATGGCAATGCAGTTACTGCGGAATCGAGATGACGCAGCTGATGCGGTTCAGGACGCGATGTGTTCAGCGTGGCGTAAGCAGACTAGCTACGAATCGGCAAAAGGCGAGATCAAAAGCTGGTTCTTGAAAATTGTTCGCAACCGCTGTTTGGATCTCATTCGAAAACGTCAACGACGTGGGACAACGGTCCCGATTTCTGCTGCGATTGAACCGGCTGATGCAAATTCGCCAGACAGCGCTGCCGATCAGGATGGACGATTGACCGTTATAAAAGCGGAATTGTTGAAAATGAACGGTGAGCAGCGAGAGATCATTTTGTTGCGAGACTTTCATGGTTTGGCGTACGGCGAGATATCAAAAGTGTTGGGCGTCGCCAACGGAACCGTGATGTCGCGACTGCACCGGGCCCGGCTCGAATTGCGACGTCGTGTTAATGCGGTATGCACCAGTAACAACGCGGCAGACACCAATTCCGCCCAATCGAAATCAGATGAACATCGAACGCAACATCCGCCGGAGGAACAGCAATGAATCAGTCGGATGGAACAAGTAACAATTGTCATGAAATCGATGAACTGATGTCGGGCTATTTGGACAACGAATTAGCTCAAGGCGATTGTCAACTCGTTGAGATTCATTTGGAGCAGTGCCCGTCATGTCGGCTGCAGCTTGACGAAATTAGGTTGCTTAAGAAAGGCGTATCAACGATGTCGTTCGGTGAAATGGACAAACAACAATGGGAAGCCATCAAAAATGACTTACCGGCAAGGGCCAGTCGCGGACTTGGTTGGATTCTGTTTATCGTATCGCTTGTTATTCTGATCGCTTATGCGATCTATGAATTTTCGATTGACGATACCGTTCCGGCTTTGGTCAAAATTACCGTCGCCGGATTGGTTTTGGGTTTACTATCGCTATTTATTTCCGTACTTCGGCAGCGAATGATTGCTGGGCGTTCGGATCGTTATAAGGATATTCAAATATGAGCACTTCCAAACGCTTTATCGTTGTGACGAGTGATCTTATTCCTGGCCGTGAAATCGTTGATACGTTGGGCTTGGTTCGTGGCAATACAATTCGAGCGCGTCACATCGGCAATGACATCATGGCTGGTTTGCGAACCCTCGTAGGCGGCGAGATTCATGAGTACGGAAAACTGTTGGCTGAAAGCCGTGAGCAAGCGCTCGACCGGATGGTTGCCGAAGCCGAAAAACTTGGCGCCGATGCGATTGTAGGTTTGCGATTCGCGACTTCCGTGATCATCGGCGGAGCGGCCGAAATGTTGGCTTACGGAACCGCTGTGAAGCTGGGAGAATAATTGTTCTACAGCTATCGGAACAATGGTTTTAAGCGTTCTCAAATGGGAACGTCATCACTTCTTCAATCGAATTGGCGCCGGTTGCCAGCATGACTAAGCGATCGATACCCAACGCGACCCCTGCACATGCTGGGAGTCCATGCTGCATAGCGGCCAGCAAGTAACTTTCTTCCGGCAGCAATTTACTACCATCTTTCAGTCGCAACTGGTTGTTGATGCTGTTTCGCCGTGCCAGTTCGTCGGCGTCCAGCAACTCGTGGTATCCATTGGCGATTTCGACGCCGTCCATGTACAGTTCGAATCGCTCTGCGAGTTCAACGCTTTCCCCGTTTGGGTTTCTTTCTTCTCTGACGATCGCCAGTGCGGACTGGCTGGCTGGCCAATCGTAGACAATCGTCGGCTGGTTAACGCCAAGCTTTGATTCGATCACTTCGGACAAGAGTAAATTCAACCAAAAATCCTTGTGGTTGCTTTCCTCGGAAAAGGAACTGATGTCGAGGCCGTGATCTTGGCAAGCCGTTTGTAATTGTTCCGCCGAGCTGGCATGGGGATCGACGCCAGCGTGCAGCTCAAAGACCTGTTGATAACTTTGTCGCTGACAGCCCGTTTTGCCAAGAAGCTCCACTGCGAATTCCGCCAGCAATTCGATTCCAGATGCCATGTCGTCTCCGACTCGGTACCATTCGAGCATGGTGAACTCTGGATTGTGCAAACGCCCTCGCTCACCGGCCCGGAACGATTTAGAAATTTGGTAGATTGCGTCTGCGCCGGCCGCTAACAATCGTTTCATGCCGAATTCCGGCGACGTCTGCAGCCACAGCTGAGTCTGTTCTCCGGAAGTGGGGACGGTATTTTCTAGGATAGTTTTGGCTGGAATCCCAATGGGTTGGATGTGTTGATCGATGACGGTGTCGCGTGAAAGCACTGGGGTTTCAACCTCCATGAATTCACGCTGATCGAAAAAGCTGCGCACATTCTTCAGAATATTCGCTCTTTGTCGAAGTCGTTCCAAGGACGCGGTGGGAAGAAAGTTTCGCTTCATGTCAATTCGATACCAGTTAGGTGCAGCCGTTTCAGTCTACAATATTGTCTTCGACGTGTTTTCCAATTCGGATGTTGCAAACATGAAATTACGATTCTTGGACGGTGAATTTGCGGTTTGCCAATTAGATGGCAACTCAGAGATACCTGATTGGGGGAAAGGGGATTTTGTTGCAACAGTGAGGGCTCCTGGTGAGCTTACCATTGTTTGTCCGCAATCTTCAGTTCCTGGCAACGTGAAATCTAGTCGCGCTTGGAGGTGTTTTCAGTTCGTCGAGACGATGGATTTTGGCATGATCGGAGTGATCGCAAGGTTGGGCCAGGTGTTAGCCGATGTCGAAATTTCTATCTTTGTGATTTCGACTTTCAATACTGACTATGTCTTGATCCCGCGATCGAAAGTTCAATTGGCAACTTCCCAACTCGTCCAAGCAGGATACGAGTTTGCCAATGAACCGACTTAGTTACTCAAACTGAGCGGTTGTAGTCCGCTAGGTTGTAGGCCGCTATCAAGGAGCGTCAGCGACGATGATGCGGCAAAACACGAGCCTATCACTCAAACTGAAGTTGCCGTAACTGCGTTACACTTGTTGCGGCCTACTTTTTTACGATCCGCCATTTGTCGATTGATACCGATTCGAATTTTGAAAAAGCTCAGCTTGAGTAGCAAGGTTCGAATTCGCCGGGCGTATCTTGGCTAGGGGCGATTTGACAGACCAATAGATTTATTTCTCGAATTGAAGCAGTCTTAACGGAGCCTTTTGCATGTGCGGTCGATTTACGCTTCAAACGCCAAATGAGTCGCTCAGTTCATTGTTCGATGCGTTGCGGTTTCCGAAGCTTCATCCTCGGTACAACATTGCTCCAACACAAGATATCCTCAGTGTTCGCCAATCGTTAGAAGGCGACAACGAAGCCGTCATGCTGCGTTGGGGTTTGGTCCCGAGCTGGGCGAAGGATCTGAAGATCGGTGCACGTATGATCAACGCCCGGTCGGAAACCGCAGCGACCAAGCCATCATTCCGTGCGGCCTTTCAAAGCCGTCGTTGTGTCATCGTCGCTGATGGGTTCTATGAATGGAAAAAAGTCGCCAAAGAGAAACAGCCCTACTACATCACGCGCGTCGACAAACGGCCGTTCTGCCTTGCTGGTTTGTGGGAATCTTGGGTAAACCAAGAAGCTGGCGATGACGCGCCTTCAGCCATTGAAACCTGTGCAATTTTGACGACAGAGGCCAACGAAATGATGGACTCGATTCATCATCGAATGCCAGTCTTCCTGGCGAAAGAACAACGACAAATGTGGCTGGACGTCACGTTTCAAGATCGGGAGAAATTGGAACAGGTCTTGAAGCCCTGCCCCAACGATTGGTTGCAGGCGACGGCAGTCAGCAAGTTCGTTAACAAAGCAGCCAACGATCATCCGGAGTGCATCGAGCCGGCGAAAGCGCAAGGCGATCTTGGTTTTTGAAAGCTCGGAGCCAACTGGCTGGTGGTAAGCAAGCTGATGGTAA
>CAZPTT010000262.1:0-4575 GCA_964589435.1 uncultured Pirellulaceae bacterium
GTTGGAGGTTCGAATCCTCCCGGGTGTGCTTTTTGAACAAATAAAAAACCGAGGTCGGAAACGATCTTGGTTTTTTCATGCGCTGAGCGGTTTTTCAAACGATCCACTGATCGACCCACTAGATTAGTTCATACTTTTGTAACTGGGGCGTATCCGAGACTCACTCGAAAGACGCCTCTTTGGCCACCCCCCTTTTCTGCTTGCTGCAAGTAATTTGCAGGGCTCGACCGATTATTTGATTGCCCCCTTTTTTTGAGGCTAGGTAAAGTGTTTTCGACTAACTGCAAACTTTGCGGATCATCGGTTTGCAAACGCACCGAGCGGCTTTGACTTTGGTTCCAAGCTTGGTGCCTTTCGAAGCCGCTCATCAAAGCCTTACTCAGAACTGAATCAGAACTGAATCAGAACTGAATCAGAACTGAATCAGAACTGAACAAGGCTTTGCCCGGCGCCCTTGATGAAGTGACTCATGAACCTAATTAGCCATCGGTCAAAAGAAGGTTGCGCCCAACAGTTGCTTGATAACCCAAATGCAATGTTGCGCATCGTCCATCCGGTCGTGTTGCATTTACAAGCAGTGGAGGAGCCCTTATCCGTCACCATGCATCATCTCTTGCCACGCTTTCTTCAGCAAATCTTAAACAAATGTGAAGCACTGCACGTCAAGTTGGGTGATTTGGGTTGAGTCGACCTCTTGAGTTGGGTTTGTCAAAATTTCAGCCTGAGTATTGTCGACACCAAAGATGAGACTTTGCCGATTGGGCAAATGCTTCCCGTGATTCTGATTATTTCGATTCGCCATTGGACACCGATGTTAGTTCGATCAATAACGATATTTGCTTTCGTCTTGATTCTCACACCAATTGCTGTTGGGCAAGACTACTTTTCGACGAGTAGCAGTCCTCGAACTGTGAACCGCAATAGCGGCTTTCGCGAAAGCCTGTTTGGTTCGCCCCAGGCGTTGAGCGAAGACGAATTGTCTCAGGACTTCAGCGAAGCAGAACTGCCTCAGGACAAAGTAGAGGAAATCGGGGAAGAGGAAATCGAAGAAGAGGAAATCGAGGGCAAGGAAACGATTCCGGCCTACTTTTCAATTTTTGAAGGCCTTGAGCCGGAAGAAACCAATCTTGGATTGGAGAATGAAGTTCGACGGCTGCCAGTCCTAGTCGAAGAGACTGTAAAACCAGGAGCGAAAGCATCCAAAAAGAAATTTGAGAAGCTGAGCTATTTCGCAACCTACGACAAAGGCTTTGCGATTCTTCCTTACGACAAAAAGAAGACGCCGTTTGATTTGAAAATCAATGGATGGATTCAGTTTCGGCAACACGGGTTTGCTCGTGACGTCGACAGTTGGACAGACAATGCGGGCGTAACACGTACGGTGCAAAATCGAAACGCTTTCGATATCGAACGTGCTCGACTTAGTTTTAAAGGAACTGCAGTTGATCCGCGTTTGACCTATTTTTTGCAACTTGATGGTGACACCGACGGTCGTCACGGCGTTGACTTTTTCGACTATTGGTGGGCGTGGAAGTTCAGTGATCGTCTCAACGTTCAGTTTGGAAAACGAAAAGTTTCTGCAAGCCGTCAGTGGCTACTTGGGGCGAGACGGACTCGATTTATTGACCGTCCGATGGCAAACGACTTTTTCCGTCCAGATCGAACAGTTGGAATTTGGGCGCGAGGTAAAGTCGGCGAAACTGGAAGCTACGAAGCGATGATCGGAAACGGTTATCGGACTTCGAATTTGCCGAACAATACGACGGACGATCAATTGACTTATGCGTTCAGTCAGCATTTTGATCCCAATGGCGATTACGGTGGCCAGCTTGTTGATTTTGATTACACGTGTGACGCTCCTCTGATTCGTCTTGGGCACTCGTTTGTGTATTCACCAACCACGTCGGAAGAACTTGGAAACCCGCTTGCCGAAACTGATTTTATCCGCCTCGCTGATGGGACGCGTCTAAATCAGGTTGGAGCATTGACTCCTGGCGTCACGGTCTCTGGTGTTGATGTCTTTTATTACGGAGTTGATGCTGCAGCAAAATGGCGAGGATGGAGTTTCAACTCGGAGGTATTTCTTCGATGGTTGGAGAATTTCGAATCTGACGGAGCTCTACCGGTCGACAGTTTGATGCAACGAGGATTCTACGTCGAAGGCGGTAGGTTCATTGTTCCGCAAAAGCTGGATGTCAATCTTCGCTATTCGGAAGTGGCGGGATTGCTTGGCGGCGGTTCGGAGTATGCGGCTGGTCTTAACTGGTACCCACTTGAGCAAAACTACAAACTCAAATGCTCGTTTGACGTTTCAGTGTTCGACGGAAGTCCTCTTAATAATTCGTCATCGGATATTCTTGTTGGAGATGACGGGACATTGTTTCGCCTACAGATCCAAGCTGAGTATTAGTGGCACGAGTTGATGAGCGATTGTTGTTTGAGCCTGAGTGATTCCAACGCTGGTCTTTGTAGCTGGCCCTTGTTGGCCACAGCTAGAATTGGTCAAGGCAACAGATGCGTCGGCTAAATCATTCCAGCGCAGTTTTGAAGTGATGTGAGTTCGAGGCAAATGATTCTTAGCACTTGATCAACCGCATCAACCAACAGTCGTTTATTAAATTGTAAAACCGGGGCGATATTGCGCTTCGGTTTTTTCTTGCGCTGTGAGGGTTCGTAAATTGCCCAGCGATTAACCATCAATTAAGATTGGGTTCCGACAAAGAGCGAACAGCTCCAGCTTTAAGAATTCGATCGATCTGTGTTCGCAAGTTGTTTGGCGGACACAATGGACAATGCGAACATTCAAGAAAACTGAACCTTCCAAGTTAAACACGTACTCAATGAACCATCAACACAAACTAACGATCTTCATTTTGCGTTTCTTCGTGGTTTTAGTGGTATTGGGACTCAAGACCGGTGCAACGCGCAGGTCGAGACGAAGAAGCCAGATCCTGGCGCTTGTGGCAGAATGAAATGAAACAGGCACGAAGCTCAGCGAATCGAAGCTCGGTGAATCGAAGCTCGGTGATCGTGTTTTGGTTCGGAGTTGTTTGCTTTCCCTGATTCGATTTCGTCCTGTCGGCAAGGATCAGATACGCGGATTTGATCCGATTGATGTAATTGTTGTTGCCGACAACTCTTCGTTGAAAGGCGACGCATCAAGTGCTTGGCGACAATCATGCCACGGGTTCTCACAGATGCAGCCACTGACATTGCTATTTCGAATCTGACGTCCGGCCTTTGTACCCGATGACTTTCTCGATTTTGGAAAGTCGATCGTAGAGCTCTTCGGGAGTTTGGAAGCGCTCGTCGGGTCGTTTCTCGACCATCTTTAGGATCACGTCTTGAAACAATTCCGGAATCGACATCTGAAAGTTGCGTGGCGGAGCTGGTCGTTCGGTCTGAATTTTCTTTACTAATCCGGCAAGGTTATCGGCCTTAAACATCGGCCGTCCGGCCATCGTCGCATAACAAACGGCTCCGAGAGAATAGATGTCAGATCGAATGTCGACGTTGCCGCCAGAGATCGTTTCCGGTGCCGCGTATCGCAAATCGCCCAGTTCTTTAACCAGTTCTGGGATTTGAAACGTTTGACGACGATCGAAAATTTGAGCGTACAAAAGATCTGACAGCACACAGCTGCGATCAACTTTTCTGACCAGAATATTCGACGGAGAAATGTTTCGATGAACAAGCTTGTGTTGATTCAGCTCTGCCAGCGCGGCCGCGATTTCTAACGCGACTCGGAACGTTAATTGCCAATTCAACATGCCGACGGCGCCTTTGTTGCGCACCATCTGGCGGAGGTTGTAGCCGTCGATCCGCTCCATGGCGACCCACAGCAAGTCATGCCGCTTGCCGGCTCCATAAAACTCAACCAGGTTCGGGTGCACGATATCGACGGCCTTCTTAAAGAAATCGACAAAGCGTCGTTGCTCGGTGTCTTCAATGAGTTCACTGGGAAAGACAATCTTGAGTGCTGACACCAATCCTGTTTTTATATTGAAGGCGTCGTAGACAACACTTTTTGCTCCCATCGCTAAAATATTGTCCACGCGATAATCACCAAACATCTGAGCGACCAATCGCTCGGCCTCTTCTTGAACATCATCCAGTCCGCTAAATGGAACGATCTGTTGCGGCTTCGTCTTGATTTGCACCTGTATCCGCACTTTTCCGATTTGAATGACGCTCCCATCTTTCAAGTCAGATTCGTCGATTGCCATTCCGTCAACGAAGGTTCCCGATGTGCTTTCAATGTCAGAAATCCAAAACCGATCTTCTTCGTGGCTGATCACGCAGTGGATTCTTGAAATCGCTCGATCACTGAAAACGATATCAACAGCCGGACTGCGACCAACGACGACGGTTGCGCCTTTGGGTACGGCAAATCGTTTGCCTTCCTCGTTGCCGGAGACGACATCAAGAACGGGTAAGTTTTGTTCAATATCAGTGGTCATGTTTGGGCGACTAATTATCGCAGGCTTCCCAACTTTCTGGCCAGCTCCGTAAGGGCGAATGGGCGAATGGGCGAATGGGCGAATGGGCGAATGGGCGAATGGGCGAATGGGCGAA
>CAZPTT010000263.1:0-4457 GCA_964589435.1 uncultured Pirellulaceae bacterium
CCAGAAACGCGTTGAGATTCCAAAGCTAAAGATGCCAAAGTTGAGTCGTCAAAGTTGAGTCGTCAAAGTCAAGCCGCCAAAGTTGAAGCAGCTTAAAACTAAAGCGGCTTAAAACTAAAGCGGCTTAAAATTGAAACGGCTTGATTTCTGGGAGCTGGAAGCGTCAAACTGGAACGAAATTATTCCATACTTCCGGAGAGAAGCATACCTTGGATCCTCACACTTTGCCGCCATGATTCTCGCAGCTTTTCCAAATAGGCCAAGCTTATTTGCGAATAAGTTCGTTGGGCGGTTAGCAATTGGAGAAAGTCGATTTCGCCCTCCTGATAGCCCAGAGAAATCAAATCAAACGTTTCCTTGGCTTTCGGTAAAATCTCTCGGTCATACGCCTCGATCTGCAGATCGGCGTCTAGATATTGGCCATAGGCGGACGTCAATCGCTGCCGCAAGTCGATCGCTTTCTTCCGAACTTTTTGCTGGGCCGCTTGGATTTCATAACCCGCACGGTGGATAGCCCCTTGGTTTTGATTCCGAATCGGAATTGGCATGCCGACTTGAAAACCGGCCACAACATCGTCGGAAACCGTATCAAACTGTAGCGTTGTCTGCCAAGTCGCATTGGGAATCGGCTCGGCTTGCTCGCGGACAAGCTTCCGGCGAGCGCGTTCAACATCTGCGATCAAAGCCGCAAGCTCTGGACTTGTTTGAAGCAAGCGATCGAAAGCAGATTCGAAATCCTCTGGTACACTCCGCTGCCGCACGTTGCCGGAAGCTCGAACCGCCGATAGGTCGGCTTCTCCAATTAAAGCCGCCAACGACCGACTGGCCGCAAGACGTTCATTTTTCGCTTGGCTTTGAATGACAAGTGTATTCTGCAATTCCAGTTCGGCTTGCAGCAACGAAGACTTCGCAACCTCTTTGGCTTCTAACAGCTTTTCGGACACGCTGACCGCACCCTCGGAGATCTTCACTAACTCACCGGCGATTGAGACTTTTTCTTGAGCCACCAATAAATCGTAGTACCGGATCCTCACATCGGTCAGCAATTTCTGTTCGATCGTCGCAAGTCGTTTTTGGGCAACTTCAATCTCTGCGCAGACAACGGACTGAGAAATCGCCAGCTTGTTCCCACGCACGACCTCTCGTCCGAAATAAACACCGTATCGTCCACCACCGCCATCTTGGTTGATGTCTTCTGCATTGACGCCAACTTTTGGATTTGGCGAAAGCCCTGCTTGCAAACGACTACCGTGCAAGGCTTCGATCTCCGCCTGCACTTGAGCGATACTGGGATTCGATGAAACCGCCAAGCGTTCAAATTCTAGCAGGCTCTTAGGGGCGTTTGTGTTATGAAAACGAGTCAAAGACGACTGAGACGAATCACCAGTTGAGAGAGTTGGTGGTTCCAGCGATAAACCGTTGGACACTGACTCATACTTTGCTTCAACTTCGGTCTGGTCATCGTCTTGAACGAAAGTCACTTGCCGAATCAAGTCGTCAGTTTTATTCTCGGCAAAAATCTTGGGTGCCGGGGGGGGCGGTTCGCGGATGAGAATGAGGCCGGAATCGGAAAGAGCCGTATTCGGTTGTGGCGCACCGCAACCCATTAGCAATAGGAGCACGAATACGATGGGCCAGTAATATGAATTCACAAATCATCCTTGACGAAGAATTCAATAGAAAGATCTCGGCGATCTTATTAGGAATATCGAACGCCAGTTGTTAAGAGATTGCTTTTGTTCAAGCTCAGCCGATACTGTTGGTTAGGCAAGATTGCCGGTTAGGAAAGATTGCGGATTGGCTAAATCGTGCGGATTGATTGACGATAATTCTGAACTCGCGCAACAAGCCTCGCCGCGCCAACGCTTCAGAGAGTTCGGCTTCAACACTAGCTGGAAAGGGTTCGATTCCGCGTCTGGGGAAAGGACGATGTCGCACGCCGCATTTCTTACCTGGTCAGGATTGGCCGAAAGAATTTGAATGTTATCCCCTAATTCAAAGGGAAAAGGATGACTTTTTCACCTTGCCGCGCGGGTTGTGTTACAATGTCATTATCAGCATTGGCGTTTCTGAAAATGGATTTTCGAGGCAGGAGACCCAATTGAAATTTTGAGGCGCGAGGAGCGACGGTCTACAGCGATCGTTTAGAGGCATACTTGCATGACATCAATAACACTACGAGTCCTCGACGGCTCTGACCGGGGAAAAGTCTATCAGGACATTTCTGTTCCCGTCACGATCGGTCGAGAAGAAGGAAACACGATTCAGCTCAACGACGAGCGGATCAGTCGCTTCCATCTCAAAATCCAACAGGATCATGACGATCTTGTCCTAACCGATCTCGAAAGCACTAACGGTTGCAAAGTCAATAACGAAGAGGTTCATCTGAGAATCCTTCGGCATGGTGATTTGATCACCATTGGTCGCAGCACTTTGATCTTTGGAACTCGCGTCCAAATCAATCAACGCCTTGAGCGGTTGGGTTCCGCTCGTTCTGATGAAGTGGGCTCGAAATCATCCGTTGAACCGGTCGCAATCAAAGAGAATTGGCAAGACGACCCGAACTACCAGTTAGCGTTGCTAGATCTAGAGCCACCCAAATTGCCGGATCGACTTTCGCCAGGCCAAGCCGCACAGCTTTCTGAAATGGTCGAATACCTGCACATGCAAGTTCGTCGTGTTGTCGCAGACGTCGAAATCGATTCGCGAAAACGACAGGTTGAACTTTCGAGCGAACAGTGGCAAAAAATCTTGGACGTTCAGTCACGTCTGTCAGAATACTTGCGAGCCATCGGGCAGCCGTAGGAACGACTTTATCCAGCTGTGCCCTCTACCGTTCTTACCAATCACGTTTTACGCGAACGGACTTGGTATCGTCTGCGATCGCTCGGCGAACCTGCTCTCGATAGCCCATTGCGATCTTCATAATGCGATCCACGTCTTCATCGTCGCCTTGGTTGTATTGAGAACGGGCGAATTCGGTTCCAGCGGCGAGCTTTTTATCAGCCTTGATGAAGTCTCGCTGCTGAGAAAATTTAGCACAAAGACTTAGTCCGTTTGCGATTCTAGCAATGGAGTAGTTTTTCGCGACGTCCGATTTTCTTGGCCAACTTTCATCCGATTCGTCTTGGCCACCAACTTCATTCAAGACAACTGACTTCTTCACAACCACCGGCTGGTTTGTTACCCGATCAACATATGATAGTTCGACCGAGATTGGATTTCTGGCGATTGCATCCTTCTTAGGACGCTTTAGCTCGCTGACCACAACCAACGTCGCACCACAGTTGAGGTCGTCCAACTTGATACCAACGGTCGAGCCAGCAATTTCAGGTTCGTAACCATAGATCTTCCCGACCCGCTTTTTAATCCCGAAGTCAATTTTCAGCTTTACATTCTTGGCGGCCGGACTGAGCAGGCTATCGACTTCGTTGACGAACGTCTTTTCGATATCCTGCGAGTCATCCACGAAATGAATTGTTCCGCGACCCGCATCCGCCAATTCTCGCAACAGTTGACGATTGAAATCATGGCCTAAGCCAATCGTTGAAAGATCGATTCCTTTATTATTGAATCTTTGCGATTCACGAACGATCTGATCCGTTTCAGTGGTTCCAACGTTGGCGACACCGTCGGTCAAGAGAATGACTCGATTGGCTTTTTCGGGATCAAAGTTCGCCTTCGCCTCGCGATAGCCCAGCATCAAACCGCCATGGAGATTGGTACCGCCGCCAACGCTAATCGCTTGTATGGCTTTTTCAATTTTGGCTTGATTAGTTTTGCGACACGCCGACAAATCAACGCGCGCCGAATTGCTGAAGGAGACAATGGTAACGGAGTCCTTTTTCCGAAGGCATTCAATAAACGAACGCAGCGATCGTTTCACTTTGCGGATTCGATCACCAGACATCGAACCACTTCGGTCAATAACGAGTACCAGATTCAGCGGTTGAGCCAATTCTCTATCCATCGCCCGAGGCGTCGCCAATCCGACTTGAAGAACTTGCTTGCCATTGCTCAATTTTTCCCAGCGGGCATCAAGGCGAACCATTTCACCATCATGGGGCAACGGCAAATCGTGTCGATGATAGTTGACAAATTCCTCAACTCGAATCTCATTGAACCGCAACTGAATCCCTGCTCGCGAGGCCCCCATGGATAGCGATGAGACGCCAGCCTGACCGCAAGCGATGGACGTGATTAAAGCCGTCACGGAAAATACAAACAGGCATACGAGCTTGGACATCAAATCGATTGTGGTTTTCATTGAATTCTTTCGTTGGATAAGTGCTAAGTTGAGTCAAGCCTCGCGTGCGCGATCGCGACGTCCAGCAACGCGGCGTGCCCCATCGGTCTGAGCCACGCCCCATCGGTCTGAGGGCACGCCCCAAAGGCCTGCGCAAAGTTTTGGGTGCCATGCTCCTCGCTTGCGTGGGCATGTACCTGCAAGCTCGAAA
>CAZPTT010000264.1:0-4422 GCA_964589435.1 uncultured Pirellulaceae bacterium
TCAGTGGCTTTAAGAGCTTCGCTGACAAAACTCGATTTGAGTTTCCGCCTGGGATCACCGTTGTGGTCGGGCCCAATGGCTCGGGGAAATCAAACATCGTTGACGCCATCAAGTGGGTGCTTGGTGAGCAGAGCGCAAAATCTCTGCGCGGCAAGGATATGTCCGATGTGATCTTCAAAGGATCCAGCGGTGCCAACGCGCGACGCCCAGCCAATGCTGCGACGGCAACAATCGTTTTAGACAATGTCGACAAACGGTTTGCCTACGACGCCGACGAAGTCCATGTCAGTCGCCGCGTTTATCGCAGTGGCGAATCCGAGTATTTGATCAATGGCGAATCAACGCGGCTGAAAGATATCAAGGAGCTGTTCCGAGGAACTGGAGTCGGAACCGACGCGTATAGTTTGATCGAGCAAGGCAAAGTCGAGCGGATGCTTTCGACGAGCCCCAAAGAACGTCGATCGATTTTTGAAGAAGCCGCCGGCATCAGCCGCTTCAAAGCCAAAAAGGTTGAAGCTCAACGTCGCCTTGCTCGTGTCGAAGGCAACCTGATCAGGTTGGCTGACATCGTCGAAGAAGTCGGCAGCCGCTACCGCAGCGTCAAGTCTCAAGCCTCCAAAGCGTCGCGATACAAGGAGTATGCGGATCGACTTCAGCAACTGCGAACCTACGTGGGGCTGAAGGATTGGCGAACGTTCTGCGATAAAATTGAAACGATTCAATCCGAATCAACGCAGGCGATCGAAACCGAGAAGACTTTGACGACCGAGATCGCTGAGCTTGGTTCGGGTGCCAAAGAAATTGAATCGTCGTTAGAAGAAACAACGACGGCGTTAACTCAAGTCCAAGAATCGACCGGAAGCGTCCGTGAGAAAATTGCGCAAACGGATTCGCTCGTTTCGCTCAATCAACAGCGATTGCAGGATTTAGAGGAACGCAAGACGCAGCAGTCGGAGCAGCTAGAGCGAACGACGAAGCGTACGGCCGAACTGAAAAAGCGAATCGAGAAATCAGAAAGCGAAGCCGAATCGGCGGAGCTTAGTTATCGCGACGCCGCCGATCAACTGAAAACATTTGAAACCGAACTTGAATCACTTGACCAGCAGATTCTCAGTCTCCGCGGCGGTAACGAATCGCGTCGTTCGCAATACTCGGAATTGCTCGAATTGGTGACGTCGCTGGGCCGGCAGGTAAGCTCGTATGACTCGCAAGCCGAAAGTGTAGCGGAATCGAAATCGCGGTTGGAATCGAAGGTCGCTGGTCTAACGGCCGAATCCGAGCGATACCAAGCAGACGTCGAAACGTTTACCCATGAACGGGAGCGGCTGCAAAAGGAAGCGGAGTCAAAAGACTCGGCATTGGCCAACTTTCGCAAACAATACGATGAGTTTAAGTCTTCATTGGCCGGTCGAAAAGAACGACTGAGTGATTTGACGAGTGAACACGCTGGACTCAGTCAACGTGCCGAAGTCATCGAAGAGCTGGAACGTAGCCTCGAAGGAATCAACGCGGGAGCGAAAGAGATTCTGCAACGAGCGAAATCGCCACAAATCGCCAACGAAGATGGTTCCGGAGCCTCCGCCAGTTCATATCAAGAAGTGATTGGATTGGTTGCCGATCTCGTTAGCGTCAATGTTCAGCACGCAGCGATTGTTGATGTCGCACTCGGCGAGTTGGCTCAGTATGTCGTTGTCGACGGCGATTCGTTGGTCAATGAAATTGCTGACGAACATTTGAAACTTAATGGCCGCGTTGGATTGATTCAGCTGAACAGCCCACCGACGATGGGTGCCGATCCGAATGTCAATTTGAATGGTGCACCCGGCGTGATCGGGCGCACGGATCGTTTGGTTCAAGTCCAACCAGAATTCACTTCGTTCATTCGACATCTGTTGGGCGGGACATGGGTTGTAAAAACACTTGGAGCCGCCCTGCACTTGTTTGCGACGCGAGGTGATACTGAAAAAATTCGGCTTGTAACGCTGGACGGTGAGATTGTCGAGCCCGATGGAACGGTTGTGGCTGGTCCGAAATCCCTGACGTCTGGTTTGGTTTCGAGGCGGAGTGAACTGCGAGCCTTAAGGAGAGAGATCGAGCGGCTGAATGAAGAAATTGGCCAATGTCGAGAACAAATCAAAGAGCTGACGGAGAAGGAAGCGGAATCGGAAGCGAACGTTCAATCTCAAATCAACGAGAACAAAGAGCTGGCAACGCGCCTGGCTGATCAAACGATCCAAGCCAAATCGGCCGGCAAGAACCTTGCCAAAACGAAACAGGAATTGGAACAATCGACGCAAGAGTTGTCTGCCGCTAGCGACAAGCTCGCGCAGGTGACGTCGAAGCTGACGGCCGATCGAGAGCAATTGACTACCAATGAACTGGCAATCACGACGCTAAACGCCTTGATTGCGACTGATGATTCCAAGTCGAATGAGTCGCAAAAACAGCGAACGAGCACGGAAAGGGCTGCGACCGCCGCCAAGGTCAAGTTGGCCAAAGCTGAACAATTTCTCGATGGCTTGCAGACGCGAGCGGCACAGAATCGTCAAGAATTCGACGAGCACCAAGTCGCTTCCCAGCAGTTGGAGGCTCAGCGTGAAGCCGATGACAAAGCGATGTTAGCCGCTCAAGAGCAAATCGAAACCGGCACTGAGACGCTGAAGAAGTTGGAGCTAGAGCGGGAGGAACTGACGGATCAGTTGACGAAGCTGAGCCAGCAGCGGGATGAGGTGGACGCGAAGCGACGCGAGATGGCGCTTGAGCTGACCGGCAAACGCGACCAGTTGCGGCTGACGACGGACAAGCTTCATCAGTCGAAGATGCGCATCGAGCAAATCTTGATGCAGCGAGATCAGCTTGCCGAGCGGATGCAGGATGATTACGGCATTGACATTGCTTCACTGGAAGAAACACCTACCGAAGAAGAGCTTGAGCAACGGGATCAAGTTGACAATGAGATTTCTCAGTTGCGAAAACGGATCAGCGATATCGGCTCGGTCAATCTAGATGCGCTCAGTGAATTGGAAGAGCTTGAGAGTCGCTACACTTCGATGGACGAGCAGTATCAGGACTTGGTGAACGCCAAAGAGACGCTGCAAAAAATCATCGTTCGAATCGACGCAGACAGTCGAAAGCTCTTTGTCGAAACGTTGGAAGCGATTCGGGTCAGTTTTCAGAAACTGTTTCGCCAAACGTTTGGCGGTGGACAAGCGGATATTATTCTTGAGGAAGGCGTCGATCCATTGGAGGCTGGCGTTGAGATTATTGCTACGCCGCCCGGCAAACCGCAGTTTAATAACTCGTTGCTGAGCGGAGGCGAGAAGGCGTTGACGGCGGTTTCGTTGTTGATGGCGATTTTCCAGTTCCGCCCTAGCCCGTTCTGTGTGCTTGACGAAGTCGATGCCCCGTTTGATGAGGCGAACATTGGCCGCTTCATCGACGTGCTGAAGAGCTTCTTGGGTTGGACGAAGTTCGTCATCGTGACGCACTCGAAGAAAACGATGACGGCCGCCACGACGCTGTACGGAATCACGATGCAAGAGTCCGGCGTTTCAAAACGTGTTAGCGTCCGCTTCGAAGACGTCAGTGAAGACGGACATATTTCCGAGGAAGCGATCGCTCGTGCGGACGACGATGCGGCGTGAGTTGACGAAGAACGCGTGACTTTATCGCTATCTAAATCGACTCGATGTGAATTCCGCGTTTGCGACGTTCGGTTCTTCTGGCGTTGTCGATCAAATCAGCCA
This sequence comes from uncultured Pirellulaceae bacterium, assembly GCA_964589435.1. GTDB lineage: Bacteria > Planctomycetota > Planctomycetia > Pirellulales > Pirellulaceae > Mariniblastus. Next base: position 3,747 of record CAZPTT010000264.1, read on the forward strand.
CGTGACGCACGTTGGCGATTCCTCGCATCGTCAAGTTGGGATGGCTTGAGTCGCTAGAGACAATGTTGACAGTGCCAACGTTGAGTAGCGTCTGAACGGGGCCCTGCTGGTAGCTGACGTCGTCGATGTCGATTAACTCGATGCGATCCATCTTGCGGATTAAGATCCCGTCACGATGCATCAGCCGCTGGCTGGTGATCTCGTAGTGCTGAGCCATCTTTCGGTAGACGGCCAATCCCAGTAGCCCCAGCCACAGGAGGGCGATGAAGCTTGCGACCGCGTATCCGACCATTCGGGTTTGGCGCAGGGTGTCAATTTGAAATGCCGCTAAGAGGATCAATAGCGTGACGAAGGCGGCTCCGATCCAGCCGCCGATCATGCTCTTGGCTGAAAACGTTCCTTTCCAAAGCATCTGTTCGACGTCATCTTCTGTTGATGTTTCGCTGGTCACCATTGGAAAAGTCGCATGATTGTTCGACAAGATCCATACTCCTTACGCAAGTCTCTTCTGTTGAAGCCTTCATCCACGATTATCGCATGATTTGTTGCTGTTTGCAGGCGGCCAACTACGCTATATTGCAACTAGTGCTTTGTTGCAATTCAAAGTTCCGGTTCTTCATGTGAGCCGTTTGGCGCTAGCCCCGGTTTTTCGGACGAATCCGTGGCTAGCGCCAAA
>CAZPTT010000265.1:0-4359 GCA_964589435.1 uncultured Pirellulaceae bacterium
AGGCTGCCCTGCACACACGCGTTTCACTAAATAAAACGCGTTAGTCTTTGACCTCGAACTCTGCGTCGATCGCATCGTCCTCAGCAGCAGGAGCTTCTGTTGCATCCGCTCCAGCTTCTGGTGCTTCGCCGCCAGCAGCTTCCGCGTTCTCGTACATCGCTTTACTCAAAGCGTGTGAAGTCTGCTCAAGCTCTTTGACCGCGGCCTTGATCGCTTCGGTATCGACTCCGGTGATCGACTCGCGAACTTTTGTGATCGCAGCTTCCAGCGGTTCCTTGTCACTATCTTGAAGCTTGTCTTTGTGCTCTTCCATCATCTTTTCCATCTGGTAGCACATCGTTTCGCCTTCGTTACGAGCCGTTACCAACTCGTATTGCTTGCGATCGTCCTCGGCATTCATCTCGGCATCGGCTTTCATTTGCTCGATTTCGTCATCCGAAAGTCCTGAAGATTCTTTGATCTCCACGTTGGCTTCTTTTCCGGTGCCAAGATCCTTGGCCGAAACATTTAGAATGCCGTTTTGATCGATGTCGAATTTAACTTCGACCTGAGGCACGCCACGGGGTGCCGGAGGAATTCCAGTCAAATCAAACTTGCCAAGGATGCGATTGTTGATCGCCATCTTCCGCTCGCCTTGGAAAACCTGAATCGTGACAGCCGTCTGGTTGTCTGCCGCAGTGCTGAAGACTTGCTTCTTCTCGGTCGGAATCGTGGTGTTACGCTCTACCAGTGCGGTCAGAACGCCACCTTCTGTTTCGATTCCTAGAGTCAACGGAGTCACATCGAGAAGCAAAACGTCCTTGCGATCGCCAGCTAGAACAGCACCTTGAATGGCTGCTCCCAAAGCAACGACTTCGTCAGGGTTAACGCCCTGGTGTGGGTCTTTGCCGAAGATCTCTTTGACCATCGCCTGGACTTTTGGCACCCGAGTCGAGCCACCGACCAAAACGATTTCATCAATATCACTGGCCTTGAATTTTGCATCCTTGAGAGCTTGGTGAACCGGAGTCTTGCAACGCTCAACTAGGTCATCCACCAACTCTTCAAACTTCGCACGCGAGATGTTCATCTGCAGGTGCTTCGGTCCGCTCGCATCAGCCGTGATAAAGGGCAAGTTGATGTCGGAGGATTGGGCTGTACTTAGTTCTTTTTTGGCTTTCTCACAAGCTTCTTGAAGACGTTGCAACGCCATGGTGTCGCTACGCAGATCAACCGCATTCGATTTCTTAAATTCGTCAGCAACGTAGTTAATGAGAACTTCATCGAAATCGTCACCACCGAGATGAGTGTCACCGCTGGTGCTGATGACTTCGAACACTTTCATGCCGTCGTCATCGTTCAACTCAAGCACGGAAACGTCAAACGTTCCACCACCGAGGTCAAAGACAACAATCTTCTGTTCGTTTTGCGACTTGTCCAAACCATAAGCCATCGCAGCCGCCGTCGGCTCGTTGATAATTCGAGCGACTTCAAGGCCAGCGATTTGACCGGCGTCTTTGGTAGCTTGGCGCTGGGCATCGTTGAAGTAAGCCGGAACGGTGATGACCGCTTTGTTGACTTTGTGGCCAAGGTAAGATTCCGAGGCTTCCTTCAGCTTTCGCAGTGTTTTCGCCGAGATTTCTTGAGGCGTGTACTCGTCATCGCCTACGCCAATTTTGACGTACTCATCGGAGCCGCCTTTGATGTCGTAAGGAACCATTTTCTCTTCAGATCCGACTTCGCTATGTCGCCGGCCCATAAAACGCTTGACGGAGTAGACGGTTCGAGTGGGGTTGGTGACGCGCTGGTTTCGAGCCGGCGCTCCGACGATTGTCTCGCCGCCGTCGGTGAACGCGATAACGCTGGGAGTGGTGCGATCGCCTTCTTGGTTCGCGATCACAACGGGTTCGTTTCCATCCATCACGGCAACAACCGAATTGGTGGTTCCCAGATCGATTCCAATGATTTTTTCGCCTTGAGCCATTCCTGCTCTCCTTAAAGTTATTCGAGCGATTTGGTGATCGCGTATTTGATTTTTTGGATCAACTTCAGATTTCAGCCTGTCAGAACTCTCAACCGATTTTGGCGAGTTTTTACAAGCACGAACTACCAAATTGCAAAGCCCGTGCCAAAACCAGAATCCAAGGTTTAGACCCTGAAATACTGCAATATCGGGTGTTAATTCGGAGGCCCGGAATTTTCAAAGCCGCCGGGCCACTTTATCGGCCAGGTTACTGCCAATTTGGCATTTGACTGGAACGACGGCTTTTGCGGTTTGGGCCGAGAAAATCGGGGCTTCGATTCGGCCGGCATGAAACGGCAATCGAATGAAACGGGGCTCATTTTTTGAATTGCGATTGCTGGGGTGGGAGATCTAAACGACGCTAGCCGAAATGTTGGCCGTGCGAAAACGGCAAGATGAATTCGAACTTCACTAAGGAACGGTCACGAATCAAATTCCCGAATGGAGGTCATCGCACAGGTTCGCATTCGGTTCGGAGAAACGAGCGACATTGTTGCTCAGCTTGCCAAGCTGATAGCGTTCGGTACGTTCCTTGCGGAATCTATTTCGTGACAATCTTTTAGAGTTGAGCCATTTCGAGGCTGATCAATTGGCAAGCCGGAGAATTTGAATTGGAGAAAACGAAGTAAACAGAGCCGGGAAGGCAACTGGAAGAACTTGCGAAAAATCCCCAAATCTCTGTTTCTGTGCTTGATCTTGTCCAATGCGAATTCGGACGCGACGGCCTGAAGCACCAAGCGTGAAACCATAGAAAAAGCCGCCTCGATAATGAGGCGGCTTTGAGTTTTCAATCTAAGTTTTCCGCAGCGAGCTTACTTACCCTTTTCTTTCTCACGGCGTTTCAATCCGGCTCGATCAAGCAAAGATTCGCGGAAAAAGTCGTCCATTTGTTCGTCTTGAGGAGGCGTTCCATAAGCACCCAATGCCGTCGGATCGTACTCCATGTTGAATTGGTGCTTGGCAATCGTCAATTTAACATCGGGATCAACTCGACGTCGAATGCCGGGCATGATCCGCTTGCCGTCAATCTTGACTCCGTTTCGCGAGCTAAGATCACGGATGAACCAATAGCCTTCTTCAATTTCCATCAGGCAATGGTGCCCGGAAACGTTCCCGAAATTCAAAACAATATCGCAGCCTTCGCGACGCCCAATTCGGAGTCTTTTCTTCATCAGCGGGATAGGGTCGCCACCACCAAGGGGTACAAGTTCGCCGTACATGATTATTTCGCGAATCGAAGTCGCGCTGTATAAAGGAGGGATAAGCCCCAAAAATGTGGGGAAATTATGACAGGATCACTTAAGATTTATACCTTTATTTTATTCGGTGTCTAATTTGACGTCAACTAAATATCAGCCGCATAACTGCCCCGAAATGGATTGGCGAGCCGACGGTCATCGCTATTTTATGTACAGCTATTACTTGAAAAAGCTGTACGGGCACCGGGTTCAACGTGTCAGCGTCGATGCCGGATTCACTTGCCCCAACGTCGATGGGACGGTCGCGATTGGTGGGTGCACATTCTGCGACAACCGTTCGTTCAGTCCCAGTCGCAGGCTGCCGCGCCAGACCATCGCGGAACAGATTGACGATGGCATCAGCCGTTTGAAGCGTCGTTACAAGTGCAAACACTTCATGGCTTACTTTCAACCGGCTACCAACACCTACGCGCCAGTCGACGTCCTCCGCCCGATTTACGAACAGGCCATCGCCCATCCGGAAGTCATGTCATTGGCGATTGGAACCCGGCAGGACTGCGTTCCCGATGATGTGTTGGACCTGCTGGAAGAGTTCGGTCAGAAAATTCCGCTGACCGTTGAGTATGGCTTACAGACGATCCACGAGAAGTCGCTGAAGTGGATGAACCGCGCCGACACGCATGACTCGTTCGTGGACGCGATGGAACGGAGCATTGGACGGGGCTTCGAAATCTGTGCGCACATCATGTTGGGGCTGCCTGGTGAAACGCACGCGGACATGATGGCCACGGCTCGCGAAGTCGCCACGTCGGGATTGGACGCGGTCAAGATTCATAACTTGTACGCGGTTGAGAAAACGCCTTTGGCCGAGCAAGTCCGCAGCGGTGAGGTCAAGCTGATGGAGTTTGAAGACTACGTCACGACGCTGGTCGATTTTATGGAATTGCTGCCTTCAAACATGGTGATCGAACGAATCAGTGGTGATGCTCCCGGTGATTTCTTCATCGGCCCACAGTGGTGTCTCGACAAACAGCGTGTGCAGAAGTCGGTGAACGAAGAGTTCGCTCGCCGCGAATCGTGGCAAGGCAAGCTTTGCGAGGCCTAAGTTGGGAGGCCGAGTTGGGGAGGCCTAAGTTGCGAGGCCTAAGTTGGGGAGGG
>CAZPTT010000266.1:0-4070 GCA_964589435.1 uncultured Pirellulaceae bacterium
GCTTGAATCAGAGAACGATTCCGCCGAAGGAGTCGGAAAGCTAGCGACCGCTAACAAGTGATTATTTGGACAAGGTGTCGCATAAAAGGGCTTCATGTGACAACCTGATTTACGATACCTATCTATTTTGTCAATGCTTGCTGTCGGTTTACAGCTTGTATTCGTAATAGCAAAAACTTAGCAGCATTAAAACTTAGCAGCACTGATTGACTGCGCGACCCAACTGAACACGAGTAAACGAATCGCTTGGTCGCAAAAACAATGGGTCTGGGTAATCAAGAAAGACGTTAGCAAATAAAACAGCTAAGCCGGTCTTAACTGAACAACTCCTTGATCACCTTACCACTGTTGGCGATCTTCATTGGTCGCCCGCTTTGGCTGGTGAAAGTCGTGTCCAAAGATATACCCAACGACTTGCAAACCGATGCCATCAAATCCTCGGAAGAATACGATTGGCCGACGACTTTCGTGCCGTCCTCGTTAGTTTCACCGATCGCGATGCCGCTGTTCATACCGGCTCCACCAACAACCGCACTCCAACTGCGAGCCCAGTGATCACGTCCGCCGTTGCCATTGATGCGCGGTGTTCGGCTGAATTCGCCCATCCAGATCACAGCGGTGTCCTCGAGCATGCCGCGATCAGCAAGGTCTTCCATCAAGGCGCTCATGCCTTTGTCCAGTTCCGGCAGCTTGTTGTCACGGAGAGTTGGAAAAATGTTCTGATGGTTGTCCCAGCCGCCAAGGTTGACTTCAACAAACGGCACACCCGACTCGACCAATCGTCGAGCCATCAAACACCCTCGGCCAAAATTGGTACGACCATAGCGCTCTTGGACGGTGTCCTTTTCTTGACTTACTTTGAACGCGTTCATTTGATCACTGGTCATCAGGCTGAGAGTTTTGCCCAAGACCTTGGCATGTTCGGCGGCGGCGATGCCACGGTTGTCCTTGATGAATCCTGTCTCCATCAATCGCAACGCTTCCATTCGCTGAGCCAAGCGATCAGGCTGAATACCCATGTCAAGGTTACGGACTTGCCCATTGGAATTGACAGAAAACGGAGCCCAGCTCATACCGAGAAATCCTGGCCCTTCGCTATTGCCACCGACTGAAACGAAAGGCGGAATTTGTAAATCTTCGCGCGTCGCCGAAAGTTCATGTGCGATGACAGATCCGTAACTGGGATGTTGCACGTTCGGATTGGGAACGTAACCGGTGTGCATATAGTAGCGGCCACGCATGTGGTCAGCTTCTCGAGTGCTCATCGAACGAACGATCGACATCTTGTCCATGTTCTGAGCCATCAGCGGCATGTGCTCACAGATTTGAACATCGCCATTGGTCGCGATTGGTTTAAAGTCGCCGCCCGTGTTGGAGTCTGATTTAAGATCCCAAATATCCATCGTCGAAGGGCCACCGCCCATCCACAGCAAAATGGCTGCTTTGCGATTCTTGATCAGCTCAGGTGCATTGGCTTTCAACGTTTGCCCCATCGCCAACGCGCTTCCCGCCAGCGCAGATGCGCCGGCTAGGTGATGCATAAAGTGGCGGCGGTTCATTCCATGAGGAGTCTTGTAATTCATGGCTTGTCTCCAATACTGGCGATGGGAAAGTATAAACGTGGTTGGGCGTTAAAAATGTGGTTGAGTGTTCATGTGAGTTGTATTCAAAACGCGGTTATTCAACACTCAGCTTTCAGCCTTCAACACCGAGTTCGGCTGAAACGCGGTTCATCAATTATAGTCGGCTTTCGCGCCCAAGTGGATCGACCGGCAGCTTTCAGTATTCATAATTTTTTACTGAACACTTTGTCGCAAGCACTGTGTCATAAGCATTTTGCCGAGGCCACGGCATGGTCACTTCGTCCAGACGTGGGATCCCGACATTAATAACGAACGTTTTACCTAGCCCGAATCAACAAGCCTTTTTGTAATTCACCGTTTTTCAGACAAAGATTTATGTAGTTCGTCATGTTCTTGCCAATCGGCGACTAAAACAGCAGCGAACAAATAGCAACACACCTAAGAACGTCAAAATTTAGGCCACTTCTCGGTGAACACCACCATGTCGGCACCGCCGAGGCGCCCATTTACCTCTTTTTCGTTCTCCTACTTGTACTCGGCCATCGGCGGAACTCGTACTCGATTGACAATGAGGTCGAGTAAAAGTACGAGCACCATTTCATTGAATACGAGTACGAGTACGAGTACGAGTACGATTTTTAAAAACTGATGGTGGCGTTACGCATTACGCTAACCGAGAAGTCTCAATTTCTAGTGGTTAAAAATGAACTCGTTGGTATTCAAAATAACCCACCAAACATCTTTGAGGGCTTCAAGCTTGTTTCCGCTTCTGGCTGCGAAAATCGCTTTTGCCATGTCGCGTTCTTTGCCATTGGGCCGTCGACTGAGGCCGGCCAGGAATAGCTGTTCAACTTTCTTCACGTCGTTCATGTCAGCGTTGGCCAAACGGTTGATCAACGAGCCTTTCTTCGTGCTGGTTGCTTCACGAATCATATCGCCGTTAAAGAGCATCAGGACTTGTGGAATCGTCCCGTTGAAACTGGTTGACTCCTGGCCTTCATCCGTTCCAAAGGCAGTCGTGAATTGCCTCAACCAAGTATTTTTGCGGCGTTCCTGTTCTTCGTAACTGCCTTCCTGATCGGCTTGCGTTGCGACCAACAACGATTCGTACAGTTGCTCGGCTTCCATTTGTCGTAAATAGAAGTGGGAGAACTTTGGTGACTCGCCAAGCAGCGGATCATCCTTTTCGTTGCTGCGAGTTCGCGAGCTTGAGAGGCCGTAAGGGCGACTGAGAGCAATCCAAGAAATCAGCGTTCGCAAGTCATTGTCGGCGGCTTTAAATTCACTGGCCAAATAGTCAAGCAATTCCGAATTAGTGGGTGTGTTGTGCGGCCCCAAGTCATCGACGGGCGAAGTAAACCCGTAGCCCATAAAATGTGCCCACATTCGATTGACGATGGAGCGGTGGAAATAAGGCGAGTTGATCATCAAGTCGGCAAGTTTTTCGCGGCGGTTAACTACATTCACATAGCCGCTTCGATCGATCGCTTCCCCGTCAACAAAAACCGGATAGGCGACGTTGACGATTCCGTTGCGAAGCTCGTAATAGATTTCGGCTTCTTCCAAACGATTCCGGTTGTCGCCCGCGAAGTCTTCATCAACGAGTCGAGCGATTCCACCATCGCGAGCATTGCGTCCGCCAGGGTAAGCGCGGACCTGACGGAAGAACGCGTTCATCTCCCAATACTTCTGTTGCTTCCAATCGTTGAACGGATGGTTGTGACATTGGGTGCATTGAACTTGGAGGCCAAGGAACGTCTTGGTCGTCTCGGCGGTCGCCAACGCGGCTTTCTCTTCGTTGACCTTGTCGATCAAGAAGTTCGTGGCGCCATTGAAGTCAGCATCACCAGGGGTCGTGGTTCCGGTCGCGGTGACCAGTTCATGAACCATTTTGTCGTAAGGTTTCTCGCGAGCGAATGAATCACGCAAATACTTTTGCATGCCTTCACGGCTGATCATTGAGTTTCGATCGTTACCTCCTGTGCGACCGATCAACAAGTTCGTCCAAACGGTCGTCCAGTTTCTGGCAAATTCTTCCGTGTACTCGTCATCGTAAAGCAGCATGTCGACGAGCTTTTGACGTTTGTCTTCGTCCTTGTTCGAGAGAAAAGTATTGAGTTCTTTGACGTTGGGAATCCGCCCAATGACGTCCAAGAATAATCGCCGACACCATTCGCCATCGGAGGCTGGCTTGGATGGCCGCAGTTCATAGTCAGACCAGACTTGCTCGACCATTTGGTTGATGCGATCAACATGGCTTTCGGGGGCGCGACTGGCTCCGTCAGCGGAGCTCGTACTGACGGGGGCGGATTGGGCTGGAGATTCAGCCGCGACGGCAAATTGGACGAGAATCGCCAAAGACGCGAACAGGAAAAGCTTCGACGCTAGAAGTCTCAAGTTAAGCGACCGTTGCGTGGGTTGCTGATTTGCCATCTTTCTCCTCGGGAGATTGGGGGTCGTTGACGGTGAGGGCGAGCTCTAGCTTAG
>CAZPTT010000267.1:0-4010 GCA_964589435.1 uncultured Pirellulaceae bacterium
CATCAAAATTGAACGCCGGATCGGCTCCCATGTCCATGATGACTCGCATCGGCTCCCAAGTTTGGCCTCCGTCCATCGAACGAGACATCCCGACATCAACATTGCCCGGCAAGTCTCGCCCTTTATCTCGGCGAATGTCGTAAACGCCAATCAGTGTTCCCGCATTGGTCGTCACTATGCCCGGAATTCGAAATGTATGAACGCCATCGTCTCCACCCTGCCGAACGGCAACGCCAAGTCTTTGTTCAGAAAATGCACGCCTTGGTTGGTTGATGGATTGTCGATGAGAAAACGTAACGCCATTTTCACCACTACCGAGTCTCGATCGAATTTTTTGATCAATGTTAATTTTCTTGGGCAAAGTGCCAGCCAGCCAAAAGAAGTTATCGCCCTCGGCGAGCTCTTGTTCTCCACGAAACTGGAAAAACTCAAGTTGGTCTCCCTTTTCATTTGCTTGCCCGGTCGGAATCTCCAATTCGGTTGTTTCAGTCGGCTGCTTGGGGTGGCCAAAAGGAATGGAACGGTTGAAGGCAGATTGGTTTGCTCCGTAGTAGATTTGCAGCGACTTGAGCTTCTTGATTTTTGTCGCGTCTGTCCAAAATCCAAGGGATTGCAGTGAGACTGGATTGTTGTTTCCCTCCGTTCGAATGTTAACTTTGACAAATGGGCTTGCCGGCGTGCCCGCGAGCACAGGTAGTGTCATCGGAACTGGAGTGATTTCGGTAATGCGCTGAGGCTTCGAAATCGCAAATTGCAAATCGTCAATTAGGACGCCGGTATTGGGCGGGCTGTCTACAGAAAATCTTAGGCACTCAATGCTAGGATCGTCGAGTGGAATTTTGATGCGTGAAAGAAAGCCTCTTCCAACTTTTGTTGTTTCATCACCATTGTGGATTTCTGTCCATTCGCCGCCGGATTTTTTCTCGATTCGAAATGAAAACGGCGTTCGTTTTGTCCATCGCTCAGCCCAGAAACTTAGTGTACCGGTCGTGTCGACCTTGGATTTAAGTTGGAGTTCTACAACCGTTCGAGGCCCACCCTTTAAATGCAAGCAATGCGAGCCGGTTTTGGAATGCTGATCATCGATTGCGGCTTTGCCTTGGATCGTAGTCCAATCCCCAACACTTGATTTCAATTCACTAAATTCGCTGGGCGTTTCCAATTCAAAACCGGTTGACGCTTCTTGATTTAGTGGGAGGCGATTTGATTTTTGGCAGCTTGCTGGAGCGGCTGTAATCAGCCAGCCACAGAGAATCGAAACAGCGAGGAGCGATTGATAGGTAAGTCTTGACCGAGAGTACATTGGTAAGTTTGACTGTCTGCAAAGGAAAGAATCGCAAGTCGTGCTGATTGGCTGGTCGTTTTTGATTGGTCTTCAAAGCTGATTTATCAGGTGATACCTATCGTAGACTTATTTGGTCAGAGTCACCAGTTTGGCGATCTGCCGCGTATGTTTTGCTGTTTTCAATCGCTCCCAAAGTAATCGTTTCCAATGGCACAGTTTTTATAGGGTTTCGTTCTGCGAACAATTGCCTTGTGGTAAGATATCCGGTTCTAAATACGTTGGATTATTGAATTTGATTCAGCGACATTCCTTCATTGATACTCGATACGATAAAGAACTTTATGGAAAAGCGAAAACTTGGCAACACGGGCATGGACGTATCAATTCTCTCGTTCGGCGCGTCATCCTTAGGAGCGGAATTCAGAAAAATTGATCTGAACGAAGCGGTCAAAAGTGTTCATGTCGCCTTGGATAACGGCATGAACCTAATCGATTCGTCGCCTTATTATGGCCGCGGGCTTTCCGAATCCTTGCTGGGAATCGCACTCGATGGGATTCCACGTGATAGCTATTACTTGTGTACGAAATTGGGGCGCTACGCGCCATCTCATTTCGATTTTTCTGCCAAACGAGTACGTGAAAGCGTTGACATTAGTTTGGAAAGAATGAAAACCGATTATTTGGATATCATTCTTTGCCATGACGTTGAGTTCGTCGACCTCAAGCAAATCGTGGAAGAGACGATTCCTGAATTGCAAAAAATTAAGGCGGAAGGCAAAGTGAAGAACATCGGCATTTCCGGATACCCGATGAAAATCTTCAAAGAGATATCGTCCCAGGTCGACCTCGATGTTTTGCTTTCTTACAACCATTACACACTTCAGAACACGATGCTTGCCGACATCGTCGACGAGATGAAAGCCAAAGGCGTCGGCATCATGAACGCGGCACCATTCAGTGCTCGTTTGCTTACCAATGCTCCTCTGCCCGAATGGCATAAAGCGACTCCGGAAGTTCGTGAGATTTGCAAGAAAGCGGGCGCTCATTGTTCTGCGGCTGGAGTCGATATTGCCAAGTTAGCCCTTCAATTTTCGCTTGCCAATCCTGACATGACGACGTGTATCACAGGATCAGCGAATCCTCAGCGGGTTGCCCAGTGGTGTGAGTGGATGCAAGATCCGATTGATGAAACATTGGTCAAGGAAGTCCAAGAGATTTTGGCTCCAATACACAACTGGTTTTATGTTGAATGCTTGCCAGAGAATAGCGACCTCGTATAACGTTTGCTTAACCCGTTGCCCCGGCTATTGGTTTGTTTGGAATTGCGCATAGTTCGCGGGAGCAAACGCATTTGGTACCCGATTCTTCCGGCGCAGTGTGGACTGATTCAGGCCGGTTTTTTAATCCGAAGTCGAAAAGTAAAGATTCTGTTCATGAGTTTAGTTATCGATTCACACCAACATTTTTGGGATCGTTCTCTCAAGCAATTTGATAATTCTTGGCAAGAGAATGAAGGCCTTGAGAAGATCTGCCGAAGCTTTTTGCCAGAAGATCTTGAGCCACATCTCAAGTCCGCCGGGGTCGATAAAACGATATTTGTTCAAACGCAACATAACGTTGAAGAAAACCGCTGGGTGCTTGGTTTGGCGGAACAACACGATTGGATCGCCGGTGTTGTTGGCTGGGTTGATTTGTCCAGTCCGGAGTGTGAGTCGCAAATCGAAGAATTCAAAGAGCATCCCAAGTTTGTCGGCGTGCGTCACGTTGTTCAGGACGAAGCGGACGATGATTTCATTGTTAGAGATGATGTTGCCAGGGGACTAAGGGTACTTGAAAAGCATGACGTGCCCTACGACCTGCTTTTTTTCGTCAAGCATTTGAAGCACGCTGCCTCCGTGGCAGAACGTTTTCCCAAACTACGTTTGGTGATCAATCACCTTGCCAAACCTGAAATCAAGGATGGGAAAATGGAAGGTTGGCTTGAGCATTTCGTTGCCGCAGCAAAGTTTCCAAACGTATGTTGTAAGATTTCCGGGATGGTGACCGAAGCGGATTGGAGTCACTGGTCGCCAGCCGACTTGAAGCCGTATATTGATGCGGCACTTGAGAATTTTGGCCCCGCTCGTTGTATGTTCGGAAGTGATTGGCCCGTTTGCGAACTGGCCGCATCCTACCAGCATGTATTTGATGCGATGGTCGAATGTATCGGTGGCGTATCTGAAGGCGAGAGGGCTCAGATTTTGGGTGGCACAGCTCAGTCGTTTTACCGACTAGCCGACTGACTAATTAGTAGAAATTCGATATTCGATTTTGATTGTTGTCGAGCTTGTCCAGCCATTTGATAGTTCAGCAGGAAAACGGGAAGTAATTTTGCTTGGCGAGTAATCGCCCAACCACCTCGCCAGCGTTCTCTGGAAGCCCACTGGTTGTCGAGGACTTCGCGGGCTCTATTCGTGATCTCTCATGTCGCGGGCACCTGAAAATGAACTACGTGATCAAAACAAAGCGGTTGGGGCTGAGGAACTGGCTCAGCTCGGATCTGCTGCCGATGTCGGCACTAAATCAGGATGCCAAGGTCATGGAGTATTTTCCGGCAAAATATTCTCAGTCTCAAACGAGTGAGTTTATTGAGCGGATGCAAAATCACTTCCGGGAATATGGCTTTTGCTATTTCGCGGTTGACCGGTTGGATTCCCATAGTGCTGATTCCCATAGTGCTGATTCC
>CAZPTT010000268.1:0-3946 GCA_964589435.1 uncultured Pirellulaceae bacterium
GCAGTCCATGTGTGTAGACTGCAAATTCAAGTTCGCTTTTGAGCCCAACCAATTTGAGCCCAACCAATTTGAGCCCAACCAATTTGAGCCCAACCCTTCTGAGCCCAACACTTCAAAGCCCAACCCAAGAGAGCAGCCACTGAGAGAAGTTTTTTGTCCCAACTGCGGGGCGGCGAATCAACGAATCGACTCAGTCCGCGCGGCCGCGAACCTAGTTTCAATTGTCTCGGGCGAACCAGTCGATCGATGGGACGTTGTTGCATTCCAATCCGCCAATGGCGAAGCCGGTATCAAACGCGTGGTTGGCTTGCCGGGCGAATCCATTTCAATGAAGGCTGGTGACCTCTATGTCGACGGGAACCTCGTCACCAAGCCGTTGGTGGTTCAGCGTAAGATGAGGATTCTAGTTAACGATTCGGAGTTCGTTCCTCGTTCGTTGAATGTTCCACGCTGGCGTTCGGGTGATGGAGAAGTCGCATCCAATGAGAATCACGGTGCGCCTGTTCTAAATTTCAAACCAGCTTCTTCAGTCAAGCCATCAAATGAGCTCGATTGGTTTAAGTATCATCATTGGCGTTGTTTTCGTCATGACGCCGAACGAACGATGGATTTCAAGGTCGAGGATAGTTATACGCACAATCAATCTTTGAGTCGAAATTTGCATCCGATGGACGACTTGTTCTTGGAAATTCAGCTTTCAACAGCTTCAGCTGGAACAGTCGCTTGGCGGTTTAATCGTGGCCAAGTTCAAACCGAGTTTTTGCTTGATCTCGATCGTTTTGAGTTTAAAGTTTCAACGCAAATATTTGGCGACGAAACGAAGGAGGCGAGTGCGTCAAGAAACGTGCATCCAAGCCATTCAAAACCATTTCAAGTTGAGCGACCAAGAGATAGGCAAATCCAAATCGAGTTTTCAGCATTCGATGGTCAACTAATTGCTTGTATCAATGGGGTGGAAGTCTGCCGAATCACGAGTCCCTCAACTGACTCCAAGGTTTCGAAGTTTCCATTGGAAATCGGTGCGACTGGAGCGAGTGTGAAAGTTGAGCGCGTGCGGGTTTGGCGAGATGTGTATTATTTTCCTGTTCCCGAGGGGGCTGATGGCGCTGTCCGAATCGAGGCTGGCGACGGTTTCGTTTTGCTGGGCGACAATGTTCCACTTTCGATTGATAGCCGGCATTGGAAACAGCCCGGCGTCTTGCCTGCAAAATTGATCGGAGTCGTTCAGGATGAAGAAGCCGCTCGTCTTCAGTCACGCTCCGATTACTAGCATCCTCGACGCCGCCGCTTCAGCAAAATTCTACAATTGCATGCAAAAACCTAAGTTTGGAGCAAATCAGAACGTGATATTCTTTTGTTTCGGCTTGAGAACGCCAAAGTCAAGTATGAGAGAAATTTGAAATTCCATACAATCTAGAGGCAACTCAATCGAATAGAACGAATTCCTAGCATGCCCGGTTTCATTTGCTTGTGCAGAAACGTGGCTGAGGATTCGTAAAAATATGCCGGCTAGGGCCGGTGCAACAACCTGGTTAAACAAATGGCAAGAAAAGTTCGCAGAAGCGCGTTTCCATCAGAGGCGAGGAGACCAAGCGCGGCGGCTCATCCAGACTCATACATTGCTGACGAACCCATCGGAGGCGTGTTTGGATTTTTTCGAGATTTCGGGACGCGGGAAACAATCGAGTCAATTATTGTCGCTGTGATTCTGGCATTGATGTTTAAAAGCTATGAGGCCGAAGCCTTCATTATTCCGACTGGTTCGATGGCTCCTTCGCTTCAAGGGCAGCACAAAGACATTGAGTGCGAAAGTTGCGATTTTCGCTACAGAGCTGGAGCAAGCCAAGAGATCCAAAAAGAACCTGTTTCAGTCGATGCCGCCTACTGTCCGATTTGCCAATACAGAACGCGAATCAATACCAGGTTGTACAAAGATCACTACACCAACAACGGTGATCGAATTTTGGTTAATAAGTTCATCTACGATTTTGCTGATCCCCAACGCTACGATGTCATCGTTTTTAAGAATCCGAATGTCGGTAAGCAAAACTACATCAAGCGCCTGATCGGACTACCGGGTGACAATATCTTGATCGAAAACGGCGACATCTACTTGATGAATCGCAATGCAGATAATAGCGGTTGGGAAAAAAAGATATCGAGAAAGCCGCCGCACAAGTTGCGTCACATTCTGCAAACCGTTGATGATACGGATCACATTGGCAGCAAACTCAAAGACGTTGGCTGGCCGGATCGCTGGCAAGAGTTTTCAGGGACCGAAAGTTGGGAGCGTCGGGAATCCAATGGAAAACCAAACTACATTTCGTCTGTCTCTGATCAGCCCGGCTGGCTTCGCTATCGTCACTTTCGACCATTGAAAAGTGATTGGGTCACGATTGAAGACAAAAATTTGCCGGCGCGGTTTAAGCCTGATAATTTAACAGCAGGCCGGTTGATCGGAGATAACTATGGCTACAACGATGAAGTCGACTCGTACACTCCGTTGCAGACGATGGACTTGGGATTGCATTGGGTTGGTGATATCGGCATCAAGTGCTGGGTGGAAGTCAATTCTTCATCCGGCAAACTGCTGTTAGATCTAGTCGAAGGCGGTGCTCATTTTCAATGTGAAATCGATGTTGCAACAGGCCAGACAAAAATTACCTGTTCCGATTCTGCGATACAATTTCAAACAGCCGATGGAGTCGAAGTTGTTTCTCCAACGGCTCAAACAAACCTAAAAGGCGCGGGCAAATATCGGATTGAGTATGTTAATGCTGATGATCGATTAAATTTGTGGATCAATAACCAACTCATCGAGTTCGACGGGGCTGACTACACGCGAGATGGAATCGCGATTCCAAAATACAGCCCAAGCGATCCCGGCGATGCCGAGCCGGCTGGCATTGCCGCGAAAAATTTGGAAATGCGAATTACACGGCTCCAAATACTACGCGATATTTATTACACGTCTGCCCAAGGTGGAACTCAGAAACTCCCAATCGTTGGAGGTTATGAAATTTCGAATCTCGAGAATGAAACGGGCGAGTCAAACATTGGCAAGATCGATAGATGGCAACGCAATCCGGAAACTTGGGGCGATGCGGAGGCGATCAGGTTCTTCCAGAAAAGCAAAGGGAAAACTTCACCAATGTTTGAATTGAAAAAAGGTGTGGATTTGGGCTTAACCCGTAACCAAGATCAATTCTTACCCATGGGTGACAACAGTCCACAAAGTCTCGACGGCCGTGTTTGGGATGGTGAAAAATATGTCGAACGTGATCTCTTAATCGGTCGCGCTCTGTTTATTTATTGGCCACATACACTGAACGAGCCAATTCCGTTTTTTCCCAATTTCGCCGGGATGGGATTCATTCGGTAGTTGTTCTCGTTGCGTTGAGCGAGTTGGTTCGTCGTTGATTTTTTGACGTCGAATCAAACGAATTTGAATTGAATAAGTTTGCGTAAGTTGAAGTGATCGGTTGCCTAGGATGGCGAGACCGATTAGTTGAAGTCGAACACGTTGTCCGTGTATTGCATGGGCATCTTCAAGGAGGAAAACCATGTCCGTATTGGCAGTCGATGGGTTGGTCAAATCGTACAATCGTCGCCGCGTTGTCGATGGCGTCTCGATGGAAGTTCAACCAGGCGAGATCGTCGGTTTGCTGGGCCCCAATGGAGCCGGCAAATCTACTTGCTTCAAAATGATCTGTGGCTTGGTCAAGCCCGACCGGGGCGAAGTCTACTTGCAATCTGAGAATGTGACTCGTTGGCCTTTACATCGCCGCAGCCGTGAAGGCGCGATGGGGTATCTCCCTCAGCAAACCAGTTTGTTCACGAAACTTTCTGTTCAAGCCAACTTGACTGGGATGATGCAGCTTTTGAATTTCTCTCGAAAGCAACAAAAGCATCGCTGTGAAGAATTGCTGGAGCAATTCGATATCGG
>CAZPTT010000269.1:0-3932 GCA_964589435.1 uncultured Pirellulaceae bacterium
CATCGTCGCTGACGCTCCTTGATAGCGGCCTACAACCGCTCAGTTTGAGTAGCTAAACATTCGAGCAGGCCCTGATTGTTTGCCGCTCTGTTTGTTTGCCGCTCGGTCTGTTTGCCGCCCTGTCTGGTAATCAAACATCGCTTCAGAATTCGCCTATAATGCCCAAGCCACAATTGCCAGTTGCGTTATCAAGTCCGCACCATTCATTTCGCGCGATCAAATTCGCGCCAACAGCAACATCGACTGAACTTGGAGAACATCGTGAGACGATCAACCACCACACTTGCCGGAATTTGCGCCGCCATCTTTTTTTGTTTGAATTCCGTTCAAGGCCAGCAAGTCGCGATTGAAGACTTTGACGAAGTCCAATTGTTCAAGTTGAGAAATACGTCGGGTATGGCAGTCGACGTCACCAACTATGGCGCGATTGTTACGTCGATTGTCACGCCGGATCGAGATGGCAAGTTCGCAGATATTGCACTCGGTTATGACCAGTTGGCGGACTACACGAATGCGGTCAACAAGCCCTACTTTGGTGCGATCGTTGGACGCTACGGAAACCGAATTGCCAACGGAGAATTTACACTCGATGGCGAAACATACTCGTTGGCGACCAACAATGGGCCGAACCATTTGCATGGTGGTGTCGTTGGTTTCGACAAAGTCATTTGGGACTCTCAAGTTATCTCGGGGCCAGATTGGTGCGGTGTCGAATTGAGCTACCTTTCAAAAGACATGGAGGAAGGCTACCCCGGAAATTTACAATGTAAAGTCACCTACAAGCTTACCAACGATAACGAGCTTTCTGTCGACTACTTAGCGAAGACCGACAAGGCGACCCCGATCAATTTGACGCAGCACACCTACTTCAATCTCAAGGGGGAAGGAGAAGGCGATGTGCTTGAACATGAATTGATGATCAATGCCTTCAGGTACACACCAGTCGATGCAACTTCAATCCCGACCGGCGAGCTTGCAACCGTTGAGGGAACGCCATTTGATTTCAGAACAGCCAAACCAATGGGGCAAGATATCGAGCAAGACCATGAGCAGATAAAATTTGGTAATGGCTTTGATCACAACTGGGTGATCGATCGCGAAGAAGGCACCAGCGGCATGGTACTGGCGGCTCAAGTCCATGAGCCATCGACCGGCCGAACGATGGAAGTTCGTACAACCGAACCGGGCGTTCAGTTTTATTGCGGGAACTTTCTCGATGGCAGGTTGATCGGCAAGGCTGGTAAGAAGTACATCAAGCGAGGCGGATTCTGCCTTGAGACACAGCACTATCCGGACAGCCCCAATCGCGAGAACTTTCCTTCGAGTATTCTTCGGCCGGATGAAGAGTACAAGACTTCAACAGTCTTCAAATTTTCGACAAAGTAATTCGAGAGACGCTCTTAATCGCGAATTGGCTATTGGCTATTGGGGGTTTGTTGGCTGTTTTATTCAGGGCTCTGTTCGGTGGTGCTTTCGGTGGTGCTTTCGGTGGTGCTTTCGCCGTTTCCTTCAGGGCTTTGTTCAGCACTTTCCTCGTCGTCGAATGGCAAAGACTCGACGTACAGTTGCTCGACTTTTTCACGCGCCCAGCTGGTTTTACGTAAAAACTTGAGACTCGACTTAATGCTCGGGTCATGATTGAAGCACCGGACATTGATCGCGGATCCCAATCCTTCCCAGCCATAGGTCTTGACCAGTTGCTCCAAAATGGCGGCGAGCGTCAGTCCATGCAGCGGGTTGTTGGGTTGTTCTTTGCTCATCTTTGATAAATATCTGCTACTTGATTGCTGAGTGTTTAACTGTTCGGTCAATGAAGTTGTGTTGTCAATGAACCGGACAACCGACTGATGCCAGTCGTGTTGTAGCCGATGCCGAGAATGAATGATTGTCACTCGTGGAATCAGTGGAACTGCAAAGCCTGCTTGCCTCGTAGCGAAACGGCGCGAGCCGTCCGGTTGTTGACGCACCGGGTGGCTAACGCCACTCCGCCATTAACGACTTTGCAGTTCTCCTGCTCGTGGATTCGAATAAGTGCCACCGGCCAACGCATGATAATACAATCTTGGTTATCATGTTTTTCTTGGTTACCCATGTCGATCATTTGATTGGCAAATTTACTTGATATGACGCCAACTGGAAAACGACAGCTCAAATGGATTTTACTTCTTTCGATGGCCTGATATTTGATTGCGATGGAACGTTGGCGGACACCATGCCACTGCACTTCATTGCTTGGCGAGCGACGTTTGACGAATACGGAATTAAATTTGATGAAGATCGTTTCTACTCAATGGCTGGTCAGCCAACGGTCTTGATTATTGAAACGTTGTTGGCCGAACAATCCAAGCAGGGTGATGCGGCAGCGATAGCCGAGGTTAAAGAGAGCGAATTTTTGAAGGCGCTCCCAAGCGTCAAACCAATCGAGCCGATTGTTGAAATCGCCAAGAAGTTTCGTGACACACATCCGATGGGCGTTGGTTCCGGATCAAATCGCGATGTCGTATTCATGATTCTTAAGCACATTGGGCTGGAGGACTTTTTTGATGCCGTCGTTGGGGCTGAGGATACGGAGTTGCACAAGCCTGAGCCGGACGTTTTTCTCGAGGTTGCCCGACGGATCAAGGTCGTTCCCGAAAAATGTTGCGTCTTTGAAGACGCAGATCTCGGTGTCGAAGCTGCCCGGCGAGGTGGAATGGATTGCTTCGACGTTCGCGATGTCTTCGTTCCTCCGCGGGTTACCTAAGAGCTTTCTTCCTCTTCGCTTGAGATCGCATTGTGGCCAACGCCGCCGAACTTACCCTGCCGAAAATATAGAAAACACGCTATAAAGGTCGGTAGTAAGAGTGGGCTAACGGCGTTGTTTTTAGGCATTGCTGTTTGGATCCATCTTTCTTGTTTGACATTCCTTTCCGATTTTTGCCATCACCTGATCATGATCATCTACACATTTACCGACGAAGCGCCTGCTTTGGCCACGCATTCTTTGCTCCCGATCGTCAAGACATTTGCCGGAGCCTGTGGTGTCGAAATTGAGACTCGCGATATTTCTCTTGCCGGCCGTATCATCGCGAACTTTCCGGAAAATTTGAGCGACGATCAAAAGATTGGTGACGCTTTGGCGGAGCTTGGTGAACTTGCGAAGAAGCCGGAAGCCAACATTATCAAACTTCCGAACATCAGTGCTTCGGTTCCACAGCTCAAAGCCGCCATCGAAGAGTTGCAAGCCAAAGGCTACAAAATTCCCGACTATCCGGATGAGGCTGACACCGAAGAGCAGAAGCAGTTGAAGGCTCGTTTCGCGAAAGTCCTGGGCAGCGCGGTTAATCCAGTCCTGCGAGAAGGCAACTCAGATCGGCGAGCCCCCAACGCTGTTAAAGAATACGCACGCAAAAATCCGCATTCGATGGGAGCCTGGTCAGCCGATTCGAAAACTCATGTCGCTACGATGGGCGATGGTGATTTTCAATCGAACGAAAAATCGACCACGATTGAGAAAGCTGGCAGCTTGAGAATCGAACATGTCGCTGACGATGGCAGCGTTACGATTTTGAAAGACGCTGTGCCTGTTTTGGCTGGCGAGATCATTGACTCGACAGTGATGAATGTGGCGGCGCTCAAGGAATTCTTGGCGGCTCAAATTGCAGACGCGAAATCATCCGGCGTTTTGCTATCGCTGCACATGAAGGCGACCATGATGAAGGTCTCCGATCCGATCATCTTCGGGCACGCAGTTCGCGTTTTCTTCGCCGATTTGTTCGACAAACATGGCGCTGCATTTGAACAAGCGGGCGTTAACGTGAACAATGGATTTGGAAACTTGCTGGAGCAAATTCAGGATCTCCCGGCTGACAAGCAAGCCGAAATCAATGCCGACATTGCCGCTACGTTTGAAAATGGGCCTGACCTGGCGATGGTTAATTCGGACAAGGGCA
>CAZPTT010000270.1:0-3839 GCA_964589435.1 uncultured Pirellulaceae bacterium
CATGAATGAGCCCTGTGTAGGGTGAGGGAAGCTTGCTGGTCTAGTTGGTTAGGCAAGTGTTTCACAGATTTGGCCAAAGATCCCAAGAAGGTTGATGAGGTTTCTTGAGCCATTGCCTTTCGATTCAATTAATTCTCTCAGCGTCTGGCCGTGGATCAGCTTCATCGCGATGTACGGTAAACCCAACGGGAGATGGTGCCGATTTCTCCGGGCTTTCATCTAGCGGATTTTTCGGTTTGATTTCCGATTCTCAAGTGGTCTCACTAGATTTCGAATTTGTTTCTACCAACAGCATCGAAGGGGCAGGTTTTGACAATTTTGTGTTTGGAAACTCTGCGGCTGTTCCCGAGCCAAGTTCTATTCTGGCCTTGAGTGCATTAGGAGCAACTGGATTGCTTCGCCGACGAAGACGAGTTTGATAAACAAGAATGCCGCTGGAAGAGGATGGTATCGCTCCCACCTGTGTTAGGTTTCCACCGTCTCAACCTTGCAGGCGATACCAGCCGGCAATCGCTCAGCGATTGCCGGCCTTTTGTTTTTACATAAATTCGCGTTGCTGCTTTTTTGACGCAACGCCATCTTTTCGTAGATTGCGAAGACCTAGCCGGCGACCAGCAATTTTGATTCGACTCGATTCCGCCCGTTGTTCTTCGCAAGGTAGAGAGCTTCATCAGCACAAGCAAGGACTTGTTTGGTGACCGCACGAATTTCGGGATCCTGAGTCGCCACACCGACGCTGACGGTGATCATCAGCTCGTTCCCTTCGACGATAACTGATGAGTCTGCCACGCGTTGCCGGAGGCGTTCTGCAACGATAACTGCATTTTCTCGCGAGCAATTCCGCAATCCGATAATGAATTCTTCACCGCCGTGTCGCCCGATCACGTCATGTGGCCGCAGAGTTTCTTTCAATCGTTGCGCTACGTTTTTGAGAACCAAGTCGCCCACCAGATGGCCAAATGCATCGTTGACGTCTTGCAGACCATCGATGTCGAAGAAAAGCACCGAGTAAAGCGCGTTGTGTTCGTCGGCATCGGAAGCCATAAAATTAATACGCTCGATAATTGCCTTGCGGTTCAATAAACCTGTTCCTTGGTCAACGTCTGCCGAATCAAAAACTTGAGTTGGATTGTCTCGAAGCATCGATTCAACTTGTTCGCGTTGATGAATTTCCTTTTCCAACTCGACGGTTCTTTGGGATACCATCATTCGCAATTCTTCGGTCTGCAAACGGGCAAGCTGCTCTAGTTGATGCTTTACTGACATGGCGAGGGCGAGTTGGCAAACTTCAGCTTGATCAAACGGTTTCTTCAGGATCAGCAAGCGATCAGTCCAACCCAGTTGCGTGATGATCTCAAACCAACTGTAGTCACTATAGGCCGTGCAGATTACGACTTGAAGATCTGGTGAACGTTCCCACATCAGCCGGATGGTTTCCAATCCGCTGATGCCGGGCGGCATCCGCATGTCGACGAAAGCAAGTGAATAAGGCTGGTCGTCGCGAATTGCTTGGGCAACTTTTTCGACACCCTCCAAGCCTTGCATCGCGTTATCAATTTCGTAAACCGGACACTCGCCAACGTTCTCACGGCTTGTCCCGAACAACTCGTCTTCTAGCTGATCCAGCTCCTGATTGTGATCGGTTTGCACAAGAATTTTTTGGAAATCCTGATGGATGGCCGGATTGTCGTCCACGATTAGAATACGAAAATGGTTCAATTCACTCATGAAAACTGGCTCCAGGATAACGCAATGAGTTGACGCAATATTCACTCGTCGTTTAACGGGTGTTTGCGAATTGGAATATGGATGAAGGAAAAGCTCTGGCGGGAAAGTCTCCTTTATCAAAAGGCTTCCCCCTAGCGTTATCGAGTCTCCAAGACGTATTGGTGAAATTGTTTTTCTAACCGGAAATGATCGACAGTTTCTGGTGTTTCGATTCAATCAAGAGCACGCGAAAACTCCCAATGATCGGTGAGCGGCGAAGCTTATTTTGGCCATTTATGGAAGTTGTTGGTTCAGAAAATCTGGCTGCATTCGAGGACGCGCCAGATGAGAATCGCCCGAAGTTCCTTTGAATCCTTGCGAAACAAATCCATCGCAACCACTGATTGGATCGATGCTTGGGAAAAGTGCTTTGGAAAGGCGCATAAAAAAAGGCGCTGTTTTCACAGCGCCTTTTGAGCAACGAGTATGGCGTTAATCGGTGAATCGTCCGCTCGCTTTACCTGTCAGCAACGTAGACGGCCAACGACTTATGCGGGAGTGTGTGGCTTCCGCTGGATGGCAGTGCGGGGCCATCCAGATTCGGATAAACGTCATGAGGTGTTGGTAGCGAAGTGTCAACAAACAGTCGCCATTTTTTTGATTTCGCAATCGTTGGGATCAAGAACCGGCAACCATTTCCGCTCGAATTGAGCATCAACAAGACATCGCGTCCCGTCTCACCTGGATCTTCAGCGGGTGTCGGAGCCGCCAACATACAGATGATGGGATGTTCGTCGTTGTACCAATCGACGGCTGTTCCGAGCGGACTGTACCAACTCACATCTGCCAGGCCGTCCTTGCTGTTGGGCATTCCACTGAGGAACTGCTGACGCCGAACGGTCGGTTGATTGCGTCGAAACTCGATCAAACAACGGCTGAATCGAACCAATTCGCTGTGCTCTTCGACAAATCCCCAGTCAAGCCACGAAATGTCGTTGTCCTGGCAGTAGGCGTTGTTGTTGCCATTTTGTGTTCGGCGAAATTCATCGCCAGCAACAAGCATCGGCACGCCTTGGCTGAGCATCAGCGTCGCGATCATGTTCTTGATCTGACGAAGTCTCATCTGTTCGATCACCGGTTGATCGGTCGGGCCTTCGACGCCGAAGTTCTCGCTGTGGTTATTGTTGTCGCCGTCTCGGTTGTCTTCGCCGTTGGCTTGGTTGTGTTTTTCTCGATAGCTGACCAAGTCACTCAACGTAAATCCGTCGTGGGACGTAATGAAGTTAATGCTACTGCACGGCGGGCGGCCACCAAGTTGATAGAGGTCAGCCGATCCAGCCAGTCGCGTCGCCAAAGCTCCTCGCGTCCCGCCATCACCTCGCCAATAGCTACGAATGTCATCACGATAGCGACCATTCCACTCCGCCCAGCGGTCGTCGCCAAATGATCCGACTTGGTAGGCACCGGCTGCATCCCACGCTTCGGCGATGATCTTGGTGTCGGCCAACAATGGGTCTTCGCCGATCGCTTCAACCAATGGCGGGTTGGGAACCAACATGCCGTTGCGATCTCGGCTGAGGATGGACGCAAGGTCGAATCGGAAACCATCAACGTGGTAGTTATGCACCCAGTGTCGCAAGCAATGAAAAATCATCTCGCGAACGATTGGATGGTTTCCGTTGACCGCATTGCCACATCCAGAATAGTTCTTGTAGTAACGCTTATCTGATTCGAGCATGTAGTAAACGGAATTCTCCAGCCCTTTAAAGCTGAGAGTCGGCCCTCGCTCATTTCCTTCGCAGGTATGATTGAAGACGACATCGAGGATGACTTCGATGCCGGCCTTGTGCAACGCCTTGACCATCTGCTTGAATTCGTCGACTTGGCCGCCCGGCTCTTGGCTCGAAGCGTAGCCTCGGTGTGGAGCAAAGAACGCTAGAGAATCATATCCCCAGTAGTTCGGCCGATCCGGTTTCGAACCATCGAAATCCAAAATCGGAAATTCATGAACCGGCATCAATTCAACTGCGGTTACCCCAAGCGATTTCAAATATGGGATCTTGTCGATCACACCCAAGTAGGTTCCCGGATGCTCAACGCCGCTGGATTCATGATTGGTGAAGCCTTTGACG
>CAZPTT010000271.1:0-1949 GCA_964589435.1 uncultured Pirellulaceae bacterium
TCCGTCGTTTGTCACGCGTTCGAGGAGAATTCGTCATGACTATAATGGAAAGAGCGTTTAGGTAAGACGTGAATGTTGGCTAGGTTCAGAACGTCTTTCGATCACAGACGATTGCGGAACGCATTCTAAAGACAATCCCCCATCGCAGCTTGATACCCCATGTCGTCAACAGGCACCGAATCCAACCAAGTCCGATCGCTTGACGCCTTGACTGGTCTGAGATTTTTCGCAGCCTTGGCAGTGATTATCGTTCACATGACGAACCTTGCTTTGGGAAAAAACGCTGGCTACGGAATCTTCGCGACCAACGCAGTTTCATTCTTCTTTGTGCTGTCCGGTTTCATTCTGACGTATGTGTATTTCCCTCGGCTGGATTGGTCGGGAGTGATTCGTTTTTGGATAGCGAGGATTGCCAGGATCTGGCCCGTCCACTTGGTTTGTGTCGCCGCAGCCATCATTGTCCAGCAGTTCTTTTATCCAGAGGCCGTTGTCAACGTCAAGAAATTGACCGCGCACTTGTTCTTGATTCAAAGTTGGTTGCCGGAAGAAAATCTCGCCTATTGGTATAACGGGCCGGCTTGGAGCGTCTCGACGGAAATGGGATTTTATCTGGCGTTTCCATTCCTTCTTCTCTTGGGCCGAAAGAAATTTTGGCCCTGGTTGGCAGGGGCCATTGGGTTGGTGGTTACGATTGTTGGCGTGGCGCAGTACGCAGCGCTCTACGGTACGACTGAAACTTCAACGATGATCTATTTCAGCTACGTCAATCCGCTGTTTCGACTGATTGAATTCGTTGTGGGAATGATGATCGGTCGAATCTACCTGGATCGAATTTCAAAAGTAGCAGACAACACTGAAGCCACTCCAGATACAGGCGGTCAAACGTTCATGATCCGCGATACGATCTACGAACTTGCCGCGGTCTTGGTGTTGGCTGGTTCGCTCTTTTGCGTATCAAAACTCGGCCCGATTCATGGATGGCTTGAACAGCATCAATGGAAAGTCGTCGACTCTTGGATGACCAAGGGCGCTGGCTCCATTCTTGGGTTTGCGCTGATCGTTTGGGTGTTCAGTTGGTCGCGTGGCGTGCTGGCCCGCTTTGTTTCTCGTCCATCGATGATCTACCTCGGTGAGATCAGTTTTTCTCTTTACTTGATTCAAATCCCAGTGATTGAAACGATACGGCCACTGCTCCCGGTGGGCATGTTGCCAACCAGTTTTGTCGTGCTCATGGGAGCTGGAATCTGCGGATGCTTGGCGGCGCTGCTACACACGATCGTGGAAATGCCTTGCCGGCAATTTCTGGTTGGGCTGACCGCCGCTCGACAAATTTCGAGTAGGAAGCAGAATCGTCCGATGTCCGGGTTTGCAAAAATCCCTGACAGGCTTTGGAAGCAAGGCATTGGGGTCTGTGCAGTGACAGGGCTGGCACTTTGTTCAGGGCTGTTGGCCATGGGGATTGCCCGCTGTGAAGCCAAGATCGCTCAGCGACGCGAGGTTGTCGCTGCTGCGGCGGCAGACTTTGGGTTTCATGAAGATGATCTACGAAACGTCACTTTTGTGGACGAAGCCATTCTTCACGCTGCGAAGATCGAAGAAACCGAGGATCAGTTGAAGTTGATCATGATGTTTGAGATTCAACCTGGTCGGCAGCGTTTCCGATTCACCCATGTCTGCGATGAAACTGGAAAGCTACTATTCGTTGGCCCTGCGGAAGCAGAATTGTTTGAACAGGCGTCACCAAAACAGTTCGTTGTCGATCAATGTGTTTTTGAGAAATCAAAATTGGCCGAAGCTGCCAAAATTGGCGTCGGTTTTTACGCCAAGGGCTTTGACACGGCGACCGTGGTCGGCGGTGTCCAGGGGATGAGCGGGCATCGTTTGGAGTTAATTCGATTTGGCGAGGGTAAAGCCAAACTCATTCAGTAAAAATGCCACGACTAAATCAC
>CAZPTT010000271.1:2049-3828 GCA_964589435.1 uncultured Pirellulaceae bacterium
CTAGAGCGCCGCATTGTTCCAAACTTTCCACCACGGCTTCTTGGTTGCCTGGCTCTTAACCGTGAAGCCCCAAGGCCGCCCGTTGGTACCAATGCAGCCTTCCATCTTTGCGTAAGCAAATACCGCGCGAGCGATCTTTGCATCGGTCATGTTCGCCTTTCGCAAATCGGCTTTCGTAAAATCGGCTTGCGTCAGGTCTGCGCCAAACAAATTCGCTTCGGCCAAAATGGCGCTGCTAAAATTACTGCGCAACTCACAGAAAAAGAAATCAGCCTTGCGAAAATTGCCCCGACTCATGTCTGCGCCATTCATTTTCGAGTGACGAAAAAGTGTGCCTTCGGCAACGCAACAATTGAAGATCGCTACGTCAAGAACGTTGTCCGATAGATCCGCGTCAATCAAATTTGCATTTGAGAAATCGGCACGCTTCAGAACCGAATTGTCAATCTTGCAATGACCTAACGTCGCACCTGTGAAATCACAATCGCACAGATTGCAACCAGTGAATTTACAACCAGACAAATCCTGGTCAGAAAAATCGGCTCCCGCCAAATCATGACCTGAAAGTGTACAACCTCGAATCGACTCGTTCTTAGCCTTCAAAAGGACTTTCCCGGTCGACTTGTGCAGTATCTGAACCATTCCATCTCCCTGATCGCCTAGTTCGAAAGCGTGTCTCAGTCGCTTCCAACACGATCCTCACCCTTCAGCCCCACTGTCGGGTGCATGCTAAATTTGCCGTTCCCGTCATTGCTTAAGGAACGTCACAACGGTTGTCCCTAACTTAAAAACCGATCCCCTGGGGAGGTTTCGGCTCGAACCTGGAAATATTGAAAATCAACCGATTCAACGATTGGAAATTTGCTGGATGGAAAACTGATTATCGGCCCCACCCGACAACAATGCAAGAAATTTATCGGACACCTTGTTGCGCAATAAAGGTGCCAAGTCTCGCGTTGTGTGCATGCCCCCTCAATCCCATCAACTCGCTAGCCGTCCAGATTGACTGCATAGTAGACCTCTTCCCACCTTAAAAAGTTCACTCAACCACGAATCGGACAGATGACTTTGCAATACAAAGTCACGTCAACTACAATCACTCTGCATGGCAAAGTCAAATCGCAAACTGGAGCATTTAGAGATGAAAGATACGTTCGAGCAGCGGCACAGCGAAGCATTTTCCAGGCAATCGGCGAAATGGCTTCAGCATTTTCAGCAAAATAGAAATCACATGTCGCACGTGCCTTGGGAGACGGACGAGCCGATCAGTGATAGTCAGCGTCAAGCGATTTCAAAATCAATCGCGGTTTTTCAGCTTGGGGAAAACTCCGAAGGGAATTCATTCTTGCGCGCTGGGAAAGCGTATGCTGAACGAACCGGTGACAAACAATATTTGGCAGCGCTCGATTTGTTCATCAAGGAAGAACAAAGTCATTCTGCTACCCTTGGCCAGTTCATGGATCAGCAAGACATTCCCAAGATCCAAAAAGAATGGACTGATTCGACCTTTCGGTTTCTCAGAAAAATCGCCGGGCTTAACGTTTGCATCACCGTTTTAATAACGGCCGAAATAATTGCGGCGGTCTACTACCGGGCGTTGGGACAAGCCACCAATTCAAAAGTGCTGCGGGCAATCTGCGGACAGATCTTGATTGATGAAGCCCATCACCTGCAGTTTCAGGCGAGCACGTTGGCGAAAGATCGAATGAGTTGGCATCCAATCAAGCGATGGCTATTTGTACAGCTTCATCGAATTGTTTTAGCAGCCACAATCTTGGT
>CAZPTT010000272.1:0-3603 GCA_964589435.1 uncultured Pirellulaceae bacterium
GCCGTATCATCGTCGCTGACGCTCCTTGATAGCGGCCTACAACCGCTCAGTTTGATTGGCTAGTTCGGGAAAGCTTCTGGTTCGGACGTCGACCCGTCTGAATTGCCCCAAAATAGATACCTCTGAATTGGCGACACGATTTGTAACCGCCGCCTGACACCGCAATAATGGTGACTCGGATTGTTTCTTAATCAACAAGCGGGATAGGGCAGGGTATGAGATTAACATCGATGGTCGCGTCTTTTGTTTTGGCTTTTCTTGGCGGCCTGTTCGTCACCGAAGCCAACGGGCAACAGCAGGAGCTTACCAGCAATGTCTTTGCTACGGCTGCGCCGGATGAGTGCTTGGCTTTTTCAGCTTGGGGAGGTCAGCAGGAGTTCAACTCCGGTAGCAACAATGCAACTGAAAGATTGATGACTGAGCCGGAGGTTAAAGCATTCGCCGATGACTTGATTCGCCGAGTCGGATTAATGATTCCAGCGATGGACTCTGGCGAATCGACGGAACGAAACGAATTGTTGCACAAGCTTGGCCCCAAATTGGCCAACGCGATTCTGACGAAACCCGGCAGCTTCTTTGTCGAGTCATTCGAACTTGACGATCGTGGTGAACCACGTGATTTGAAAGCTGCCATGTTGGTTGATGCTGGCGTCGACGCCGTTGCATTGGCCGGCATGTTGACGGAACTTGTCGACAATGGCGAATTGCGAAAGAAACAAATTGCAGGGGAAAATTTTTCCATCATTTCGATGAATGAAGATCCGGGTGTTGAGCTGTGCATTGGAAACGCTGGCAACGTTTTGGTCGTTGCGGTCGGGGAGAAAACCGTCAGCGACACAATCGCTCGGATCAAAGCTCAAAAAGTGCCAGGGTTCCTTGAAGACTTTCGTTCGGCGAACGGAATCAAGAACATGAACTCACTCAGCTACATCAATATTCGTTCAGTGCGACGAATGGTCACCGACGTTTTGGGTAACGAAGCCGCGACCGCGTTTAGTTTTGTCGGACTGGCAAACGCCCAGTCGTTGGAAACGTGTAACGGGCTTGGGCAAGACCAATGGCTCAGTCGAATGTTGCTTCGAATTGATGGACGACCCGAAGGCCTGTTGGATCTGTCGGATGCCGATGGTTTGTCAGCCGAAGATTTGAGGTTACTTCCGAAAGATTCCTTGTTTGCGTTGGGCGTCTCGTTGGATGCCCAACGCGCGGTTGGGCTCTTGCGAATGGCCGTTGCTGCTATGTCCAATGGGCGAGAAGATTTGAATCAAGCGTTCCAAGAGATCCAAAGAGAGACGGGAGTCGATCTGCAGAATGATGTGATCGCAAATTTGGGAAGTTCATGGACGCTTTACAACGGTGCAGGGGACGGTTGGTTTTCTGGATTGACCATGACGACTTCGGTCAAAGATGCAAAGGCTTTGAACCGGGCTGCGGAAACCATCATTAAATCGGCCATGATTGAAATGCGTGGTGATCGATACGCCCCAGAGTTTTTGAAACGCAAAGTCGGCGAGCACTCGATTACTTCGATTCGTACCCGCGAATTTCCTTTGCCGGTCGAGCCGAGCTGGTGCATTGCCAACGGTCAATTTATTATCGGGCTGTACCCGCAAGCTGTTGAGTCGGCTTTGAAGCGAACGACTCCTGAGGTATTGGTTGGTAGCGATCAGGATCAGTTTTTGCGTAGCTCATTTGTGAGTAAGCCTGGCAAGACTAGCCTGATTGGAATGGGGTACGTTGACGCCGTTGCCAACTTCGAAATTTCCTATCCGTACATGCAGGTCATGTCGAGTATGGGAGCGTCGATGATGGAAGAGTTCACGAGATCGATGCCGGCGAAGCAGGGACGTCGAGTCGGAGCGTTGCTATCGGGAATTCGCTTGCCACGGGCTCGAGTTATCCACCGACATCTTAGACCTTCTTTATTGGCGATTCGTCAATCAGAGGTAGGTGTCGAACTTGAGGCTTCCCAAACGATTCCATCGATGGATGTTGGCTACATCGCTCCGTTGGGAGTGGCAGTTTTGTTGCCAGCGGTTCAGGCGACACGCGGTGCTGCTCGGCGAACTGTCTCGGCTAACAATATGCGACAACAGGTTCTGGCGGCGTTGAACTACGAAAGTGCTCATATGCATTTTCCGCAGGGCTATTCCGTCGACGAACAAGGGAACAAGCTTCTCAGTTGGCGTGTTCACGTGTTGCCATTTATTGAGCAAAACAATCTCTATCAACAATTTAACTTGGACGAACCGTGGGATAGCCCAAACAACAAAAAACTTCTCAAAAACATGCCGGAAGTTTTTCGTTCTCCAGTTAGCAGTGCTGGCGATGGCATGACGGTCTATCGAGGAATTGGCGGCGAGTCGGGTGTGCTACGGGGGCCGAGTGACGGAAGAAGAAAAATTGGTTTCAGGAATATCACGGATGGATCATCTAACACGATCTTCTTAATGGAAACTTCGGACGAACTCGCAGTCGAGTGGACGAAGCCTGACGAAGGAATCAATCCTGATCAGTTCGAGCGTGCAAAACTATTCGGGGCTTATCCGGGCGGTACGAATATCGGCCGTTGCGATGGTTCGATCCACTTTCTTTCTGACAAAACAGAAACCGAAAAGCTACAGCACATGATGAAGATGAACGATGGCAACATTGTTGATTGGGGTGAGGAGGAGTACATGTCGCCGCGCCGCCGTCGTCGTCAACGGATGAAAGATCTTGGGCCGATCGACCCAAGGTTTGTGCTCGACGGCAATGTGCAGGTGATGAAGTTGGAGAATATGCTCAACGATGGCGATCGAGCCAAGTTGGCTCAGCAAGACGTGATGAATAACTTCCGTCAAATTGCTTTGTCGATGCATAACTTTGAATCGGCCTATCGAGGGTTCCCAAGTGCCTATTCAGCGAGTGCCGACAGGAAGCCATTGTTGAGCTGGCGCGTACATGTATTGCCTTTCTTGGAGCAAAATCAGCTCTATGAGCAGTTTCGATTGGACGAACCTTGGGACAGCCCCAACAATCGGGCTTTGATTGAGAAGATGCCCAGCTTTTACGTTGTCGACGCCAATACTCCGACCGGAAAAACGTCGATCGTTGGAATTGGTGGAGAGCAGGGCGTGATTGGAACGCAGAAATTGAAGCCGGGCCGAAATCCATCGGGAATCGGATTTGGCCAGATCACCGATGGCTCCTCCAATACGATCCTGTTGATAGATGCCGGCACTGCAAACGCTGTTGAATGGACGAAGCCACAGGAGTTTGAGCCAACGGCTGAGATCATCGGTCAGATAATCAAGAATGGTTCGATCGTTGCCATGGGCGACGGCAGCATCGCGACCATGAAGAAGGATGTCCAGCCGGAAATACTGAAGGCTCTCTTGACCATGAACGGTGGCGAAATCATTAGCGAGAGTGACTGGCGCGAATGAGCCTTTCCGCCAATTGAATCTGAGAATGGATCCGCGATCTCTTGAACAAGCTGACTTGGAATTCCAAGTCAGCTTTTTGTTTAGCCTCAGCCGCCTGAGCCGCGGCCATTGGAACGCTATGGGCGGGCAATTATCACAGTAAAACGCCCCTATCAGTAACGTCCGATAATGTTTC
>CAZPTT010000273.1:0-3515 GCA_964589435.1 uncultured Pirellulaceae bacterium
GTTTTACTAGCACGCTCCCCGACAGGCTTGGCCAAAATCGAGTTCACAAGCGACTCTCGTCGCACGTAACGTTACGGACTGTTCGTTCGTCTCTGGTTGCTCTCCACTCTTTCTGTTGAAAACGCAGTTACCATAAACTACGGGGACGTAACGGATTCCCCGATCGGGACTTGCACCCGACAATTCAATCGCCTTCACAGGCGCACTAGCTACCGTCGCCAGAGCGTGGATTGATCTTAATGCATTTGCGGTTTTCCACCGTCTGGCGACGGTAGCTACGACAAAAAAAATTCCTGAGTCCTTCTTCATTTAACGACCTTGCTTAAACCCATGTTAGCGGACACCGAACTACGGTTGACGTTGCCTTGGTGCGCGCGTGATAGCGTCCGACATGTCACACGCTGTGGTGCGAGATTCACGGTCAAAGCAAGTGGCAGTTGAACACGATTTGCAAACGACCTGCCATTTGGGCAAGCGATCCTATTGAACACGGGTATTGTTAGTCAATCGGAAACGAACACCGCAAGAAGTAAGATCGCCCGTGGCGATGTCAGAGAATTGGCGATCGCAAGAAGGGCATTGCTGATGTTGTATTCGGCCTACGGCGGAACGGTGCCCCCAGCGCAAGAGTGGAACCACAACGGCGTAGAACGGCAGGCAAAGGAAGACGACGACAATCTCGAACGCGTTTCGGAGTAAGATCATTTACAGCTACAATCGGTTGTGCCCGGAAACGGGAGGTTCTCGCGACACCGCCCTGAACGAAGCGAGCGATGCCAGAACTGCGAATGTTTCTACCAAAGCCAGCTCACGTCGCCAAACGCGAAAAGTGTAACGAAGGCCCCAACGTAAAAACCGTGAAAACCATGTTGTCCCTCACCTGACCTGCGAGAAATGTTCCCTATTGGCGAGAGCATACGAAGATAGCAACACGTCGATGTTTTCATCGCATTGGTAGTATTGCGAATTAAGGGAATCCAATTCTAAATCTAGTCGTTTTGAGAAAGCCGCCAATTGCTCGTGACGAGTTTCGTTGTCGGTCGACGGTCCATCTTCGCCAAAAAGTTGCAAAGCCTGCAAAAGTATTGCCGACCGTTTCGCGGCACCGATTGCACGTAGACCAGCCAACGCAGTCGGATGATTTTCGCCCGATGAATTGACAAAGTACTGAGAGTGTCCGCCGTTGTTAACCTCAGCGTTGTAAACAAGCACTGCATAGTAGTGTTGCTGTTCAACCGACAAGCCATCCCAGCCGTGGGAGTCAAGTTTTTCAAAGACAAATGTCGAGGGGTCGGTGACACCCGCAAGCATCGCCAATCCATCCGCAGCAGCCTCCGTCACGCGTTCCTTGGGGCAATTGCGAAGTCGGGAGAGTATTTTTTCTGTGTTTTGATCCGGATTGCGAGAGTAGGCGATTAACGCCATCGCAAGTTGGTAATCGTGAGGGTACGTTTCCACCAATGGTTGTAAAACGTCGATAAGTGGCAAGAGCTTGCCATGGGGGATTGGCACTTCGGCCTCGTTGAACGCTTCAACAATGTAGTGAAGCTCCTCGTTTTTGTGCGTGAAGAATTTTTCAGAAAGCATGATTGGCTTTGCCCGCTCTTGATTGATGGCGAGCATAAGTTTCGGGGCGGTACCGCTGATTGAGCTGTCGTCACGATCGAGAAGTAGTTGCAAGGCTGGAAAAACAGAATTCAGGAAGTTGTCGGTGCAGCGATCCCCGTCAATTCCACGTTCAATTCCCATCATTGCATATGAGCGAACGTAGTCATCTTCGTCGCCAAGCAGCTTGACGATGGGGTCAATGCAAGCATCTGTTCCAATGTTGCCAAGCGCAATAGCTGCGTGTTTCCGAAAGTCACCGTCCGGATGTGCGGCATACCGCTTTAGTGCGTTGACCGCTGCAGGCGGGCAAGTTTCTTCCAACAGGTTACAGATGCGTTCAAATGGCGATTGCGCATCGAACGAATGCCCACCTTCGGAAAATGTTGCCTTGAAGGCTCGATCTGAATTGAGAGCGGCGATCAGAAGTGGAGTTGCCTTGTCGCCGACAAGCTTCAGTTTGTCGAGATTGAAGTCGTCGTCCCCCTCAACAAACAGGCGATCCACCATTGTTTGAATCTCATCTTGGGAGATGTCATCGGGAACCGTCAGCGCGTCGCGTTCAGCGAAGTATTGCTCCGCCGCATGCTTATAGTCTGGGTTTTTGACCCAATCGCGAAAGCCGCCGGGCGTCACAGCGTCGCGCGAACGAAACAGCAAGAACGCGACAATGGCGAGTACACAAAGCACAAGGGCAAGGGCAATAACTACGGCTGACTTCATGAAAGACTGGTGTGGAGCAACGGAAGGTTTTTACGACACCGTCGCTACCAACGCGAAGATGTCCTGAACTGGATTTGATTGTATTATAGGATCGAGGCCAGCACCACAACGAAGCTGTGCCGAACGCGCCGAACGCCTAGCGTAAAAACCATGTTATCGGTTACTGCGGCGGTGTCCGGTCAGCCCAATATCCAGGTTGCTGTCGTTCGTTGCGAGCGCCTCGGCACTGGCATCTGGATGGAACCAGAACGGAAGGTCAGCCATTGCGGCGGTCGCGCATTTTTGCCATCACGGCGTCCCACGCCTCAAGTTCGACAGAACCGCCGTCGATCGACCGGATTCGCCTTTCAATTTCAGTTGCCCATTTGACGTCTGCATCCGGGTCGGGTGCATCGTCCAAGCTGCGAATTAGGGATGCGGCCAATCCCGCCCGATCAGATTCAGGTAGCGTTAACGCAACATCGAGGATTTGTTTAGGTTGAGTATCCATATCGGAATTATATCAACGACTCCGGTACCAGACAAACTCGTGACCGACAACGGAAGGTTTTTTACGACGCCGATTCTCAACGAAGCGGAAGAACGTCGCACACCAAACATTGTACCAACAGAACGCACGTTGCCAAAGAACGTAGGCGTTCGCGGGCTGGCAGCAGAGGGAACGTGACCGAAGCGATCGACGTGACCAACCGAAAGACTCTCCAACGACGACAGCTGCGGCCTTGCGTAAAACCTTGAAAACCATGTTGTGCGACCGTCGAACTACCAAACAAACGCTGCCACTGCAAAAGTCCCAACAGCACGCTGGTAGAGCAGCAATCGTGGAAAGGACGTAAATGAATCGCCGATTCTTAATATACAAACCAACCAGAAAACACGAGCGCAAACATTCCGCCGAGAAGACCCACCGCTGGCAAACAAGCGGCCCAAGTGCCGAGTTGAGGTATGCCGCATAAGGCAAAGATAACCGAAACTCCGGTTGCAAACGCCGCAACGAGATGGGAGCGAATCAAAAGCGTTGAGTCATCACCGCCCTCCGATGAGTTGCCGGCTTGTCCCGCTTTGGCAGCGCCCAATACGATAATCGCGAGCGCTCCAAGGAGCGCGTATTTAACTGCGAGTTCCATTACGGTAGGTCGCACAACGGAAGGTTTTTACGACACCGACGCAACCGAAGCGAAGGTGGA
>CAZPTT010000274.1:0-3469 GCA_964589435.1 uncultured Pirellulaceae bacterium
TTGCAAGTAGAAAAAACCGCACGCAAGCCGGGCTTCGCGTGCATCGCATTGTTATTCGGCAATTGTGAATAGGGCTCGAAGTTGGGCATAGTTGTTCTGTTAGAATTCGCATGTTAACATCCACAGTTTAAGGTGCGTTGAATTGCAGATCAAAAAGAGGCAGTTGGTTTATTGCGATTTTGATGGGATGATCGCTCCTGAAATGATTAAGAAACGACCTGTCATTATCGTTTCATGGAGATATCGACACGGTCTATGCACAGTGGTTCCGGTGTCTACAAGCGCACCCACAAAAGTCGAGGATTGGCACTATAAATTGCCGAAAAAATCATTACCTACGTCGTTGCGGACTCAGGAATGCTGGGTAAAGTGCGACATGATTACGTCTGTCGCTACAAGTAGACTCGATCGTGTGAAAAACGGCGGTCAATTTGCCAATTTTTTCGTTTCCGAAGACGATTTTGACGAAATTATCAAAGGAATCAAGGTTTTCTTCGAATTCTAGGTAAATGTGCGATCATTTTCATTGCCTTGGTGTCCAATAGCCGATATTATTCAGTGTCGCCCAGTAATGGGCTCGGAAGACCACATGAAGGGTTTTTAACCGGTGATTGTGGCAAGCATGAATTTGCTTTGTCTAGCCAGCTGAAAAGCTGGCTATTTTTATGCGCAAACAGCATTCCGTTACCTGGCTTCTGGAGCCGAATAACGTTAAAGATCACCGAGCCGGAACGGAAATCTTGCAAGCAGGAAAAAGCACGCGCAAGTCCGGCTTCGTGTGCATCACATTGTTATGTCGCGTTTGTCGCTATTTGAGCAGTGCCTGGAGCTCACGTTTAATATTCTCAAGTCGAATTATGACCGGGCGAGAATGTTCCTGAACTCTGGTTATTCCTTTTCGATTTTCATCGACGACGACTGGATTTATCTCGGCCCAAATGACAATCTCGTTCAATAGAACGCGATCGCGCCCGAAAACTGGAGATTTGGGCGGTTTCTCGTCAGCGACACCCCACCCCCAAGTATACCCGTTTTGGCACGCAACAGCGTCAATGAGGTTTATCTCGACCTCTGTACCACCGTCATCTCTGTTTAGGTAGCGGTATTTGCGGTTCATTGGGCCATCAAGGCGTAGCGGTCTGTCGAGGTGACTGGTCAATGCATATATTTTCAGCTCAGGGCATCCGTATTCGGTTGGCAATTGCAAGCGAAAGTCTTGTTTCGTTCTTCCGACGACACCAGTTCTGATGTTGATAGTTCGAGTTGACGGTGTTTTGTTCGCATCGTCAGCCAGCCACTTCCCGTTTGTCATCTTGGCCGGTATTACGTCGCAGCCGCTCGCATCTACAGTGATGCCGACTTCTGGTATTTCGGCATGCCGATAATTAGAAGCGTGGTAGCAGAGCATACCCGCAGCGAATAGCGAGGCGACTATTTTTAAGTTGAGCGATCGCATTTGAAACTCACAGCAAATAATTTAAGCGACATAACTTGTAATTATACGCGGAAGTTCTCTGTGTAAGTACGCCAAACACTACTTATCCCCGCGCAAGATGATCTTCCACAATACTTATCCCCGTGTCAAGAAATTTCTAGCCCCTCGCAGGACAACTGCAAAACCTGCTTTGCAATTAGTGATAGCTGCTTGACAATTGAAGCCATTCAAGTGTACACATGGACACCTCAGAGCGACATGGATGTTACGGGCACGCCTCGAAGGCGACTCTGATCGTTTGCCCACCTACTCAGTTTCGATTTACTTGTGGAAGGGACTTCCCATGCAATCTCTGACCAATAACTCCGTTATCCGCCAACACACCCTGGCTGCGAAAGAGGCAGGAAACAACAAATTTTTGCAGCGAACTGCTGATGCAAATAAGTGGGCCGCCATCTGGTTCACTAAACTACGGGAATTCCACCGTGTGCCCAAGTCTGCGCAGTGGAAGTTTTCGGCGGATCAAGTCGTCGTTTACCTGAAGAGCCGGGCGAAGCTGCAGTATCCGCATTGGAAACGCCTGAAGATTGTCGAATCATTGATGCATTATCAAGCGAAACATCCCGAGGTTGGCGATGCAAATTTGATGTTTATCAAAGTAGGCCTGAAGGAATTGATTGCTTGCGGTTTCACTTCGGCAAAGGCGACTTCCCAACAGCAGTCGGTTTCCGTTGGTGCGAACGATCCGGCAAGTAATGAGGTTGGTACAAAAGTAGGAACAAGGGCAGGAACAAAGGATACTGCAAACGTTGGTACGAAGGCTGCAGCAAAGGCGGACGAGAGGGCTGCTGCAAGGGCAGACAAAAAGACTGGCACGGAAGCGAGTAAGGATCAAGATTTGCAGTCCAAAGCGGCTCACGATCAGTTGATGATCGATAGAATTGGCCGCATTAATAAGCGTGAGCCCATGCCGATTCAGGAGATGCGACGTGGCCTGCGGATGATTGACCGGGCTCGCAACACCGAGAAGGCTTACGTTAACTGGCTGCGACGTTTTTTGCTATCGTGCGGCGCGACGACGATGGAGGATTGCCAAGCGGTCGACGCCCGCGACGTCGAGGCGTTCTTGACTGATCTGGTTGTTGACGGAAATGTTGCCCCTTCGACGCAGGATCAGGCTTTTTACGCGCTGCAGTTCTTTTTCGAAGTTGTTTTGAAACGACAGATTGGCGACGTGAATGCGCTTCGCTCCAGCAAACCAAAACTTAGACCGACTGTTATGAGCAAGGACGAGGTACAAAACGTACTGTCAATGCTGGACGGGAATTACTCGGCGATCGCCCAACTGTTGTATGGGTGTGGTTTGCGGATCAGCGAGGCTTTGCGTTTGAGAATCAAGGATTTTGATTTTGACTTAAAGCAAATCTCTGTCCACTGCAGCAAGGGTAAGAAGAGTCGATTGGTGCCGCTACCCGACCGCGTGGTGCCTCAGCTTAAGATGTTGATGGCGCGGCGAAAATTGCTTCACGATCGTGACGTTGACCAAGGCGTGGCGTCAGTGTGGTTGCCGTATGCGTTGGATCGCAAGATGCCAAATGCTTGCCGCGAGTATCGCTGGCAATTCCTGTTTGCTTCGGCTCGGCATTCCAAGGATCCGAAGACGGGACGTCTTCACCGGCACCATTCGCATCGAGATTCTTTCGCTGCCGCGTTGAGACGGGCAGGGAATTCGGCGGGCATTTTGAAGTATATTACGACGCATACGTTTCGCCATTCCTTTGCGACTCATTTGTTGCAGGCGGGGACGGACATTCGGACGGTGCAGGAATTGCTGGGGCATCAAGATGTTTCGACGACGATGATTTATACGCATGTGCTGTTTGACGATAGCCAAGTGGTTAAGAGTCCGCTGGATTTGCTGTGAGGGCCGGGTGAATGAAGCCGTGATATAGCGCGGAGATGTTGCCGCCGTTGGGATGTTGCCGCCGTTAAGGTTTTGCCGCCGTTAAGGTTTTGCCGTTAATGGCGGTGGCG
>CAZPTT010000275.1:0-3430 GCA_964589435.1 uncultured Pirellulaceae bacterium
CACCAAGACTTTTCAATGTCTTTGAATTTAACTGATCGCTTAGCTTCTCAATCGCAAATCCATCTCAACGTATTCTGCATAGACAGGACCTTCAGACTCACTTTGACTCCAAAGCGATTCGTTTTGAGTAAACCCTCCGCTGAACAGGGTCGTCGGCGAAACGTTTTCCAGCGACCGATTTGATCCCCACTCCCATAAATCACCGTTCATCGCCTGTTCTCTTTTCAAATCGGTGTAAATCGAAACCCAATATTTCTTTCCAGCTTCCATCGTGAACTCAATGTTCGCGGTGTAATCATAAACCGGCTTGACTCCGAATTCTCCGTAGGAAATTTCTCCCGCAACAACTCGGCTTGCCGAACCCACTTCAATCTTCGTGATGCTGGAGGGATCGAAAGCTTGTATACGCCCAAATTCATCGAAAGTATCGGGTTCGCCGTCGTCCTCAATGATCTCGATTACAAAATTGTCTCCCAGATCGGGCAAGCTATCTGTGAAGAGGTCACGTTGGTAAGCTCCTGACCACTCAATTTGTTTGATCGTTTGAGTTGTCTCGAGCACGACAGCAGCTGCATACTGCTGGGAGTATGTGTTCGTAAAGTTACCATCGCTGTCCAGGATTGAGGGTTCAGCATAGACGCGCTCCACACTGTTTACGTTTTCAACTCCTCCCACTGCACTTTCATAAACCAACTCGCCTTTCTCGATACTAAATACGGAGGTATTGCCAGCAGCTTCGTCGCTCATTGTCATGCCTGAAGATTGATCTGCTCCAGCCTGACCGGAAATCCTGATCGTGCCATCGACAGAAGCATCGGTCAAATCAACACCAATCGTGTCATCATGATTTCCGAGAAAAACGCCAAGTTGATTTTCACCAACAACCGGATTGACCAGTTGCACCTCATCGTTTCCGTTGTGGCTGAGGATGAGATTAACGTCTCCCATGTAGTGATTGTTCTCCGAATGAATTGTGTCGGAATGTTCACCAGTGACAACAATTGACTTTCCATGGAAGGATGTGTCGATGGAGGAAACAGAGTCCCGTCCGTCTAGAGTGAAGACGTAAAAGTCACCTTCAAAATGGCTTCCTGATGTGGAAACTGAATCATCGCCGTCGAACGTTTGAATTACAGCTCCGTCAAGAAACTGGCTGTCAACCACGTCGATGATGTCATTACCAGTACCGCCGTAAAGAATCGACTTCGCCTCAAAGACAACATCTCTGACTTCGACGTTATCATGACCAGAACCGAAGTGGCCTCGTAGACCGCCCTCGAAAGTGACTCCAGATTCAGTGACTGACGCGCCTTGGACTACAAAGCTCTCTTGCCCGTTGATCGTGGTTCCATCAAGTCCATTGATTCGGAGTTCGTCACCCGCAACAACAACTTCGATTTGATTGTCGAGGTTGTCACCGCGAAGGTAGAGGTTAACGTTTTCAACAACACTTACGTCTCCGGCAAGGAGCCGTTTTTCTTCGAGTGAAGAATAACCGAAGTTTTGCTGGCGGCTCTTGCGTGATGATCTGAACATAATAGAAATCTTCGATGAGTGATAAGTTAAAAATGACAATTGTCAATTCCAGTAGTTTCCCAAGCCCTACGTCTATGGCAATCGCAAGAACGACGGGAACAGGAATACTTCACGAACTACTAACAAGGCCCGATCTTCGACGGTTTTCATAACATGAGGTGGTGGTGGATTGAGTAAAAATACTAAATAAAAATCGACTTCTCTTGTGACAATGGGCGCAAGAAAAAATCACGTTGTTTATAGGTTTCGGAGCATTTCTTCGAGGGTCTTGTGCCTTGGAATCGGCGCCGAGGGTGAGACAAGCTTTAAGGTTTCGGAAAAACTGAGTTCATTGGCATGGCAATTTCGTGCCAAATTGGGCCAAGTACTTCCTCTGAAACGCGGATGAGCACCGCACCCAACGCCGGCGATACGAACCCAGTCAGGATGTTTCCGCTCACTAGTTCAGTTCGGCCAGAGTTTTATCCAGTTGCTCAATCAGGATTTCGGCATCCTGCAAATTGAATGGCATTGGGGGACGAATCTTCAACACGTTGTGCAAAGGCCCATCGGTTCCAATCAGAATGCCTCGCTCACGCATGCGGTTCGCGGCGTAGCTGGTTTCATGATCGGCAGGCTCCAGTGTCTGATGGTCGCGAACCAATTCCACGCCCAGAAACAGACCGCTACCCCGCACATCGCCGATGATTGAATAGCGTGACTTCAATTCGCGGAGACTCGTAAGTAAATACTCGCCGACCGTTTCAGCATGCGCGGCGAGTGACTCCTGCTGAACAATCTCAAGCACCGTTTTGCCAACCAAAGCAGAAACCGTATTGCCGCCGAACGTGCTGAAGAACTCCATGCCATTGTCGAATGCGTCTGCGATTTCGCGATTCGTAACCAAAGCCGCGATCGGGTGTCCATTGCCGATGGGTTTGCCTAACACGACGATGTCCGGTGTGACGTTCTGTTGCTCGAAGCCGTAAAACCACTTGCCCAGTCGCCCGTAACCGGTCTGCACATCGTCAGCGATGCAAAGGCCACCGGCTTGTCGGACAAGTCGGTAGACTTCTTCCAGATAGCCGGCCGGAAACATAATTTGTCCACCTACGCTGGGCCACGATTCGGCAATGAAGCCGCTCAAACTTCGCCCCTCGCTCTGCAAACGATCCGCGATTTCGCCGACCGCTGCCGCATACTGCTTGCCGGCGGATTGCGGATCCTTGAATGGGCCGCGGTAAATGTCGGCGACCGGAGCAGTGTGCACCCAATCCGGAGCACCACTGCCACCCGGCCCATCGTGCTTGTAAGGACTGATGTCGATCAGCGAAGTGCTGTGACCGTGATAGGCTCCCTCCAACACGATCAGGTCATTGCCACCGGTCATTGTCCGTGCCAGTCGCAACGCAAGTTCGTTCGCTTCGCTAGCCGAGTTCAAAAAGTAACAAACATCCAACCCGTCGGGCATCGTGTCAGCCAAAGCTTCGGCGTACTCAAGGACGTTATCAGAAAGGTAACGCGTATTGGTGTTCAGCAATTTGGCTTGCTGGTGTAACGCTTCGACAACGCGCGGGTGACAATGACCGACATGAGGGACATTATTGTAGCCGTCGATGTACTTGCGCCCGGTTTCATCGTAGACGTACTGCTTCCATCCGCGTACGACTTTGACAGGTTGGTGGTAACCGATGCTCAAGTTGCCTCCGAGTCGTGCCTTTCGCTTTTCAGCGGTCGTCGATTTGGAATCGGGTTTCTGTGGGAAAAGCGATTGAGGAATCCGCAGAATCAAATTGGGGTCGGGGCAAAATTGGCTCCATGTAGCAACACGGCTTGCGCGACAGACTCCGGGAAAATCGGCTCCCAAATCCATCAAGTCCGTGATTACCTGGAAATGCAGATGGGGTGGCCAGCC
>CAZPTT010000276.1:0-3380 GCA_964589435.1 uncultured Pirellulaceae bacterium
GTGGCCGCTTCGAACCCGCAAACGTGTGGCCGGTTTGACCCGCGCCCTGACACCAACTATCAATGACTTTGTTTCAGGGCTTCTTGCGAAGCAAATTTCAGTTGTTTGGCGGTTGGTTGGGAGACGCTGCCCTGAAGATATACCGCCGCTCTATTGGATATACCGCCGCTATTGCTTGGTTGAATCTTTTTGTTGTTTCGATGGGCTGTTTTTTTCCGCCCCCGTCGTCGTATCTATTGGGTTTTTGGAATTTGCCCATTCGGCCATCGAATTGTCGTAAAGTTTAACGTTCTCATAACGCAACAATTCCGTTAGCACAAACCAGGGCGGAGCCGCATGCAAACCTTCGTTGCAGTAAGTCACTACGCATTGATCAGGTTTGATTCCGGCATTTTGATACAACGCGCGCAATTCATCTGATGATTTAAATGTGCCGTCTTTGTTGAAATTGTCTTTCCAAAAAATGTTGATGGCCTTGGGGATGTGGCCTTTTCGCGGGTGTGGCTGATTGGTGTGAAAGACGCGACCTGCAACCTCCCCCCTGAACTGTTCTGGCGGGCGGCCGTCAATTAGCTTCGTACTGGGATTGTCCAATTGCCCTTTTACAAACTCCATCTCGGCAAGAAT
This sequence comes from uncultured Pirellulaceae bacterium, assembly GCA_964589435.1. GTDB lineage: Bacteria > Planctomycetota > Planctomycetia > Pirellulales > Pirellulaceae > Mariniblastus. Next base: position 628 of record CAZPTT010000276.1, read on the forward strand.
TTCAATTTGCGGTTCTCCAAGTGCGTAATTGGTCGCCTTGAATTTAACCAATTCCGTTGACTGTTCGAATTTTGAGTTCCAAGCCGGTTGACCACCGTCAAGGATTTGGACTTTCTCATGTCCATAATATTTTAAAGTCCAGTACAGTCTTGTTGAAAGCCGGCTTGATAGTCGATCGTAAATAATGATTCGACTCTCGCTTCCGATTCCAAGATTATTCATCAATTGGACAAACTGCTCCGCGTCCAAATTGTTGTACCTCTCGACGCTTTTGGGGTCAGTCATGTCCGTGACCCAATGAACGAACTGGGCATTGGGAATGTGCCCGGCTCGGTATCCTTCGTTGCTTCGAGCTGGTTCGAGGATGCGAACGGAGTCGTCACCGGCATCAATGAGCGCCTTTAGCTGGTCGGCTGTGATCAAGGGAGAGACGGAGTTTTTGAACTTGGATCCTCTCACCTTCTCTTCTTCACCAGGTGCTTTCAGAGTGGCCGTCGTCTGTTGGTTTAGCTGAGCTTTCGAATCACTGCCAAATCCAAAGATAAAGAGATTGCAAAAAAGGACGGCAAGCTTAAAGCTATGTCGAGAATTGGCGTTCATGGTACGCAGCCTACGTATTGTTTTTTGTGGGAGTCAAAAACCTGTATTTGAAGATTGTATAGATGATTTTGTAGCCGGCGCGAATCGTCCCAGAAATCGTGCCACTTATTTTACTTACGCCAACACGACAGCGATAGGAAACGGGAACTTCCAGAATTCTGAGTTTGGCTTTGATCGCTTTGATTCGCATTTCAATTGTCCAGCCAAAGTTCTCATCAACCATATTAAGCGATTCGAGACTCTGCAATCGAATGGCGCGAAAAGGGCCAAGGTCAGTGAATTTCTTACCCCAAAAAAGCTTCACGAGGGAACAAGCCAGCCAGTTTCCCATGATCGCCTGTAAGGGCATCGCACCTGATTCGCGCGAGCCCATTGCTCTTGAGCCAATTACAAAATCGATTTCTCCATCGAGAATTGGCTGAACTAGTTGCGGAAGTTCGTTCGGGTAGTCACTGTAATCAGCGTCTAAGAAAACGATGATTGCTTGGTCTGCCAAAGATTCACCGATGTTGCTCCCGTCACCTGCTGTTTTGACTGCTTGGTGTACCCGCGCAATTCCAGTCAAACAAGCTTTGCCGTAGCCGCGTTGCGGTTCGGCGATCACGTCGGCACCAGAGGTTCGAGCGATTTCCGGCCCGTCATCATCTGAGCCATTGTCCACTACTATGACGCGATTAACCGCAGGAAGGTCATTGAGAACCAAGCCGATCGAGCCCGCTTCGTTGAGCATTGGAATGACGACAAATACATTGCTAAAAGATTGGGAAGCCTGTTGAGGCGAAACCTTCGTTGGTTCAATTGCTTCGTTCAAGTTCTTTGCCTATCTCGAAATTGTTCTGGCCAGTCGGGTGGCGCCGCAAATGGTTCTTTAAGCAATCGTGCATTTGTCAAAGCTGAAACAAATGGCGGGCATGTTTACGCTTCCGCGAGTATGTTACACGTAGGTGATAGGCATGGTGTCTGAAGCTGTTTCAGCAGTCCGAATGCTCGGCAAGCTACGTTTCCAATCGCCAATCATGCGATGACTGATCGCCACAAAGCCGTCACCGGACTGAACTTCACTTCTTCTTTTTCTTAGGCACTATTGTTTCGATAGTCAGCAAAATGAGCCATGGCAAATACTCCAGCCAAGTTATTACAAAGTCGAAAAAATCAACGCCTTGATACCGAGAGATTGTGCTGGCCCAGTTGGGCACATAAAGCGACAACGAATCGGTTACCGAAACCCCCGTGCAGTGATACTCAAACCAGAAACGAACGTAGTAGACAAACAGAATTCCACTCATTAAGTACCATGTTCGATTTTTAGCAAAAGGAATCAAAGGCAACGCCCACAGCCAATACCATGGGTTTTGCGTTGGTGCCAGCAGCCAAAACCACGCGAGTGTTAGGAACGCAGCCCGGCAAAACGATGACGGATCATCCTGTCGCGCTGCCCAATAAGCGATCGACAGCGCGATGATGAAAAAAATAGCGGTCAGCAAGAATCTCGCCGTTAAAAATGGCGCGATCTGTGCTTCGACTCCGAATCGTTGTTGGACAAAATTTGAAAGTTGTTCACGAGGCTCCTCTGGAAAGACCGAGAACCAAGCGTCTTTTCGCGATTTTAAAGACGGTGGTTTGAGATTTTCCACTGTGGTCATGAAAAGGAAGTCATTCATCTCCTAGTACTTCAGGAAAATAGAAACGCCAAGGCTGGGATCCACACTCGGTTGTGTGACCTGAGCTTGCTTCTGCTGCTGAGCATTCCTTGGGAGCATTGGCCACGCGACGAGGATTGTGGCAGCAAAAAAGACAACGGTTGGAGCTACCGTGGCTTTCCAGCCAAGCCGCTTGACGGCAACAAAGACAAACAGTGGAGTCAGTACGACCGCATAGATCTTGGCTCCAATCGCCAATGCTAAAAACAGAACAGGCAATAGCCTGCCGAGAGTCGAGACTTGGTTATTTCGCTGTGCCTGCAGGCCCTGATTATTCGGGGCGAGTGACGGAAGAAAGATCTTGCGAACGAATAGCCAGATAGAAAATGTGGTCAGGAAAATTGCGATGGAATCCAGGTGACCGCTGTTGCCAATTTCCTTTAACACTAATGGGCACCAAGCGTACGCGATCGAATATCCGATTGGCTTCTGCAGCGATTTGAGCAAACTGAT
>CAZPTT010000277.1:0-3360 GCA_964589435.1 uncultured Pirellulaceae bacterium
ATTGTGACTCCTTCGCGAAATACGCCGTCGCCTTTTTTAAAATCTCGCGTTCGATTTCGGCATTGCGAAGCTCTTTGCGAAGCCGTTTGTTCTCCGCTCTGAGATCTTCAACCGAAGCGTCATCGCCGCAAGGTTCAGGCTCAGGAGCATACTTGCGATGCCACTCCCTCAGACTTCCATCAAGCACGTTGACTGCCTTGGCCGCAGCAGCAATCGTGTAGCCTTCAACGACCACAAGGTTCACTGCATCGCGTTTAAACTCGTCGCTAAACGTAGGACGTTTGCGCTTTCCATTGGTTGACATGGCTTACTCCTAAGCAAATTTTAAATTCCGCCGGTGGCCACCAGTACTAGGCTAACGCAATGTGCGCTTTTGGTTGCCTACACCACCCCTTGACGCAATCCCTTTCGTTTGTTTTGTTGGGGATCTTGTTCCCTTTTCCTATTCTCTTTGAGAACACGCTGATGAAAACAAACAGTGTCTTGACAGTATGTTTTCTTGTGATTACGACGCCACTGTGGAGTCTGTCCAGTGGAAACCAGGATGCCGATACTCCCATTCCTCTCGCTTTGACATCAGAAGTAAGTTCGTTTGGTGTAAGGACGAGTGGAGAGGGCGAGGTTTTTGTTTCAGTCGTGAAACTTGGAGAATTGAAGACGAATCATAGCTACAAGCTAAGTCTCAGCATGGTCAACCGTACACAAACGGAAATCGCTTTCGATGCTGTAAAACCCAGCTGTTTGTGTAGCAATTTCTTTATGGAAAAAGGGGTTATTCCATCTAACGAGGTGTTTCCAGTTTCAGTCGAATTTAAGACTCCACCTAGATCTGAAAATGGAAAGTTCACTTTTAATGCTTCGATTTTCAACGCCGACAAGGAGGTTGGTCTTTTTTCTTTCGTTGGAGAACTTCAAAACAACCTCTACGTTTCACCACAGCTTGTCTTTAGTGTAAGAGAACAAATTAGCTCGATGGCGGTACCAATCCTGGTTTCAGAACCGATGAGTTTGAATTCTCTTGAATTGCAGGTGTCCGAAAGCCTTGGAGAACTTCAGGCAAATATCGTTGAGAGAAAAGGAAAAGGGTTTCTCGAACTGGAAGCCTTGGGAAGCAGTTTTGAAGGGCACTTTGCTACGGGGGACATTACGATTCGAGACAATTCAAGTGGCCTTGAAATCGCAACTCATGTTCTGATGACGCGCCGTTTACCAGTTTCAGTAAGCCCGGCCGTATTAAAGTTTCGCCCTGAGCCAGATGACAAGATGGTCGCTAAATGCATGGTTCAGGTTGACAGGTATTTGCTAACTAATAAACCAAGCGAAATTGGATTTACATTTGCTATGCCTGAAATTAACGTGTTGGTGGAATCCAAGTCATTGTCACGCGGCTACTACAAAATTCTTCTAACCATTAACAAGCAAGACTGGGATTCGGTCTTAGCCAATGGCACAACGGAGGATATCAAGATGACCACCGTGATTGGTGGTGAAAAAATTCAACAGGCAATTGGTTTTTTTGGAGACTAAGACGGCAAGTTCTATTGGAATGTCCGCAATTTTGTTTTGTTTGTTTATCCCTGTCGGGGAACGATCTTCATATTTTATAGATGAAGACCCGCCCTATCATCCTCCGCTCTGTTTCGTTTACGAATTGAGGCCATGTTCCGACGCGGTTATCTCCTCGCCATGCAACGGTACTTGCCAACAACTCTCGGGACCAGTTTTTCCTGGGGATCCACCTTTGTTTGGGTGTGTTGGCCCGTCAACTACAAGAACCGTCGTTCCTCCCAATCTTGGATTTAATGCTCAGATTTGGAGCGATGGCCCAAACGCCGTAAAGGGAACTGCGGTAGCTATTTCAGAAACAATTTGCGGAAAGCGTTTTTCGTGCGGATGTGACCCACTGGCCGCACCTGGCGTAGCTTGCGGCAATACAATATTAATTGAGCTTAGTGACATAATGGTTCAAAACTGGCTTCCAATAAATACCGAACCTTGCGAATGAAAATGTACAGTCCATTGGAAGAGTCATGATCATACTGAAAACGAGCTGGCCAGAAGCGAGTCGGTTCTTCATCTCACTGGTACTTTCTGTTTTGTTGTGCCCGGTTCTTTCTGCGCAAGATAGCCAAGAACTTGACACAATTGATGTTTGTAGTGCAATCGATGCCGTGTTGGTTAACGCCAACGCGATTATTTCGGCCGACTGTCTGGTACGCGAACGTCTGACATTTGATTCAACAAACGACACGGAAAATAATGATATCGAAGGAACATTACTGAGGAAGACGTCATTTACTCGTGCGATTTTTGACGAAGATAAAAATCAGTTTGCGTACTACTCAAACTCCGTTGGATTTCGAACGCGGCTTCCTGATTTTGAAGAATTTGGTAACACCGATTTTTCAGCTTGGTGTTGTGATGCGAGGAACGGAAGAATCGCCAGACTAGGGGGCACAAACTTCATTGACTTTAATCAAGATTTATCGAACCCAGGCAAACTACAAGAGTTGCTAGCGTGGGAACGATTCCCTGACTACCGTGGGTTTTGGTTGTACCGAGGCCCGTCCGTATTTGGCCAAATTCGAAAAGACGATTCTCTAAAGTCAATGAGACATGGCAAGTATTTTCATTCTTCCCAGCGGCACGGAGGGAAATTGGATTTATATTTTAAGTCTGGAGTGAAAGTTCTCAATGACAGTGATGAATTTCTGAAAGTTTACACATTTGATTTGGAGCAGCTTGTTGTAACCAAAATTCGGGCTGTTCTAGTTGGTGAAGGCAAGCGGCAAAATGTTGCAACCTTCGAGATCGAATGGGATGAAATCAATGATATCATGGTGCCAATTTCTGGAAGTCTAGAGAAATTTCAAAATATGCACGTTGATGCCAACACGAAGCAAGCGGGCAAAATATGTCAGGAGTTTAATTTCCACTGGTTCAAAATAAATGAAGAAATTGATCCAGAGTTGTTTGCAGTAGAAAATGTCAAGGATCAAAAGGCAGTACTGAATATGATCGACCCGGTGAAGCTTAACGCGGTTACTTTAATCGACGACAAGTTTTTGCCAAGCAAATAATTGTCGGAACGAATGCATCTTTTGGACAAATCAAAGGGACATTGGAATGTTCCCTTTGGTTTGTCCCCGTTTGGTTTGCTTTTAAATGCCGATTCTGCTCAATTCAGATGCAAATCTTAAGCGAGTGACTTGCTTTCGATTGGGTTACTTCAATTTGTCGCTGGAAATTTCTCCGGACTTGAATCGTTTCGAAAGTATCCACTCTCCGATTGGCGTCGTGTTGGGGCCTCGGCTGAATTTCTTCAAAGTGTTGAAGTAAACGACGTTTTTGTCGCCCTCG
>CAZPTT010000278.1:0-3309 GCA_964589435.1 uncultured Pirellulaceae bacterium
ATCTACCGCAAGCCGCATCCAGATTACGCGTCCCATGGCGAAGGCTGCCAGGTGACCGACATTGACGGCGTTACGCGAATTGATTTTGCCAACAACATGGCGTCGCTGATTCACGGCCACGCACATCCGGAAATCACCGAAGCCATTTCGGATCAACTCTCGCGCGGCACCGCGTTTACAATGGCAACCGAAGCTGAACTTCGATTCGCGCAGCATATCTGCGGTCGCAACCCAGGATTCGACAAAATCCGCTTCATGAATTCGGGCACCGAAGCCGTCATGGCGGCCATCAAAGCTTCACGAGCGATCGCTGGCCGGCCAAAGATTGCCAAATCAGAGGGAGCTTATCACGGCACCTACGACTACGCGGAAGTCAGCCAAAAATCCAAACCTGAAAACTGGGGGGAGGACGCGAACCCTCAGAGCGTGCCGGTGGTCGAGGGCACGCCTCAGTCTGCATTAGATGATGTGCTGATCATTCCATTCAACGACATTGAACGGACGATCGAGATTCTGGATCGCCATGCCAACGAGCTGGCTTGCGTCCTGATTGATCCGTTGCCACATCGAGTTGGATTGATTCCTGCAAGTCAAGAATTTATGGCGGCGATTCGAAAGTGGACAACGGAAAATAATGTACTTTTCGTTTTGGACGAAGTCATCACTTTTCGGATGGGGTTAGGCGGAGCTCAAAATTGGTACCAAGTTCAACCCGATTTGACGGCAATGGGAAAGATTATCGGCGGAGGCTTTCCGGTTGGGGCGTTGGCTGGATCCGATGAATACATGTCAGTCCTCGATCCGACTCGCGATCGTCTGCCGTTTCCATTTTCAGGTACTTTCTCAGCCAACCCAATCACGATGACGGCTGGACTGGTTGCGATGGAGCTTTTTGATGAAGCGGCCGTCAAGAAAGTCAATCAATTGGGAGACTATGCGAGGGCGAAGATTGCACAGGTTATCGAAGCGAGCGGAATTCAGGCTTGTGTCACGGGCAAAGGATCCATGTTTCGAGTCCACTTAAAGAAGGAGCCTCCCGTCGAGTACCGGTCGGCCTATCAGGATTCGAACGAGGTCGCGAAAATCGCTTTTCTGGTCAAATACCTTTACGACCATGGGTTCATGATGATCAACACTTGCTCGGCTGCTTTGTCGACGGTTTTGAGTGAAAGCGAAGTCGATCAATTGGCCGAAACGTTGGCTGCTGCCTTTAACGCTCTTCAAAATACTCAAGAGTAAACGGATTCTGATGGGCACTTGCACTTGTCATGAACCAGTAAGAGCTGTGTGGCGCCGCGTGTTCGAAATGGGAATCCATGCCCAAGTGATATGCCAAACCGTCTTATGATTTGAGCGATGTCAAGAAGTAGGCCAATTTAACGGCTCGAAACGAATACGCTTTTTCCTTTAAATCAGCATTCGACTTGCCCAGAGATTCAAACGCCTGTTTGACCTGAGGAGCACGCACATCATCTTCGGAATATAGCGTGTTAAACGAACGCGAAATAAAATGGTCAGCAAACTCATCGAACCCGCGGTAATGAACAACGCTGAAGTACCGAACGATACTAACGTTTTCAAATTTGGGTACAAGCAATTCACGCAAAGCCGACTTGGCAGCCAATCGCTCCTGATCTTCGTCGTGAAACAATTTCATCACATCGTTCAGTCGTCCGTCTGTTGGCTCAATAAAATACAAAAAGCCTGTTGGCTTTAAAACGCGTAAAACCTCTTTGAAAACTGCGGAATACAGGATTTCAGGAATGTGATGAAGCGAATATGCAAACATGATACCGTCCACGCTCTGTGATTCGGCGGGTAAACGGTCGCCCCCAGTTTCGTGAAATTCAATGCCGGCCACTTCGTTAGCACGATTCAATTCGGCTTGAATTGGATCGGGATCGATCGCCACGACCTCTGCTCCTAGCTCGACCAATACTTTCGTGAAAGACAGGTCACCGCATCCGATGTCCATGATCTTCTTGCCAGTCAACGAAACGAACGAAGTCATGACGTCAACATTCGTTTTGGCTCCAAGATCAACAGGTTCATTCACGTTCTCTATCCTCCGGGTTATCTGGTTCGTTCAAACTGGAATTCGAAAATCCCTCAAAGGGTGAATTTCAATTTGCATGGCCGCAATGGGGAAAATCAGCCATTATCAACTCAAGACATCATGAATAACATTTCCATGAATGTCAGTTAGGCGAAAGTCTCGACCTTGGTACTTGTAGGTCAATCGTTTGTGGTCGACACCCATCAAGTGCAAAATCGTTGCATTCAAGTCATGAACGTGAACCGGGTTTTCGGTAATGTTGTAGCAGTATTCGTCCGTCGAACCGTAAGTTAATCCGCTTTTGATTCCGGCTCCCGCTAACAACAACGAAAAACATCTTGGATGATGGTCGCGACCGTAATTGGTTTTCGTCAACTTGCCTTGAGAATAGATCGTGCGTCCGAATTCACCGCCCCAAACAATCAACGTGTCTTCAAGCAAACCTCGTTGCTCGAGGTCGTTGATTAGAGCTGCCGTGGCTTGATCCGTATCATTGACTTGCCCCTGAATTTTCTCTGGCAAACTGTTGTGATGATCCCAACCCATGTGGAACAGTTGAATAAAACGCACGTCGCGCTCGGCAAGCCGACGTGCGATCAAACAATTCGAAGCGTAGCTGCCGGCGCGATGAATATCTGGGCCATAAGCGTCCAACGTTTCTTTCGTTTCATCTGAAGTGTCAAGCAAATCCGGAACACTGGCTTGCATTCGAAACGCCATTTCATACTGCGCGATCCGAGCCTGAATTTCAGGATCGCCCATTTTGCTAAAACGCATCTCGTTCAATTCGGTAATCCGATCGATGGTACTGCGCCGTTTGTTGCGGTCGATGCCAGCCGGATTCGACAGATATAAAACTGAATCACCGGTATTGCGAAACTTAACTCCTGAATGCTTCGAAGACAGAAAACCAGACCCCCATAGTCGATCATACAACGGTTGGTCATTGGGTCGGCCGCTGCCAAACGAAGTCAAAACAACATAGGATGGAAGATCTTTGTTGTCACTGCCCAATCCATAGCTGGCCCACGATCCAATACTTGGTCGACCGGCCAATTGAGAGCCGGTTTGGAAAAAAGTGATGGCGGGATCGTGGTTGATCGCTTCGGTGTGCATCGACCGGATCATGCAAAACTTGTCGGCGATCTTGGACATGTGTGGAAGAAGATCGCTCATCCACATTCCAGACTCACCACGCTGCTGGAATTTGAAGACAGACGGTGCGACCGGGAAAGCCGATTGCCCGGACGTCA
>CAZPTT010000279.1:0-3289 GCA_964589435.1 uncultured Pirellulaceae bacterium
GCTACCGTCGCCAGACGGTGGAAAACCGCAAATTCATTTCGATCAATCCACGCTCTGGCGAGCGTAGCTACGTTCATTGAGTGGTGTTGCGGTCGCCACTCTGTGGCTAAACAAATGCAAAACTGGAGTTAAGCGTAGTTGGAGTAAGGCGAGTTGAAGTAAGGCGAGTTGAAGTAAGGCGAGTTGAAGTAAGGCGGGGCGGAAGGAACATTTCAACAACTTTGTGAGCGGGCGCGCACTCCGTTCCCTTGGGTGGAACCCAGTCGAAAAAATAGAGGTGAACCTGTCGTTTCAAAGGCCGAATTCGGGCGAAAATTAACGCCTCAAACTAAACCCAGTCACGCTACATTAACATCGTAGCCGAAAATGTAACATGCCAGCTTTTATGGCTGTTTGATCGACGTAGCGGTTTCTATGGGGGCTTTATCAATTGGAAATGTCGTTTTTCAACGGCTGGCAGGAAAGAACGTTTCTGCAGCGACTTTTGTCGCTCACGCAATTGACCAGGCAGCCAACCCCGGGCCGCGAATTCAGCACGATAGGCGAACGGCACGATAGGCGAACGGCAAGATAGGCGAACAGCACGATAAGAAAGTAAGGTTTCATTCAGGAACCAAACAGCGCGTTCATTGGGGCTCCAGGACGCCTTCATCCATTTCCATCGAGACGCCTTGCTCGAGAAAATGAATCGACAACAGCAGCCGAGTCTTTCCCTCACGACGCAAAACGGTGCCTTCATAGCCGGCAAACGGTCCAGTTTTGACGCGAACTTTGTTTCCCGGCTCTAGCTTGGCCTCTGGCGTCAGCGGAATGCCCGCGTCAACTACTTGATGAAGCTGGCGCAGATCGGTCACCAATCGTTCCGCGTCGTCGACTGGGTTGCAGTGAGAAATGCAGTTCGTCGTCATCGCCTGATACCGCTCAGGATCCGAGGCGAACATGAATACGTAGTTTGGAAATAATGGTACGAACGAGGTTCGCAGGCGGCCATTGGGCGAGCGATATCGCTTGGGAATTACCGGGCCATAGTGCGGAACTTTCAGCGCGGTGAGTCTCCGCATGAACTCTTTTTCACGCCGAGACAATGTATAAACGCACCACCAGCGTCGCTCCTCGTCTTCGAGAATTTCGCTCGAAAATAAGTCTTGTGGAAAAATGTCGTTTTCATGTTTTAGGATTGGCATCGCGGTCGGCTGCTTTTCTACTGGCAGTGCGGATCACTTCGATTTATCTTAACCAAACTCTGTCTGGCAACCAAAGTAGCTTTTTCGTAAAGAGCTTGGAATGCCAAGTCCAAGTCCACAAGCCGACACTTTGCCTTCTTCCTAGCGAATGTTTTGAACATGCCCAACCTAATTGTCATCATGGGAGTCTCTGGATGTGGTAAATCAGTTGTCGGAGCGCACCTTCGGGCGCAATTGGAGATCGAGTTTATTGATGGTGACGATCTTCATTCTCAACAGAACGTAGAGAAGATGTCGGCGGGAATCGCACTGACTGACGCCGACAGACAACCTTGGCTTCAGCGAATCGGTGAAACTGCGGAAGCCAGCTTTGCTCTCGGGAATAGTCTCATCGTTGCCTGCAGCGCTTTGAAAGCTCGCTACCGTGACGTGCTACGCGAGGTTTCTCACCCGGTCTTATTCCTGCATCTGCGAGGATCGGCGGAGCTGATTGCGTCACGGCTATCGCAACGCCAAGGCCACTACATGCCGGTAGAGTTGCTTCAATCTCAATTCAACGATCTTGAAGATCCGGCTGGTGAATCGAACGTTATCTCGATCGACATCCAACAAGAGCTGCCAGAAATGTTGAGCAGTTCATCTCAACAAGTCGCAAGTTGGATTTCCCAACAGTAGTGGTCTAACCGGGCGGAGTTGACAGCGGGGTTTAATGGGTGCCATGCTCCTCGCTTGCGTGGGCATGTTGACTTAAATCCAAGATGTGGTTTGGCGTGTGATAATTCGGCGCTGCCAATCCCGCTTCAATATCTTCCAGCGCATAGACACTCTCACTTGTGGCCACGAGAGCGATGCTCGTCGTTGAGTTGGATTTGATAAATCACGGGGTGTGAGGAGCAGCTTACCGCACCCGCCAGCTCGTTGTGGCTGCGACGCCAGACGCTTGCTTTGAATAAGTCGACCGGTATAGCTCCGAAGGAGCGATCGCATTTAGCTGCGGGCGGGAGCCCGTAGAGTTGGTGTTGCATCTCCATCAAGCCACGAAGTGGCGGTCGCAATTGGAGTCGTCCGTTTGCGGTCGCCACTTAGAAGCCAAAAAATCCAAAACGAGAGCTAAGGAAGCACAATGTTTTCCGACCACGGCTTGTTGTCTTGATACCATTTCACACAAGCCTCCAGGCCTTCATCCAATCCCGTTTTAGGTCGCCAATCCAAAATCTTGTCCGCCTTGTCGATGTTCGCGTAGGTCGATTTGATGTCGGCTTTGTGAAAAGTCTGGTATTCGATTTTGGCTTTCTTGCCAAGCAAGTTTTCCAGCTTCTCGATGACCAAATTCAACGAAATCGGCTGTTTGCCTCCGCCAAGATTGAAAATCTCATAACCAACGGGCTTGAGCGCGGCAATTGTTCCACGCGCAATATCGTCGACGAAAGTGAAGTCTCTGGACTGAGTCCCGTCTCCAAAGAGGATCAGCGGCTCACCTTGATCGATCCATTTGATAAATCGAAAAATGCACATGTCAGGTCGACCGGCCGGCCCATAAACTGTGAAGTATCGACAGATGGAAATGTCCATCTCATAAAGGTAGTGGTGCGAATAGGCCATCAATTCGGCCGCTTTTTTTGACGCGGCGTAAGAAGAGATGGGAGTGTTAACAGATAACGTTTCATCGAACGGCATCTCTTGACCGGCATACAAAGACGACGTCGATGCCAAGACATATTTCTTGACATCGCGCTGCCGCATCTCTTCCAGCAAGTTCAAACTACCCATTGCATTGGTGGTCATGTAAACATGCGGATTGACCATGCTGTAGCGGACACCGGCGCGGGCTGCCAGATTGATGACGGCATCATATTGATGCCGATCAAAGAGCTGGGCGACCTCATCGCGATTCTCCAGATCCATTTTGACAAACTCAAATTTGTCGGGATCCTTCGCTCCGCTGGTCAAGTGATCGACACGGTGTTGTTTGAGTGAAACATCGTAGTAGTCATTCATGTTATCGATTCCAACAACATGATGCCCCTGATCCAATAGCATCCGTGTAACCTGAGATGCGATAAAACCACCACAACCCGTTACAAGATATTTGCCTGTCTCACTCA
>CAZPTT010000280.1:0-3253 GCA_964589435.1 uncultured Pirellulaceae bacterium
CTCAGCAGATTGCGTTTTGGAGTGGAGAATGCCTGAATCAATGAGCTTTGCAGTTTCAAATGAAACCCTTGAAATAGGCGGCGCGAGATTTTCGATCTCCCGGCCACATTCATTTGGGCTAGTGATTTTGGGCCCGGCCGCCGGCATGGGTGAAGACTATCTTCATGAAATTTTGTTGGCGCAAGAGAATCGCCAAACTTTTTTGACACTGATCGAAACTGAAGGCTTGGTCGTATGCCAGCAGGTTCGAACTTCAGAACCCAGCTACCGAAAAGTCCGTGGCAAATCGAGCTACGGGAAGTTAAGTCAGGCGGAGTACTATCACCACGATGGGTGCAGTTGCCCAACAAAACCCCGTGTCGTGGAAATTCGCTTGCCTTTCCAAGAGGTTGATCGGAACGTTGCGACGGCCATTGCTCGTTTTCCTGATGTGATCGTTGCGATGCTGAGGGCACTTCCCAAAAGGTTGATCACTGACGAGGTTGCTGGGATGCAAAAATTGTTCTTCGTTTCCGAAGACGATTTTCCGCCAGTCGATTCGTGGGATCAGATTCAGGGTCGCGTTACCCGCTTAGTCCGTCGTGAGATGGACGCTGAATCAAGCCGAGCCTATTTTCGCGAAGTCGACAAACTGGCCAATGCGTATGTGTTGCCGTGGCAAATGGGAGAAAGTCGATTGATGATCAATTCACATGACGATCTGTCGCGCACCATGCAACATCGCCGTGCTTATCAGAAACCGCGAGAAGCCAACGAGCAAAACGGCAGCCTCGTAAAACGTTGGCCGGCCGAAGAACTGGAATAACCGTAACGAGATCTCAAGCAATATTTCGCGTCTTTCGATTTCGAACGGACACCCGGTTGCTCATCGCAGGAGGACTGCATAGTCGTTGTTGGCGAAGTGGCGCAAGCCACCTGCTGCGCCAACAGCCCAACGGTTTGGAACCGCTCGCGCCGTTCCGCTACGAGAGAAGCAGATTCTGCAGTTCTCCTGTTGCTCATCGCGATTGTTTTTGCCGCAGGAAATGATTCGGGATATAATTGAACAACTTCCCCGATAAACCACCTCGTGTTCTCGAACTTTCACCACACGGATCGCTATGTCTTCCAACGAAACACCTGAAAATGGATCTCATCAAGATGAACCTAGTGAGGCCGATGTCGTCCAGCGTTTAGAACGTTCACTTAATTTTTGGGTTACGGAAAAGGAAGACTATCCGCCAGCGATTCGCGGCGTGGTTGCCCATCGAAGTGATCTTCGAGAAGACGTGCAGGAACTAGTCCGGAAGATTGGGCGAGACTCCGCATATCCCGACCTGATTCTTAAGCGAGTGCTTTGGTTTGAAGACAAAAACGAGAAACTCGATGAGGCGTCCAAGGAAGCCCGCATTGCTTTCCGCCCATATAAAACGACTGATGAAGGGCTGATTTCGTGGAAGGATCCCAACAACCCAATTCTTGAAACGCCGACGGTGCATCGGTTGGTTGTCTCAGATGATTTCGCAAGTACCAATTATGACCGGCCATCCGAAGACATGGTCTTCGATGAATCGGAAGACGATGATGATCAAGAAGAAGGTTTGAACGAAGTCAAGCCAAACAGTTGGAAACGAAAAATTACGCAAACGTTGAAGCCTTGGCGGATTCAGCAAGGTGACAAAATCACGCCAGCTCGTGACGTGGATGATCTGCTCTTGTCACTCAACATGATGCTTAGTCGTACGAAGCATGGTTGGCTAACGATTGATCTTTTGAAGCTGAAGAAACGTCGTGGTGCGATGCTGACTTATGCTAGGACTTTCGAGTACCAAATCAAGAACGATCAGCGTTTTGAGTTCATGCTCCAATTGTTTGGGGCTGCGACCGTCTACCGCAAACGTTTGGCAGAGACGTTGTCGAAGGTGGCATGTGTTTATCTTGAAGCCGTTGATGGAGAGATATATGTCACCAAAGTTTCAACGTATCAGGATAGCGTGCAGACAGGTGCTGACGTCAAGCAGATTGTGATCCCGTTGGAGGCTCGAGTCGTTCACGAAGACGGAAAGCCCAGCCAACTTGCGCTGAAGCAAACTGGTAAGTATTTCGAATCGAAGCTGCGGCCGTTGGTTGAGGCTGGAAAGAAAGTGGCGACGAAAATTGACCTTAGAAAATCGAACTCCGAGGCCAAACACTATCGCTTCAATTTGAAAGTGGAGTTGGATGGGCCACTGCTGATTGCTTCATCGGGAGATGCGGCGATATTTCAACTTAATGACATGTTGACTCGCTTCTGCGAAACGAACTTGACCGAAATTAGAAACGGAAAAGCCGAAGACGAGTAGGCATCAGGTGAATGAGCATTCTCAATGGCCAGCCAATTCGATTGCACTCTATCTCAACCAAGTTTAACCAAGTGGCATGGGGACGCGGTTGTAGACGAACTCAACTGAACCACCTCGGTAGATTCGTTTTGCCACGAATTGAACCAATGAACACGAATTACTCACTAACCGATTCGTGAGTATTCGCGCGATTGGTGGCCAAGAAAACGGGCTTACTTTCGGTCGGGTATTTCAATTGTGTAGCGCGAATCATTTTCGAGCTGGCGTGCTCACAACTGAGCTTTATGCTTATCGGAGAAAGAAAAAGATCTCACAGAGTCGCGGAGCCGCTGAGATTCAGGCTTAGTGGCTCTGCGCCTCCGCGTCTCTGCGTGATGCTAATTTTTCATAAGGTGGATCGAATTTGTTTCACGTCGGTTTCGCCCGAAGCTTGAACACTGATGCAATCGAAGGCGTTCGCAAATAGAAACGCTGCTGACGCAATCGAACCACGACCGTAGATTCATTTTGCCACGAATCGAACCAATGAACACGAATTGTTCACAAACCGATTCGTGAGTATTCGTGCGATTGGTGGCCAAGAAAACGGGCTTACTTTCGGTCGTGATATTTCATCACGATTGGGCAACAACCGAATTCACCACCGCCCAATATCTGCGAGGGCGAAAAGCACATCAAGAACCAGAAAAGGGGACATCCTACTGTGATTCCGTTCAGTCCGATTCCCGCAGTTGAATGCAATCGAATCGCAGTCGCAGTGAAAAGAACAAGCGTTACCGACGATTTGAAATCGTAGTTTAAAAGAAAAAGTTAACGGACAGAATATGATTTAGCCCATCGGCTCCACTTTCCCGGTCGATGAACTGATTCAGATATCCAATCTCAGTTCGAACTTTCGAATCTCGAGTTGGTTTGTAACCGAATCCAATAAA
>CAZPTT010000281.1:0-3225 GCA_964589435.1 uncultured Pirellulaceae bacterium
GGCCGTGTCGGTTTCGATTCGCTTGAGCTATCTTCGCTGGATGCATCCGAACTTTTTGGCTCGATTGCCGGCTGGACAGTAACAAATTTTGAAGAGAAGTTACGAACAGAAGCCAGTTTGTTTGCTCCAGAATCATTTATTTGGTCGCTCTCAAAGGGGCCGCTTAAAGTGATTGTTTCTTTGGACGGCCCTTACGAAGAATTTCACGACCTAACCCTCTGCTATCGTGGAATTGGCTGGGATGTAAATTCGAATCATGAATACGCCGAGGACAAATCATCACAGGAGGGTCTCAGTTGGTTGGAGATGGCAAAGCCGGGAGAATTCGGACATGTCTATTTCTCCGCGCATGCAAGTGACGGCCAACTCGCTCACCCGGCAAACGAATTTTCCGCAAGGGTTAGGTTCTTCAAGAATATCCAACTTGGCCTTGGGCTTTCCGCTCCGCTCACCGGCAATCTCAATCGAAACGGTGAACCAATGCCGATTTCCCAAATCCAATTGATGTTGGTTAGCGACAAACCAATTACGCCAGAGGAGCTTCAGGATGCTCGCCAACTTTTTGAATTTTGTCGCAAAAAATTAGTGACGAGCAAACGATTCTCCCAACAATAGGTTTGATTCTGATCCGCAGTAAACACGCGGCAAGCTTTGATTCAGTCACATTTGCAGCGGTTCTTTTTGAGTAGACAGGAGACACACAATTAGATTTTTAAAAGAAAACCTAATCTCAATTGGGAGCGCCATCGGCCCAATTTTGCTGTTTCCGATTCGCTTGGTTTTCCTGCCATTTGAACTTCTCATGCGCTGGATTTATCGTCCCGAAAAACATGAGAACGAAATTGCTGCGCCCAGCGGCCTGTTGCCCGCTACAGGCTATTGGGCGATGAAAACCCTCAAGAGCATCCTTTACTTTCCAATCTTGCTACTCAAATCTCCGTTCATTGTTTTTCGTGAACTTTCTGTTGGTAGCCGAATTGATTTACTTTTTGTGATTCCGTCACTTCTGATGTTTTGTTTCTTCGGTTTCGTGTTTAGCCAAGTTTTCATTCGCGGAAAATCCATTGAGACACGTTACCGAGCAGGCGCGTATCGTGCGATTCAAGACAAAGACTATCCTCTAGCCCAAACTTACTTTAACCGCCTGCGGCTGGATGGCATATTAAGCGATTCCGATCGCCTGAATTGGGTGTTCACGTTGGCCAATACTGGCGAGGGTGAAAAAGCCAGTCAGATCTTAGATGAACTTGCACCAGATGATGCGATTGGATTTGGGCCAGCCCATCGCGCGAAAGCTGTCAACCTCTCGGCTCGAATCGGACAATCAAAGGATCCACTCACACTGCGGAAACTGAAACATCACCTGGACAACTCCCAGGAGACTTCCGAGCAGATTGATCGCGCTTGGGCAGTTTATTATCTAGCGGTTGATGAAACAGAAAAAGCGCTTGGCTATTTGAAAAATGCATCCGAATCGAACCCCGAATTTCTACTCTTGATTGCCAATATCAACGAGTCGAAGGGGCGAACAGGACAGCGAAATACCGCTTTGCGAGCTGCAGAAACGGCTTACCGCGAACTGGTCTTAAAAGATCCGCTCGATGTCAAAAGTCGGGTCACGCTCGCCAAAGTTCTTTCACAGTTAGAAAATTATGCTGAGGCGGAGCGAACATTGTTGACTGGGTTGAGGCTGCAACCAGAACCAGTAATCAAACGGGCGACCGCCGACTTTTTCGTCTTGCAACACGACCTGTCTGCCAAACGTAAAGACGGGTTTGGAAGGCAATTCGCCTTTCTGCAGAATGCGTTGGCGCTGGACGAAAACTATGTCGCGGTTTATCAGCGACTGATCGCGCTGTATCAAAAGCAACCGGATTCTGAAGAAGCCACTTCGATCAAGAAGCAATTGCTTGACTCGGTTACCAGTGACCGGCCGTCTTCCATGGCTCACTTTGCCCTTAGCAATGTTCTTTGGATGGAAGATGAAAAAGATAAAGCCGAGTGGCATCTTGAGCAGGCGTACAACCTCGACAAGAATTTCACCGTCATCGTCAACAATTTGGCCTGGATGTTGGCCCATCGAAAAAATCCTGATCTTGATCGTGCTCTAGAATTGGCTGAAACCGCCCTTAGCAAAAGCCCCAACGATTCTCGATTCTTGGACACGCAGGCGACCATCTTGATGAAGCAAGGGAATTTTCAAGACGCAGTCACTCAGTTTCAAAAAGCCCTGCCCAACAGCAAGGTCAGCAAGAACATTCACCGTAATCTAGCGATTTGTTTTCGAAAGCTTGGCAGAGATGACTTGGCTGAGCAGCATGAACGAAACGCTAGTGAAAACGCGAACGAGAATACTAGTAGATAGGGAAGTTGTTTCCAGTGGAAATTTGCCTGACTCGAACGAGTGATCGCTTCGCCAAGTGCCAGCTTCTTTTTTCCTGCGAAATTCCTGACGAAAGTGGTGTCTTCTTGCTTTCTCGCGAACAACTGCAACCGGTTTTATTCAAATCGGCGGTTTGTCGAACCTGAAATGAAGGATGCTTCTCTTGTGTAGGCATGCCCACGCAAGCGAGGGCATGGCACCCATAAACTTTGGTCACAAAAATTGGTCATAATTGTCAGTTTGCGGGTTGATTGCGGCCACGAAGTTGCGGGTTATTTCTGCCACCCCAAATGACGTAACTTTTTTTTCGAATGCCCCGCGCCCAGCTATGGGGGCGTTTGACAAAAAAGTTACAAGACTTACGTCGAATCGAGTGGCCGCTTCGAACCCGCAAACGTGTGGCCGGTTTGACCCGCGCCCTGACACATAATCATTGGCCGCAAACATTTGTTATCTCAGCAACAAAAAACCACTGACTTGAAACGCCAAGCGGTGGTAGCGTGTCGTCAATTACTCAAACTGAGCGTTTTCAAAATCCGCGTCGCTTCAAATGGCGGATCGTAAGAGAGTAGGCGGCAACAAGAGCAGCGCAGTTTCGGCACCTTCAGTTTGAGTGATTGGCTCGTGTTTTGCCGTATCATCGTCGCTGACGCTCCTTGATAGCGGCCTACAACCGTTAAGTTTGAGTAATTACACAGTCGATTTTTGTACCTTCGCACAAATGCAGTGCAAGGTTTTGAGTCGAGATGTTAGAATAGAGCTTTTTAGTATGAAGGAGATTTTGAATTGAGTGAGACAGGCAAATATCTTGTAACGGGTTGTGGTGGTTTTATCGCATCTCA
>CAZPTT010000282.1:0-3176 GCA_964589435.1 uncultured Pirellulaceae bacterium
AACGATCCAGCTTTGATCAAACGCAATGAGAAACCGCAAGCAAACACGAAGAACCAATCGACGCGTTAAGCGTGATGAAGGTTTGCTTGCCAGTGTACTCAACCGCCCCGTACCAACATTCCCACTTGCAGGTCGCCAGCGACCTAAACGCAGATTCGTTGACGCTCCTGGTTCAACCAACCTACTCGACGGTGCATCGATTGACGCATCAAACGGCGAATCCAAAAAACCTGAAGCTAATTCAAAACAAATTGGCTCGCCTCAATCCAACCCAACTCGATCCAACTCTACTGAACCCCAATCGGCCGAGCCAAGAACGATCGAGGCCGTCATTCAAGCCAAAATCGAATCGGCTCAACAAAAGAAAGCAGCCGCCGCGAGCGTTGAACAATCGAGCTACCAATCGGAAACCCGGCGTCCACTTGTTTGTTTGGCATTCGTGTTTCCTTTGATCATGGCCTATGAAATCGGCACGATGATGCTTGGCCGTGCGGGCCTGCGAAGCGGCGTCGATCAATGGCTCGATCAACTTCTCAGCAGCCTTGGATTCGGCCAATTGATTCTGCTGCCGCTGATCACCACCGCGATCATGATGGCTTGGCATCACCGCATTGATGACCACTGGCGCGTCCGTTGGCCAGTATTAACCGGCATGGCTTTGGAAGCATTGGGCCTTGGACTGATTCTGTTTTGGATCGCCAACGCCGTTCATTTATCTTCGCATTCATCGCTGGTGACTGCGATTCCAGCGACGATAGAAGCCCATTCAATTGGAATTGCCTCCACTGACAACGGCTCCATGGTCGTCGCCCCGGCCGCGAGGTTGGCGACTCTGATGGCGTTCATCGGCAGCGGAATTTACGAGGAAGTCTTTTTCCGGCTAATCCTTCTATTGCCTGCCATCGCCTGGGCGACGCGTCTGACGAATCCAAAAATGGGAACAGTGCTGGGCATGCTTGTGGTGAGTGTTGTGTTTGCAACCTTGCACTATGACATCATCAATCCGGCGGGTGCAGAATTCGAACTGTCCAGTTTCTTTTTTCGCTTCACCGCCAGCATCGTTTTTTGTGTTTTATTTTTATTTCGCGGATTCGGAATCGCCGTTGGAGCGCATGTCGCATTCGACGCTCTAACTCAGCTCTAACTCAGCTCTGGCTCAACTTTAATTCCGGCCGAAGAAGCTGGAATTCCCCGATCAAAATCGAGCAAGCTTGCCGTTCGCTCTGCGGCCATTGTGTCAACAAAGAATCCCAGCTTTTTCGTATTCTCTTTTAAAAAACTTTCACCCCAAATCAAGGAGCTATAATTGATTGGTAAGAGATAAAGAATCAACTCGAATAAAATGTTGCTACCATCTTTTAACTTACATTGCTGATCCAAAAGTTCGATTTCCCTAATCGCGTTTTTATGTCAAAGTAGAACTCACTGCTTTACTGTTTCGTTTTGAGAGAGCCTGTTGTGCTAACTGTCCGGCCGAAAATTAACGAACTCAATTTCAACCTCTTTGGGCGCAGTGTGCATCCGGAGTTGTTTGAGATCTGCGAAAGCCGAACCTATGTTCGCGACCTTTACGAACTGACTCTGAACATCACATCAGACGGTCATTTGATCTGCTTTCGCCACCAAGACTCGGTACTTGCGGAAGTCAGCGCCAGCTCCAACCATCCGCTGCCAACCCAACAAGTTTTGATCTCGCACCCGATCCAAAAGAACGACGAGAACAAGTCCGAATACAATGACATCATCCGCTATCAATCAAGCGTGAATTTAGAAGCGGTCAAGCCGAAGATTTTTGTCACGATCCAACAGCAGCTTGGTGAGAAGATCGAATGCGAAGGCTTGGTTCACCGGTTCCAATCCAATGGACGGATTGCCTTCGGTGCCATCAGCTACATGAACGTGCAATCGTTTAAGAGCCACGTTCTAGTTCGCTCATTTCATACGTTTCCCGACACCTGCACTGTGATGAAAAGTGAATCGCGATTTTCGCTGGATGATGCATCGACATAAGTTCAGGCATTACCAAATCGGTCGGTGATTTATTAGAGTCCTTTTCAAAACCCGGTTTGTGACAGTAGAACGACTCTCCGAGTAGCTTCGAAACCGATTCGAAGAGTGGCTCATCCTGCCAGCCGCGTCCTGTTTCCAAGGATATAACCGCTGTTTCAAAGTAGCTCGGCTCTCCGAGCCGTTTGCCGTAAACCTATCGCCTCGGAGAGGCGAACTACTATGTCTAAATTACTTCAAGCTGTGTATTTGTTGACGATCGGCAAAGAGTTCTCTTGCGTCGCCGGAGGTGCGGCAAAGCATGTAACCGTTGTTTCAAAGTAGATCGCTTAAGCAACGCGGATCGTAGGATACGCCCCTTTCCAAGTCGTATTTAGCTGCGAAACCGACTCGGAGAATCGTGCTACTTTGGTTTTGAAACCGGCTTCAGTTAAACCCCGTAGTATTTGATCAACCACAAGACAAGCACGTACGCTGCTCCAACGACAAAACTCCACTTCATGACGCGGTTGAGTCTTCGCTCTTCCTTACGCAACGCTATTGATCTGCGTTGGAAGAAGGGTTCGACCGATTTGGTTCGGTTTGAGTATGACTACGACCGAGTCAGCAATCGCTTGAACGAGCGGAACTTGGTCAGCACTGGCTCCAATCCGGATGTTGATGGTCTGTTCGGATTTGACGAACTGAATCGTCTAAACAGCTTCAAAACCGGTTTGCTCAATACCAGTGGCGATGCGATCGCTTCGCCCGAAATGACGCAAAGTTTCACGTTGGATGAAACCGGCAACTTCAAAGGCTTCACGCAGACGGACATTGATGCGGTCACGCAAACTCGCTCGCATAACAATGTCAACGAAGTGACGAATATCACCGAAACCGTTGGTGATGCCTGGGTAACACCAACGCACGATGCAGCTGGGAACATGACGACGATTCCGCAGCCCGCTGATTTGACCAGTGGCTACGATGCGACTTGGGATGCCTGGCATCGACTCGTTGCCTTGGAGGATTCTGGCGATCAAGTTGCCGTCTACCATTACGATGGCATGAATCGCCGAATCGTGATGAACCAGCTTCCACAAGTTGGCGGCATTGATGCCGGCTACATGGAAAGTGACATTGTTATTTCTCCGGATATGTTTGCCGGCAGTGCCAACGATGGCGAGTAC
>CAZPTT010000283.1:0-3168 GCA_964589435.1 uncultured Pirellulaceae bacterium
ATCCAGCACCATCCACTCCGGCTTGTTATCACTGTCGCGGATCGACTCAACAATTTTCAATCGGTTTGTGAGGTCTTTACGCTTTTGCTTTGAACCGGTTTCGGCAAGCTCGATACGCAGGTCACTTGAAAGCTGAACTAGATCCAGTTCCGCCAACAAGAGACGAATCGCGTCGGCACCCATGCTTGCCGTGAAGCTTCCGTCACCGAATTCGGCGCGTGCGGCGCGGTACTCTTCTTCAGTCAGCAATTGTTGACGCTCGAGATCGGTATCACCGGCATCGGTGACAACGTAGTCTTGAAAGTAAATCACTTTTTCAAGACTGCTTGTTTTCATATTCAGCAAATTACCCAAACGGCTGGGCATTGCTTTGAAGAACCAAATATGGACGACGGAAGCGGCCAATTCGATGTGGCCCATTCGCTTACGACGGACGCGTGAGTGAGTCACCTTCACACCACAACGGTCGCAAATCATGCCTTTGTATTTCATACCGCGGTATTTACCGCAGGCGCATTCCCAGTCCTTTTCAGGTCCGAAAATTCTCTCGCAGAACAAACCATCTTTCTCTGGCCGGTAGGTACGGTAGTTGATGGTTTCAGGCTTCTTGACTTCGCCCATCGACCAACTGCGGATGTCGTGAGGACGGGCCAAAGAAATTTTCACCGAAGCGTAATCATTAACGCGATCATAAGTGGTGTCGGCAGTTGCCATAAAATTTCACCTTATCGTGGTTAGTCGCTAAATCTGGAAGCCAAGTCGATTGGAGAGAATTTCGATTTCGAAATTTTCTGTCCGCCAGATTGTAGATAGCAAGTTGTTGTTTGGGATTTTCGATTCGATTGGGAAACACGAACCGGATGATGCTCGAAAGACGCACATCACTGGCAGCACGCAGGCGGCCAGTGATGGTTCCAGTCGCAGGAATTAACCGCGACGTTTCTCTAATTGCATGTTGAGTGCCAAGCCGCGAATCTCGTTGGTAAGCACATCGAAACTGGCCGGCGTACCGGCTTCGAGCGTGTTCTCGCCCTTGACCATCGATTCGTAAATCTTGGTTCGGCCTTCGACATCGTCACTCTTAACAGTCAGCAATTCCTGCAGGATGTAAGCGGCTCCATAAGCTTCCAAAGCCCAAACTTCCATCTCGCCAAATCGCTGACCACCGAAGCGAGCTTTACCACCAAGTGGCTGCTGCGTAATCAACGAGTACGGCCCGGTGCTGCGAGCGTGAACTTTGTCGTCAACCAAGTGATGCAGTTTCAACATATAGATGTAACCGACGGTTGTTTCCTGAGTACACTTCTCACCCGTTCGGCCGTCGTACAACGAGTGTTTTCCGTGTGCCGGCAAGCCAGCTTCGGCCAGACAATCGTTGATCTCCTTCTCGGTCGCCCCATCGAACACTGGCGTGATCGCTTGGAAGCCAAGCTTCGATCCGGCCCATCCAAGGTGCGTCTCAAGAATTTGTCCAACGTTCATACGAGACGGAACACCCAGCGGGTTCAGCATAATCTGAACCGAAGTTCCGTCTTCAAGGTAAGGCATGTCTTCGACAGGAAGGATCTTTGAAATCACACCCTTGTTACCGTGACGACCAGCCATTTTGTCACCGACCGAGATCGTACGCTTGGTCGCGATGTACACCTTAACCATCTGCAACACGCCGCTGCGAAGTTCATCACCACGCTTCATGCTGTTGACGGTACGATCACGTTCGTCAATGACTTTCTCAATGCTTGGCCAATGTTCTTTGTAGAGGTCGGCCAGTTTCGAAATCTTGTCTTCACTTCGCATTCCATCGGTCACGGGAGCCAAGCGGAAATTGGCGGCTTTTTCAGCGACGAATTTCGGATCCTGATCACGCACCAATGGTGTGTCATCTTCGTCGGTCATCGTTTTACCAACGACCTTTTCCATTTCCTCGATCATCGTCCCAAATGCTTGGGCGATATCATCATTGCCGTCAGCCTCGGCGGCTTTCAGATCCTTCTCGAAGACTTTTCTTTCTTCTTCCGAAAGACTCATGCGACGAGAGAACCGTTGGGCATCAATCACGATGCCTTCGATACCGGATGAAACTTCCAGTGAATCGTTTTTCACGTCTTCACCAGCACGACCAAAGATCGCGTGAAGAAGTTTTTCTTCCGGAGTCAATTCTGTTTTCGATTTCGGAGAAACCTTACCAACCAAAATGTCGCCGGGCTTCACATAAGTACCGACGCGAATGATTCCATTCTCATCAAGGTTGCGTAATGCCTTCTCGCTGACGTTGGGAATGTCACGAGTGAATTCTTCACGTCCAAGCTTCGTCTCACGCACCTCGACATCGAACTCTTCAATGTGGATCGAAGTGTAAGTGTCGTTCTGAACCAGCTCTTCGCTAATGATGATCGCATCTTCGTAGTTACAACCGTCGAACGACATGAAGCCGACCAACACGTTGCGACCAAGTGCCAACTCACCGTTATGAGTCGCCGCACCGTCAGCAATGACTTGATTCTTTTCGACTCGCTCATCTTTCATGACCAACGGCTTTTGATTCTGACAAGTACGTTCGTTCAAGCCGACGTACTTCTTCAGATCGTAAACATCGTTGCCAATTTCAATTCGCGTTGAATCGACGTAAGTGACTTTGCCGGCTCGCTTGGCACGAATCAACATGCTCGAGTTCTCGGCAACCTGTCGCTCCATCCCGGTTCCAACGATCGGCGGCTCAGCCACCAACAACGGAACCGCTTGACGCTGCATGTTGGAACCCATCAAAGCTCGGTTCGCATCATCATGCTCAAGGAACGGAATCAATCCGGCCGAAACACCAACCATTTGAGCGGGAGCAATGTCGATATACGAAATGTCTTCCGGAGCGACCAATTCAAAGTCAGCACGGAATCGGGCGAGAATATTTCCGCCCAACTGCTTCAAGCCGACGATCGTGCCGTTCTCAACATTGGTGTCCGCTGGAGCCACGTTGACTTCCGTTTCTTCATCGGCTCGCAGCCAAGCAACCTCGTCTGTGATCTTTCCTTTTTTGACCACCGCATAAGGCGTGACCAAGAAACCATAATCGTCGACGCTGGCGTAAATCGCCAAACTTGAAATCAAACCAATGTTCGTGCCTTCCGGCGTCTCAATCGGGCAAATTCGACCGTAGTGAGAAATGTGAAC
>CAZPTT010000284.1:0-2697 GCA_964589435.1 uncultured Pirellulaceae bacterium
ATGCTTTGCGACTCACGGCGAACGAAACAGAAGCCGGGCATCCGTTCGGTTCCCCACATCGCATTCCGCTGATCGGTTTTCCATCAAATTGGAATGCGCAATATTCTGCGGGTTGTTTTCGCTGGATGCTTCCAACGAACAAAGTTTCCTCAAGGCAAAATTGCCTTAGTCCAAACTCAACACGCACCTGCTTCGAAAAGGGCGACGCGATGACGAAAAAAGATACTGGACAAAGTGGCAACACCTGTCCAATCTGCAACAAGCGATCCTATTCCCCCGGCGGAATCCATCCACAGTGCGCTGTCTATCAAGCCGACTCTGCCCGCGCTGAAAAGCTGAAAGCTGATCGCAAGAAGGAAGCCAATGCGGCCAAGCCTTCAACTTGGACGAAAAAGAAATGCCCCAAGTGTGGCAACGAAGCCCACGTCCGACGCAAGGCTTGCGATTGCGGCCACACCTTCTAAGCAGATAGCCGCTGCAACTCATCAACTCCCAATCGGGAGTTTACGAAAGAAAGACATTGAAGACTTTTAAGCAACTTGATCTTATCCCGCCAATCCGTCAGGCCCTAAAAGAAGAAAACTACGAGATCCCGACACCGATTCAGGCTCAAACAATTCCCGCTGCATTAGATGGCCGGGATGTCCTTGGTTGCGCTCAGACCGGAACCGGCAAGACCGCCGCTTTCGCGCTGCCTATTCTCAACGAACTGGGAAGTGAAATTCTCCCAGCCAAACCTAACCGTCCCCTCGTTCTCGTTCTTGCTCCTACGAGAGAGTTGGCAATTCAGATCAACGACAGTTTCTCGACCTATGGGAAGCATTTAAAACTGAAGACCGTTCTGGTCTACGGCGGTGTGAAACAAGGCAACCAGGTGAGGGCCCTTGCCCGCGGCGCGCAAATTTTGATCGCCACCCCCGGGCGTTTGCTGGACCTGATGAACCAAGGTTTTATCAAGCTGAATGAACTTGAGTTTTTCGTTTTAGATGAAGCCGACCGAATGCTCGATATGGGCTTCTTGCCGGATCTGAATCGCATCATCAAGAAACTTCCCCGCGACCGGCAATCGTTGTTCTTCTCGGCGACCATGCCGCCGCATATCACTGAACTGTCCAGAAAATTGTTGACCGATCCGATCAGCGTCAACGTCACGCCGAAACAAACCAGTGTCGAAAGAATTCAGCAACGGCTGATGCTGGTTGAAAAAAGTGGCAAGCAACGCCTTTTACAAAAAACGCTAACCGAAGCAGGCGTAGATCGCGCCATCGTTTTTACACGTACCAAACGAGGAGCCAATCTGGTTGCCGAGCGTTTAGGTCGTGACGGAATTCGAGCGGCTGCAATTCACGGAAACAAGTCACAAGGGGCACGGCAGAGAGCACTCGACGCCTTTCGAAATGGCTACGTGAAAGTACTTGTCGCGACGGATGTCGCGGCGAGGGGTATCGACATCGACGGTGTTTCTCATGTAATCAACTTCGATTTGCCGAACGAACCCGAAAGCTACGTTCATCGCATTGGGCGAACGGGACGGGCGGGAGCCGAAGGAATCGCCATTTCATTTTGTTCACGTGCAGAACGAAAAGAACTCGTGGCGATCGAAAAATTGATCGGCCAAACGATCCCACTGCCTGATGGACAGCCCCGAGAACTTGACTCGTCTGATCCGAACGAACGCAAACGGCGTTCTCCTTACGGAAGAAGAAACCGAAATTCGAATCGAAGTGGTTCAAGCAGCCGGAAGCCGGGCAACCGAAAACAAGGAAGCCGAGGGGGGAAATCGACTAGGCGGACTTCGACATCCGCGAGCGCTGGCGGAGAACGATCCAACGAGTCGAACGGACGACGAAATACGCAGGCCAAACGAAAGCCGAAATCAGGACGCCCCGGCAATTCGAGTACTAACAGTTCTGCCACGACTTCTTCGTCAAGGCGACGTGCCGGCTCGAATTCACCGGCGGCCTCAAGCAAAGCTTCAGCCGGAAGTACCTCCGCCAGTAATGGCTCCGGCAAAAAAAGACGACCTCGAAAAGGCAAGAACGCCAGACTCCGATCTAAGCAAAGCGATTAAGCTTTCCAAAAAATTACCCTCCCCGAAAACGCGTCGCCAGATTCCACGACATCTCGTTAGCGTGTTTCGCCAACTTTTAACCAATCGGCGCACTCTCTCTAAATTGCTTCCAATCGCCGCACCCTGCGAAGCCGGGGGAAACACAAAACTGATTTTTCGGCCAAGACGCCGCCTCTGCGTTTGCGAATTTCGCCTAACAGTGCAATGTGGGGAGGAATCTATCTAACAAGGGCACATTCTCTTCAAAAGGCCAGAGATCTGATCTAGACTAATTCGTTGTCCCTGCCTCCTCCACTGTCAAGCAGACATATGACAAACGAAACACCTGATCCACCAGTCATTGTCACTCCCGGTACGACCGATCGTAGTTCCGTCGCGCATCGGCCTTCCCAGAACAATGCTTTCTGGATTCTTCTTTCAATTGCGGGCATGGCGATTGCGTTTTTAGCAGCGATGCTTTTGATGCAGAAAAAGAATAACAGCCAAACGACTGTCCAACCTATTACAAACGAGTCGCCCTCAAGCGGCCAGAGAACTGACGATCGCCTTCGCCAACTAGAAGACCAAAAATCAGACCTCGACGAAGAGATGAAAGCGCTTCGAGATCAAATTCTCCAACTAAAGAC
>CAZPTT010000284.1:2707-3153 GCA_964589435.1 uncultured Pirellulaceae bacterium
TTAAAGACCGACAAGCAAGAGTTGGAAAGTGACAAGAACAAGCTTGAAAAAGAGCTGAAGGAGCTTCTTGGTTTCAGATCTACCCTTGACGATTTTCAAAGAGCGGACGTCGTCCTATTCTGCGGCTCCCAATTCGCAACCGGCGTGGAATATAGAGACAACAGGCCTCATGTCATCGCAAAAACAAATGGCTTCGGCACAAGACTGGTCAATGACCAATCTTACAAACTGGGCATCCCTCGACTCAATCGCGAAGCGGAACTCAATCGCAATATCTATCTTCAGCACGAAGTTGGCGAAGAGCTGTCGGATGAACTGATGACGAGATTGGCTCAGGGTTATCGCATTCATCGCTTCCTGCCTTACGATCCGACCGACGATCCGCAGATGATCTGCTTCCACGACCTAGCTGACCAAAAGCTTAAGCTTGGTTTTTATGAAAGCCA
>CAZPTT010000285.1:0-3147 GCA_964589435.1 uncultured Pirellulaceae bacterium
CGATGGGGGAAGCCCGCCGCTTCGGCGTGACCAGCGGAGCTTTCAGCGTGCTTGAGAAAGATGGCCAGTTGCTGGTGGATAACCTGTTGAAACTGTTGCAGTGGTTCGTCACCAATGGCCCGATGCTGATCGAAATTATCGAGCAGATCATTGGCCTGTTTGGCAGCGTCGAAACGACTCGTGAGTTGTTTGAAGACGAAACTCTGTTCGTGGATTAAGGCAAACCCCGATGAAATGCCAGCACCAAGGCACGGCTCCAGCTCACGTTTTGGAGTCGTGTTTCGGTAACGCACTTTGGAAATGAGAAGAATCATGAACAAGAAACGAATACTGATCCAGGCGGCCCTCGTGCTGCTGACGATCCCAATATCCTTTGCCAATGGCCAGCAAAATTCACTCAATATTGACGGCCCGTTGGAAATTCAAGCTGGGCAGTTAGTAAGGCTTAACGCTGAGATCGCACCGGAGGAATCACCGTTCTGGATCGTCCTCAAACCATCGGATCTCGATTACGAACAGGTCGACCAAGGTCGGCGACTGATCTTCTCGGTTGGCTGTCAGCCGGCGAGCGAAGTCGTGGTTCTGCTGTTGGCTCAGCAAGTCATCGACGGGCGAATTGTGACTCGGCAATTGCGGCGGAGGATGAAGGTCGAAGACTTTCGTGGCGGGCCTTTGCCCAATCCAATAGATCCCAATCCAATCGCTGATCCGAAGCCGACACCAGACCCCAATCCGACTCCCAAACCAAATCCTGATCCAAGCCCTGACTTAACCAAATTGCGAATCTATGCGGCTGTCGCGGACGCTTGGAAGATCATCTTGAATCCAACAGCTCAGGCTAAGTCGCCGCAAATCGCCGATCGTTTTGATGCGATCGCAGAACTTTGTGATGAAGGAAGAATCGCTACGCCACGCGATGTGTGGGTCACTTTGTCGAGTGAAAACGCGAAGGTGCTGGGTTCACTTATTCGTGACTGGGATCCCGTTGGACGGGCCATGCAAACCGAGTTCAGAAATCTGAATTTGACCACTTCAAAACAACACGCAATTTACCTCCGCGCCGCAGCGGCAGGTCTCAGAAAGGCAGCGAGCAATGATTGAGTACTTTCTACCGCCGGTACGGCTGGACAGTGCACCGATGGACGCCCAGTCTCTTTCACAACAAATTGATTGGGGACTGAAAGAACGCAATATGCCCGCGTTTTGGAAACGGAGCGCAGGTGAAGGTGTTTTGGTGATCATCCTCGACACCGGGGTTCCGCAACACAGCGATCTTCCCCAGCCACTGTTTACATACAACTTCACCGATTCTCGAACCGAGTTTGATCGCAACGCGCATCAGACTCACTGTGCCGGAATCGTAGCCGCGAGAAACGATGAAAACGGAGTGGTTGGCTGGGCTCCCGGAGCAACGCTTGCCCATATCAAAGTTCTCGGCGATCGGGGGAGCGGCTTGACGACTTGGATTCGCACCGGCATTCGCAAAGCGATCGAAGA
The DNA here is from genome assembly GCA_964589435.1 of uncultured Pirellulaceae bacterium. GTDB lineage: Bacteria > Planctomycetota > Planctomycetia > Pirellulales > Pirellulaceae > Mariniblastus. The sequence goes on from CAZPTT010000285.1 coordinate 1,498, forward strand.
GTGGACAAAACGTAAACAGGATTTTGTCGGATGTGTCATGAGCATGTCGCTCGGTGGCCCATTTGACGAATCACAAGAGAATGCGATTGTCTCGGCGAACGAAGCCGGAATTTTGGTCGTCGCTGCAACCGGCAACAGCGGCTTTCGGCCAGGTCGTGGATCGACAGTGTCTCATCCCGGCGCGTCCAAACAAACGATCGGTGTGGCGGCGTATCGTCGCGATGGTGATATCGCTGATTTTTCCAGCGGTGGCCCAGAGGTTGATATCGCGATGCCGGGAGAGGAAGTTCTATCGACCGTTCCAGGCAACAAGTATCAGGTGATGTCGGGAACTTCGATGGCGACGCCGGCTGCAGCAGGTTTGATCGCTTGTGCGATGGCCAGTCGCCCACACGATTCCTATTTGCGAACGGTAAGCGGGATGCGCGAGTTCATTCGCAACCATGCCGAGGATCGGGGCGGACTGGGGAAAGACGACCGGTTCGGATTCGGTGTTCCGGAAGTTGAAGATTGGGTTCGCGATCCGGAGTACTGGTTCTTCTAAGACCAATATTCAAGCAAGTTCCGGTAAACGCTTGAAGTATCACGCACAACACAAACAAAACAGGGCAGCCTCAATGGCGAGCTTGCATCGAGTTGCGACCCATTTATTAAGGCTGACCCATGTTCCAAATAGATCCAAACACAACTTCCGAAACGGAAAGTCAAATGTCACCGATTACTGAGATGCCCAGTTCCGTCTGGGAGTACGGCGTTTCCATCGGCGTCATTATTTTGAGCTTCGCGTTAATTTGGAGGTTGATCCATTTGGCAACGGAGAAATTTGAGTCCATCACCAAGACCCATGCGGAGACGGTTAGTGAACTCAGTGACAAACATCGTTCCGAGAGAGACGCTTGGAGTGAGTACGCAAAACTGCGCGATGCTCGAATCACGACGGTTTGCGATGAACTGATCAAGGCGATCCATGAGGCCAAAAAATGAACGAGTACTTAGATATGCTTCGCCCTGCTGCTCAGCAAGCTTCATTGCTGTTAACTGTTCCGACGATCGTGTTTTGCGTTTGGGTGGTGTGGGAGCTATACCGGCTGGCTTGGCAGGCGATGCTAAATGAGAATCGAAGCGCGATTCAGTGGTTTATCATTGGCGTCGCTATCAGCTTTATCGGCGACGCGCTTGATAATTTTTACTGGGGGATTGCGTGGTCAGCAGACTATCTCGAAATTCCGATTCGCAGACCGTTGTTCGCCAACGGCGTGTTCAGCAATATTCCGTTTCGACAGACAGCAGGGATTCTGGCAGGCTATTGTCACATTCGAGGAATCTTCTGTCACGCCAATGGATTAGCGTTGCATAAAGAAGAGCGAAGACTCAACCGCGTTATGAAGTGGAGCTTTATCGTCGGAGCAGGGTACGTGCTTATCTTATGGTTGGCGAAGCGATACATGTAACGACACTTTTCGGTGAACACCGCCATCAATTTTTATCCTGAAAGGATTCAAGCTTGTAGCCGGGGGTTTGAACGCAGTGAGCAACCCGGGTAACGATCTCTTGGCGACCCCGTAGGGTGTCGAAGCAAATCCAGCTGTGACCACCTTCGGGGTCAAAAGTTATGCCTACATGATCCGTGGGTGTCGTTTCACTCAACCC
>CAZPTT010000286.1:0-3072 GCA_964589435.1 uncultured Pirellulaceae bacterium
GGATTCTCAAACTTCAAGAATGACCCCAGTTTTCGTTCAAATTCGGTGAGACGGGTTCGAAACGAGGGTGATCCCATACAGCGCTGATGCCAAATCGCGCTCTGTTCGCATACGAGGAGATAATCACTATGTATAAGATTCTAAATAGCCAAGGCCTTGGTGTTTCTGGCAAGCAAAACGAGCTGATCGAACTTGCACTGACACACAATTTTAACGGTGTCGAAGTTGACATTTCAGATTTGGTGGGACGTCACGACGCACTTGGAAAAGAGTTCGCTTGCCAATTCCTGAAAAGTGCAAAAATTGACATGGGAACGTTCTGTCTGCCCGCTGCCCTCGGTGGAACGGACGACGAGTATCAATCCTCCATTGCCAATTTGGAAACCATCATCGATTTGGCAAACAGCCTGAACGCCAAACGGTGCTATATCAAGATTGAGCCGACCAGTTCGACTTTGACATTTCAAGAGAACTTTGAGCAGCACCAAACTCGCCTGCGTGAGATCGGTGAAGCGTTTGAGGCTCACGGAATCAAGCTGGGCGTTTCATTGCAAGCGTCGACTATCAAAGACGCGGAAGGCGAATTCAAGTTTGTCCAAACGGCTGAAGAGATCCTAACGCTCGCCAAGACTGGTCAAGCCAACGTTGGATTGGCTCTTGACTGTTGGGAGTGGGTTGTTGGCGGTGGAACAATTGAGCAGCTCAAGGAACTGAACCCAACCGAATCTATCACCGAAGTCCGCTTGGGTGACGTTTCCGCCGATGCGGATTTGGCAAACATCTGCAAGAACGCTCGCACCAAATTGCCCGGCGACGCGATTGGATCGTTCTCAGTTCTGCTTACCAAGCACCTGCTCGATGCCAAGTATGAAGGGCCAATTTCAGTTGCGACGAATCTTGGAACCTTCAGTGATGGCGTTCGTGACAAAGTCGTTGGCGTGATGAGCCGACAGCTTGATCAAATCATCGCCGGCGAAGATCCAGCCGCTTTGTTGGCCGCCGCCGCTGCTGAAGCTGAGGCCGCTGCAGACGGAGAAGAAGCTGCCGTTGCCGCAGCGGATGCTTAATCTACCAACGTTGCTTGCTGATCGGTGACGCATGTTGCGATCATCCAAGCAGTGATGAATCCTGACGGCGAAGACTTTGCTTGACGGCATTCTTCGCCTGACTACATCTGAAGATGATGCCCCTGACGTTCGCTTGACCGTCAGGGGTTTTTTTGATGAATAACGCAATCAAGTAATGAACTCGGTTTGAGGATGAAGCCATGACGCAACTCAACAAATACAGCAGCCGGATCACTCAACCCAAAGTTCAGGGTGCTTCTCAAGCGATGCTGTACGGAACTGGCTTGACTCGTGAAGACATGGACAAGCCGCAAATTGGGATCGCCAGCGTTTGGTACGAAGGCAATACCTGCAATATGCACTTGGACAAGCTGGCGATCGAAGTCAAACGTGGCGTCGTTGCTGCCAACATGGTCGGTATGCGGTTTAATACGGTCGGTGTCAGTGACGGCATTTCGATGGGAACCGATGGCATGAGTTTTTCGCTTCAGTCACGAGATTTAATCGCTGACTCGATCGAAACCATCATGGGCGGTCAATGGTACGACGCTTGTGTCGCGTTGCCGGGGTGTGACAAGAACATGCCTGGTTGTTTGATCGCGATGGGCCGTCTCAATCGCCCTTCGTTGATGGTGTATGGCGGTACGATTCGGGCTGGGCGTCTGGGCGATCGAAAGCTGGATATCGTTTCCGCATTTCAATGCTTTGGCGAGTTTGTGGCGGGCTCGATCGATGATGAAACGCGTGAGCAAATCGTCAAGCATTCTTGCCCTGGCGCTGGGGCGTGCGGAGGAATGTACACGGCCAACACGATGGCCAGCGCGATCGAGGCGCTCGGAATGTCTCTCCCCTACTCTTCCTCGATTCCGGCCGAAGACCCGGACAAAATCGACGAGTGTCATCGAGCAGGCGCTGCAATCCTGAAATTATTGGAGATGGATCTTAAGCCCCGCGATATTATGACTCGCGCTGCATTCGAAAATGCAATCGTCACGCTAATGGTGTTGGGCGGATCAACCAATGCGGTTTTGCATTTGATCGCCATGGCGCGCTCGGTTGATGTTTCGTTGACGCTCGAGGATTTTCAATCGGTCAGCGATCGAATTCCGTTTCTTGCTGATTTGAAACCAAGCGGAAGGTTTGTTCAGGAAGATCTTCACCAGGTCGGCGGCACTCCCGCTGTCATGAAATTCTTGTTGGCAAATGGAATGATCGACGGCAGTTGTTTGACGGTGACTGGGAAGACGATCGCGGAAAACCTTGCCGAGGTTCCGGATTTGTCGCCCGGCCAGGAAGTTATCCGGCCCTTGGATAACCCGATCAAACCGACGGGCCACATTCAAATTCTTAACGGCAATTTGGCTCCGGAAGGCTCGGTCGCAAAAATTACGGGGAAAGAAGGCGAAGTCTTCACAGGCGTTGCCAACGTATTCGAATCGGAAGAAGAAATGGTCGCGGCGCTGGAACAGAAGAAGATCTCAAAAGGCGATGTGGTTGTCATTCGATATGAGGGGCCCAAGGGCGGACCGGGAATGCCGGAAATGCTGACTCCGACATCGGCCATCATGGGCGCGGGGTTGGGAAATGACGTCGCGTTATTGACCGATGGCCGTTTTTCAGGTGGCTCCCACGGATTCATCGTTGGTCACATCACTCCTGAAGCGCAAGATGGCGGCCCGTTGGCGTTGGTTCAAAACGGCGACAAAATCACGATCGATGCCGAGCAGAATCGTTTGGACGTTGACCTAGATGAAGACCAGTTAGCCGAGCGCCGTAAAGCTTGGGTGGCTCCGGCTTTCAAAGCAACTCGTGGGACTTTGTATAAGTACATCAAAAACGTTAAGTCTGCCTCCGAGGGTTGTGTGACGGACGAGTAGTCGTCTGAATGTTCTCTAGTGCATTGTTCCAATTTGATTTTAGGATGAGCCATTGGGCGCTAGCCACGGATTTGTCCGAAAAACCGGGGCTAGCGCCCAAACGGCTCACATGAAGAACCGGAACTTTG
>CAZPTT010000287.1:0-3011 GCA_964589435.1 uncultured Pirellulaceae bacterium
CCTTGCCAGTGTAAGTTCCCGTTCCACCGCTTTGGGCAACTGCGACCATCGTGTTGGCGGCGGATCCACCAGATGCCAGTTGCAGTTTAGCGTTCTCGAGTTTGGTCAGGACGTTGGCTTGGTTCGCTGAATCCATCAAGGCCATGCCGCCCTTGTTGACTCCCAAATCTTGAATCAACTGATCGTCAACTTGCGCCAATGTGTCGACGATTGCATTGCCAACTCCAAAAACGTCGTACTTTTTTACTGCTTCTGCCACGGCTATGTTCTTTCTGTACTGGATGTGAGCCTGCGGCTCGTCGTTAAAATCAAAGGGAAAACTGGAACTCCGTAATTATCCGTCAAAAGGGTGGACTTGCAACAGGCGGATGAACCTGCAACAGGCGGATGAACCTGCAACACGCGGATGGACTTGCAACACGCGGCGATTTGAGCCGATCCGTGTAGAGCCGATCCAGGGTTGCACCTGGGATTGGCTGGGAGTGTCTTTGTTGAAAGACGGTTTGCACGCATTCCGCAATCGGCGATCACCATTTATGATGCTTTGATGGCAAGCATCAGAACATTCATTGGCGTTCAGCCCTCCGAACGAGTCATTAGAAACGTCGCGAGCATCGTGGATCGGATGGCGGTTTGTCAGGCCGGATACAACTGGGTCGCGAAAGAAAATCTGAATGTCACATTGAACTACGCTGGCGACGTGGTTGATGTCGAGGTTCCTGAGTTATGTAAATTGATCAAGCAGGCAGTGCAGGATTTCCCGCCCTTCGAGATGTCACTGCAATCGGTCAATGGGTTTCCCAACATGGAGCAGCCGCGAACGATTTGGATTGGTGTCGACGAAGGCGCTGATGTCTTTCGAGCTCTTAACAAATCGGTTGAAGACGTCCTTTCGCATTGGGGCGTCAATAAAGACAGAAACGAGTATTTGCCGCACATGACGCTGGGCAAGCTAAAACGTGGTGGGCGGTGGAACGACGCGTTGCTGGAAAAGGCGGACAAGCTGCGACGTCACGATGGTGGTTTCTGCAACATTGAAAAAGTCATTGTGTTTTCCAGCTACCTCGATCGAAGCGGGCCGACCAATACGCCGATGGCGACGATTCCATTGCTTGGCTCGAAAGAGTAGTCGTGGCGGAAGGAGTGAACTTGCTTTTGGGGCTGCCGTTTCGGTTTCGCGACTTCAATGATTCAAACAGCCTTCAGCAGATAGGCTCTTTTGATCAGCCGCAATTCTGACATGCGCTAATCTATTTCTATTGGCTTGCGCTGGCTTCCGCTTGGCATTCTTGCAATCGAATTCTTCTTGGAGTTTAAGGCCATTGTGGGCTGGGGAAGTTACCCACGTTCACAATGGCGTCGAATTCGGCAAATCTTTTCAAGTTTTTTTGCCGACACTAAATGTAGTGAACAAGTGTACCTTATAGTGTTTTTTTGGTAGTTATCGTCGAAATGATGGTTTTGCAGCAAAAATACGGCTCAATAAGGGGTTTGTGTCAAATTGTGATTTCGATTAAACCGGTGGCTTGATTCGAATTTAGATCTCGCTGGGAAAAGTGAAATCAGAATTTTCTTGCTGATTTAAGCACGTTGTGACCAGACGTGTCCCGGCTTCAGCGAATCTTAGTAGTGAAGGCACTTGTAAAGCCGTTTTGTGAACTTTATCGTAAAAACCAGTCTTGAGAGATTGGACGGCGAGTTCAGCGGCAAACGCCTTTGTCCGTTTTCACGCAGGAGTTGTCTATGACTACCAAGACTAAAGTTAAGACCGAAGTTTCCAGCAGCAGTGAGGCTAAAGAAACCTCCGTTGCTCTTAAAGAACCTCCTCAAAAAGAACTTTCTCGAGACTCAGCGTCGAAAGAAGCTGGGGTTAAGAAGCCAGCCGATTTGTCTCCAACTTCAAAATCGTCTTCCGATTCCAAAGTGGATTCGAAAGCAAAGGTTGCGGTAGTCGACAAAGCGGCAGATATCTCAAAGGCCCAGTCGAAAGACAAGGCGAATGATAAAACCACGGCCGAAAACGGAACGTCAGCTACAAAAACATCTCAATCAAAAAAGGCAGATAAAACGATGGCTAAAACAAAAGCAGTAAGCAAAGCAAGCGCGAAGAAAAAATCTGCCAAGGGCAAATCCGGCGCGACTGGCTCAACCCCTGTCGACAAAATGCTGGACGACAACGAGCATCTGAAAACAGCCGTTCAGCAGATCGAAGCCCAGTTCGGATCGGGTTCGATCATGGCACTTGGTAACGATTCAAAGAATGAGATCCGAGGTGTTTCCACCGGAAGCTTGTCACTTGATATGGCTTTGGGGGGAGCAGGTCTGCCTTGCGGGCGGATCGTTGAAGTTTATGGCCCAGAGTCTAGCGGTAAAACCACATTGGCTTTGCATGTGATCGCGGAAGCTCAAAAGACCGGCGGCATCGCTGCCATCGTCGATGCAGAACACGCGTTCGATCCGACTTGGGCTAAAAAACTGGGCGTCTCACTGGATACTTTGTTGGTCAGCCAGCCGAGCAGCGGTGAAGAGGCGATGCAGATCGTTGAAATGCTGGTTAAGTCCAACGCGGTCGACGTCATCGTGGTTGACTCCGTGGCGGCTCTTGTGCCAAAGAAAGAACTTGAAGGTGAAATTGGTGATTCGCATGTTGGCTTGCAGGCTCGCTTGATGAGCCAATCAATGAGAAAGCTGACCGGAGCGATCGCTCGAAGTAAAACTTGTACGATCTTCATTAACCAGATCCGTGAAAAGATCGGTGTGATGTTCGGCAGCCCGGAAACGACTCCCGGCGGTCGTGCTCTGAAGTTTTACACTTCGGTCCGAATCGACGTTCGCCGAATCGGTGCCCTCAAAGATGGTGATGTCCAAGTCGGCCAACGTGTCAAAGCCAAAATCGTCAAGAACAAGGTTGCTCCTCCGTTCCGCATCGCCGAATTCGACATGATGCACAGCAACGGTATCAGTTTCGAAGGCGATGTCCTTGATTTGGGCAAGGCCCACGGTATCGTGCA
>CAZPTT010000288.1:0-2983 GCA_964589435.1 uncultured Pirellulaceae bacterium
ACCAGAAGCTGGAGCGGATGCAACAGAAGCACCCGCCGCTGAGGACGATGCGATCGACGCTGAGTTTGAAGTCAAAGACTAACCCTTTTGATTCTGAGAGTCATGAGAGTGCAGGGCAGCCTTCTTCGGTTGCCCTTTTTTTGTGCCACGAATATGCGCCCTTTTCTCCAAGTCATCCTCTTCGCAGAAAGCCTTCTTCACCCAAAAGCCTTCCCGCAAAGACACCCTCCTGCTTGCGGGAGGGTCGGGCTCATAGGCCCGGGGAGGGCGCATGAGCAAGGATCTTCAACACCCCAAAACACAAGTCGCTTGGCACACGACTTGCATTATTGAAATACGAAATGAATCAATCTGCCAGCCAACAATTGGTGTGATTGTTTCAACTTGATTCAGTCGCAGAGGGAGACCCAACATGTCATTTCGATTTGAAAAGCTAACCACCAAAGCCCAAGAGGCGATCGCCAACGCACAATCACTTGCAGGCGGCAAAGGCCATCCTGAAATCCTTGCACTGCACCTCATGTCTTCGCTCTTAGGCGAATCCGATGGCATCGTTCGTCCGCTGCTCGAAAAGTCAGGCGTGCCTCTCGCCCAACTGGCCGACATGATCGACTCTGAACTCAATCGTTTGCCCAGCTCATCAAGCGGAAGCTCACCCAATATCAGTGGCGAGATTCAAAAGTTGTTTGAAGTTGCGTCAGGTCACGCAAAAAAGATGCAGGACGAGTTCATTTCCACAGAGCACTTGCTGTTAGCGTTAACCACGAGCAAAACTCAAGTTAAGCGAATTCTTGATCTCAACGCTGTCGATGAGAAAACGATTCTTGAATCTCTCAAACAAGTTCGCGGCTCTGCCTCGGTGACGGATAAAAACCCGGAAGCCAAATATCAGTCACTCGAAAAGTACTGTATCGATTTGGTCGCCCAAGCCAATGCTGGCCGCTTAGATCCCGTAATCGGTCGTGACGAAGAAATTCGCCGAGTCATCCAAGTGCTTTCTCGTCGTTCGAAAAACAACCCGGTGTTGATCGGGCATCCTGGCGTCGGAAAGACCGCGATCGCCGAAGGGCTTGCCTTGCGTATATTTCATAACGATGTCCCGCAAAGTCTCCGTGATAAACGGGTGATGGCTTTGGACATGGGCGCCCTCATCGCGGGCGCAAAATTTCGCGGTGAATTTGAAGATCGTTTGAAGTCAGTTTTGAAAGAAGTTTCAGCTGCGGCTGGCCAAATTGTCTTATTCATTGACGAGCTTCACACCGTCATCGGAGCCGGCGCGGCGGAAGGCGGCAGCGACGCGGCAAATCTTCTCAAGCCGGCTTTGGCGCGAGGCGAACTCCATTGCATCGGAGCGACAACGCTTGATGAGTACCGGAAGTACATCGAAAAAGACGCCGCGCTCGAGCGACGTTTCCAACCAGTTTATGTCAATGAGCCTTCCGTCGAGGATACCATCTCGATTTTGCGAGGACTGAAACAGCGTTACGAGACGCATCACGGAATCCAAATCAAAGATTCCGCACTCGTTGCCGCGGCGCAGCTTTCCAATCGCTATATCACTGATCGTTTTCTTCCTGATAAAGCAATCGATCTGGTAGACGAAGCGTCAGCCCGACTGGCGATGGAAATGGATAGTGTGCCCGAAGAGATTGACATCGTGCAACGCCGACTGACGCAACTTGAATTAGCCGCCCGACAATTGGCTGACGAAAATGATGAGGGCGTGAAGACTCGACTGGACGATGTCAAACGTGAAATGGAAGAGAAGCGGCACGAGCTCGCCAGCTTGCGAGAGCAATGGGAATCCGAAAAACTTGGCATGACCGGTGCGCAGAATCTTCGCCAACAGTTGGCTGATGTCGAGCTGGAGTTCGACAAACTTGATTCGAGCATCAAAGCCAACCAGTCATCCGGACAAGCCGTTTCCGAAGAGGAATACAAAAGGCTTTATGAGCTGGATACGAATCGGAAGAATTTGATCAAACAAGTCGAATCCGCAGAAGCACAGGAATCCGAGGCGGATGAAACGACTGAGACCACAAGTGAAAAGAAACGCTTGATCAGCGAACAAGTCACGGAAGATGAAATTGCGGATGTTGTCAGTGCCTGGACAGGGGTGCCGGTCAGCCGCATGCTGGAAACCGAACGCGCGAAATTGTTGGTGATGGAAGAACGTCTGCATCAGCGAGTGGTCGGTCAAAATGCCGCAATCGAAGCGGTCAGCAATGCCGTACGCCGAAGCCGCAGTGGATTGCAGGATCCGAATCGACCGATTGGTTCGTTCATGTTCCTCGGCCCAACGGGTGTCGGCAAAACGGAAGTCTGCAAAGCGCTTGCCGAAGTCATGTTCAATGACGAAAGCGCGATGATTCGGATCGACATGAGCGAGTACATGGAGCGGCATAGCGTCAGCCGATTGATTGGTGCGCCTCCCGGTTATGTAGGTTTCGATGAAGGCGGCAAATTGACCGAGGCTGTTCGCCGTCGCCCGTATAGCGTGGTGTTGCTGGACGAAATCGAAAAAGCCCACGACGACGTCTACAACATTTTGCTGCAGATTTTGGATGATGGTCGTTTGACCGACAATCATGGTCACACGATCGACTTCACGAATACGATTATTGTGATGACCAGCAACGTCGGCAGCCCGATCATTCAGAAAATCACCGAGAACAACGGCGACTCCGCGGAAATGGAAGAAGCCGTCGAGATTGCTTTGCGAGCCCGTTTCGCACCGGAGCTACTCAATCGAATTGACGAGAAGATCGTGTTCCGGACGTTGGATCAGTCCGAAATCCGCGAGATTGTAAATTTGCAAATCGAATATCTGAAGGAGCGAGTACTCGACCAAAATTGGGAGCTGAACGTGACTGCGGCAGCGCTCGATGCAATCGCGGCCGAAGGTTTTGATCCCCAGTATGGCGCTCGCCCATTGAAGCGAGTCATCCAGCAACGGATCACCAATCCGCTGGCGAGTGAATTG
>CAZPTT010000289.1:0-2911 GCA_964589435.1 uncultured Pirellulaceae bacterium
ATGAGTGTAAGTGACAAGTGTTGTTGCGCCGTCTTCGATCGTGGCGACTCGATCAAGCCGATCGTTGATGGAGCCGGCAGTTCCATAATCATAGTCCAATTCGCGACCGTCGGGATAAGTCAACTTCGTCATGCGAATCGAATTCGAACTGCCGTTCTCGTAATTGTACTCGACAACCGGAGAGGTGGAAACATTGACTGCCGCGTTATGCTGCTGGTATTCAGAAGTGACCTGTCCAAAATCGTTGTAACTGTATTGGACATCCGATTGAACATTGCCGGCTGTCGTCGCATCGTAGCTGGTGATGTTTTCCAATCGCATTCGGTCGTCGTAGGAATGTTCGATTCGGCGAACCGATCCATCGACACCCGAGGCGAGCGTCGAGACCGTATCGGTAACGCGCCGGCCAGAGTCATCGTATGCGTAATCGTGCACTGAACCATTGGCATCCGTCATCGAAGTTTGCTGACCGCTTCGATCGTAATCGTAGCTGACAACGCCACTATCGGGATGGGTCATCTTTTCCAGCAATTGATTGCTGGCCAAGTCCGAACCGGTCGCCACAGTGACGCCGTAGGTGTAAACCGTTTCCTGATTTCCAGTGTCGGCATTTTCGGCAATCTGTTTCGACATCTGACCAGCCGAGTTGTATTCGGTGCGGACGGTTTCTGTCACCGACCCACCGAAGTTGCGAATGGTTTTCGTCGATCGGCCCGCATCGTCGAATTCAGTCTTGACCACAGCGCCCGCCGGATCGGTTGAGAGTTCGGCTTGGCCTTTGATGTTGAATTCGGTTTGACTGACTAAAATCGTATCACTGGACGCCGGAGCGGAGTCAGGACGCGTGACCGCCGATCCACCGTTGGTGCCATAGCTGGCCGAGGCAATCGAGCGACCGATTTCGTCGTACCACATCGCCGAGTACGAATCACGCGATTTCGGTTGGCTGCCGGATGGCCCGTTGAGCGAACCGTTGCCTGTGGCATCATGCAAGCGGTCTTTGCCGGTTGACATCAACACGTGACCGGCGTCATCGTAGGACGTGATCGATTCATTGAGAACAACATTGGCCGCGATGGATTCCGGATCATCGGTTCCCATTCCATCGTAGTAGGCGCTGTAAACCGTGGTGGCTCGCCCAACCGCATCGTAAACCGTTTTGGTGAATGCCTCCGATCCAGGCGATGAAGATTTGATGACTTGGCCGTTGGCGTCGAACCATTGGTTGGATTCAAGGGCACTTCCAGCGACGCCCGTATCGCTGACCGCGTACGATTTACTGCGATACTGTCGTCCACGCTCATCGAAAAACGATTCCGATTTGGCGATGAGAACCAAGGTTCCGGAGTCATCGCGAAAGGCTTCGTTCTTGGTGGCGCGGCCCAAGTTGTCGAGGGTGGGTTTCTGTTGGAATTCATTGGTGCCGTCGCTGGTGATTGTTTTGACCAACCGATTTCGCCAATCGTATTCGAATTCAGTCACCCGATTGTCGCCGGCGGTTGAGTTAACCATCACGGTTGACTTGGTTCGATTTCCATCGCCGCCATCGCTACCGCCGTCGTACTCATGCTCGGTGAGTTGAACCATGTTGTTGCCACTGGCTCCGCTACCGGTTGGATCGGCATCGGTGGCTCCGGTGTCATCAGTTCCAACCCAAGTTTCGATTACCAATCCACGATCATCAAAGACCGTGCGGTTGATGGTGCCGTCGGGAGCAACAGATTTGTTCTGACGCCCCATCGAATCTCGATCGACGCTGGATTCGATGTAGTTTGTGCCCAGCGAACCATCTCCCGAAGCAGGAATGTCGTGATAGGTTCGGCTGGTCAGCATCTGGCCATGCACGTCGTAGGTTTGCCGTGTCCAAGCCGTCCAGCTTGATTGAGGAAAGCTGTCACTGGCAGAAAGTGCGCCGGTCGATTCGACGGTTGTTCCACGCTTGGCCGTGATGCGATCGACCGTTGTCCCATCGTCGGACTTTTTCACGATTGAAACCGGGTTGATGAGCGTGTCGACCCCCGAAGGAACATTGTGGAATCCTTGGGCAGTGCGAGTTTCCAGCTCGCTGATTTTGGATGTCCAGGTGACGGTACGGACATCGACTCCGTCAACTTCAAAAACCGGGCCGGAATGCTCGATAACTGAACCGCGAGCGGAGACTTCAAAGTCCTCGGAAATGTTGAGTTTGCCGCTTCCCGAATCGCGAGTGACTTGGGTAACCGCGCCGGTTGCCAAGTCATGGTCAAACGAGGTAATTGAACCCAAAGGATTGGTTTGTTTGATCAACTTGCCAAACTCATCAAACTCGGCGACGGTCGTAGCGCTTTGAGGGAATCCAGCTCCATTGTTGGCAGCGGCCACATCGGGAAGGGAAGTCGTGATTGTTTTCGGCTGTAGCGAGTCCGCGTTGTGCCAAGTGTAGGAGTAGTCAACCGATTCGCCCATCGCATCGGTATGCTGTGTCAGGAAGTGAACGGTGCGCTCTTCATCGCCTGACCCGACAGTGCGCGATACCCACTCAAATTGATCGGTCACAATGGGTGTGCCGCCGGAGCCTTGCTTCTCTTCGTAAGATTCGATTTCGTCGATCACGCCACCGCTGCCCGTCGTTGTATAGCGCTGGACGCTGTCGATTTTTCCGGAGCTGGAATTGAGCGTGATGCCAAGATCGTTTTCAGTTTCGTCAATCTGCGAAGCGGTGATTCCGACGGCCGATGGATAGGCGATTGATTCAAACAGGTTGTCGTCATCCAGGCTTACCTTGGAAATCCATTGATTGGTTCCATCGTCATCCAGCCAGACCAAATCGGCGTGATGTTTATTCGAATAGAGAGTTCGGGAAGTCCCGTCGTTGTGGGACATGACGGATTTCATGTACCAATCGTTGATGCCCGTTGGGGAGTTTGAGTTG
>CAZPTT010000290.1:0-2846 GCA_964589435.1 uncultured Pirellulaceae bacterium
CGCAATCGGAAACACGTTTGGCGAGTCCCTCAGGCGTTTCGCGGCAAAGCAAAACCAATCGGCAAAGTTCGCCTTTCAATTTCTTGCGATCCGCTTCGGTCAATTCGAGAACTGGCTGGTCGATCTTGATGGTTGCAGGCTGCGCGTCTGAAAGTTGCTCACGAATCATCTGCATGCGATCCGCAAAGTTTCGCAGCTGCTTGATCAGCGGGCTGATGCGCCGAGACCGCAGGCTTAACTCTTCGACCAAAACAACCAGCTTGGCCCGCCGGCGAATGAACCGCGAACGCGCTGCGGCTTTGTCTTCATCCGATACGCTTTTGCGAACCAACAATCGAAAGTCTTTTTCATTCTCACGTTGAAGGTGATCCATCGTGCGAAAATTGTGAGGCATGCGAGCTTGAATCTGCTCTTTGGTCAGGTTCTCGGTCAGCGAAACCTTGATGGTGCGGTCGAACGGAAGCTCACCGGCGTGAACTCGTTTAAGCGTGTCCAGTGTCGCCGTCAGAGCATAGTTGCACGACAATACGGCGCGGCGATAACGTTTTCGAGCAATCTCGATCCGCTTGGCAAGCGAGATCTCTTCGTCGCGAGTCAGCAACGGAATGACCGCCATTTGGCTCAGGTACATTCGGATCGGATCGTCGCTAGGCCGAGGCAGTTTGCCGATGATCGCGGGAGCGGCTTCCGGCTCCGCGTCGAACTTCAAAATCTGCTCAGGCGTTGGCTCGTTGTTGTCGGTGACCGGCGGTGTGTCGCACAGCTCAATTCCTGAGCCTTCAAGGGCTGCCACCAAGCCATCGAGCTTCTCAGCGCCGTTGGCTTCATCGGGTAGATACTTTGTGACGTCCGTATATGTGAGAAAACCTTGCGACTTACCTTTTTTGATAAGTTCGTTAAGACCATTTTCCAGAGTTTCCATCGTCAATCCTCCTGCGAATTCCATTTCGCGATTTGACGTTAATCGAGATCGTCACCTTAACTGGAGAATCCCAGGGGAGGAATTCAAATCGAATTTTTTAAACCTAAATCGCCGAAAAGCGTCCTGCTCGAGGTCATACGGGTTTGGCGTTGGTTTGGTTGTACGAAAGGAGAACCTTTCATACTTTCGATATCAGTTCGTGTCACAATCAGCAGCAAAAGCCGCGACCCATCCATGAGCCACTAAAGACCTTGCCGTTGTCTCGTTTGCTTTAGAAGTTCTTCCAAAGCCATCGTCTCTTCATCTTCATCCAGTTTTTGTTCCTGCATCTTGGAAATCGTATTTCGTTTCCCAGATTCAGTCACAATGTTTTTAAATGCCAACACAATCAGTTCCATTTGAGATTGCAATTGAAGTTCAGGGGCTTGGCTGTCCGTCGAAAGCATCTCTTTCTTTTCGATGGCTTCGTCGTACAGTTGATCAATTATTGCCTTAAGTTGCGGATTCTCCAACTCCAACATTAGCTGTTCATAGCCAACGTCTTTGCCCTCATGAAAGCACTCTTCCATCAATTCGTAAATGACACGCAATGGACCCTCTGAAAAATCACTGGTCGGAACATTCTCAATCACAAAATCCAACATCGAGGGATCCTGAATTAATATCTGAACCAGTTCGGCTTCCTTCCGATCACACTTGGACAAATCAGTGGCCGAAAAATTCGGCTCGTTCTCGCTGGGGCCATTGAACCGCGGTGTACGTACCGATCGACGCAGCTCTTTCAAGCGGATTCGAATTCGTTCGCGGTCGATTTGAAATTGTCGCGACAGTCGCATTAAAAGTTGATCTTGCCGGAGCTCTAAGTCAGCCGATTCGGCAAATAGCTTGCTCGGCACGGCTGACAAAGTCTTCAAAATGTTTTCGAGAGCTTGATTGGCACGGTGAGTATCGTTGACCAAATCAATGCCACGCGTTTCGTTCAAAATCTTGTGAGTCATTGCGTCGGGAGCACCGTCGACCATCTTCTGAAACGCTTCGGCCCCCTGTGTTTTCACAAAATCGAACGGGTCCTGGCCTTCTGGCAAACTCAAGATTCGGAGATCAATATCTTGAGTCACGAACAAGTCGAGGACTTTATTGGCTGTTTTTTGACCAGCATCATCGCCGTCGAGAACTAATGTAATCTGATCGGCGAATCGCTTGAGCAAGCGAATATGCTTCTCATTGATCGCCGTGCCTAGTGCCGCCACCACATTTCGTAGTCCAGCCTGCCACGCCGCCACGACATCGGTGTAGCCTTCGACGATCGTGAGTTGGCGGTTCTGGCTGGCTGGCGTGTCGCGTGCGTAGAGGTTCAAGCCGTAGAGGTTGTTGCTTTTGGAGAACAAACGTGTTTCGTTCGAATTGACGTATTTGCCTTTTGGCTCGTCTTCAGTTCCATAAATTCCCGGAACAACGCGCCCCCCAAGAGCGATGGGGCGTTGTTGGGTATCCCGAATTGGAAAAATGACTCGTCCTCGAAATCGCTCGAACCAGCCACCACGCTGAGTCGGCGTGATCAAGCCACAGGCTTCGAGAATCTCCGGGCTGAAATCCGTAGGTCGTGCGCGGTCAACCAAAAATGACCAAGAGAGCGGTGCGAAACCAATTTGAAATCGCTCGACGCTTTCATCGCTGATTCCTCTTTCCGTCAGATAATCTCTGACAGGAGCCGCGGCATCCGACGTCAACAAACAGTCGTGGTACATCGCCTCGGCCCAAGCCATGGCTTTGTACAGAGTCTGTTTATCCTGCGCACTTCCTTTGACGACTTTCTTTTGAAAGTTTGTGATTGGAATGTTGGCTCGCTCCGCCAGCATCACCAACGCTTCGCGAAAATCTACGTTTTCACGGCGCATGACATAATCAAAAATGTCACCCCGAA
>CAZPTT010000291.1:0-2717 GCA_964589435.1 uncultured Pirellulaceae bacterium
AAAGTGATGTGCGCGGAGTCCGTCTTGCGCGTGCTTTTTTCTGCTTGCAAATCTATCGTTCCGACTCGGTGATAACGAATAGTGTTTTATGAATCGTCGCTTGAGGAGACTCTCTTCTTTCTTGCGTTTGAAGGCGATGATTCATAAAGCCTGTTGAACTATGCCGCGGAGCTCGATTTGCTCTTGGGGATTGGATCGGCTGCCGCTTGCTGGCCCACGATTCGGTCAGGGCAGTTCTTGCGGTTTGCGGTGGGTGACGCGACGGCTTTGGAGCTGCAACGGCTCTCAAGTCCAGAAGGCAGACGCACTGTCTCCAGTTGCTGATTTGGAAGTATGATTATTGCGCAGCGGTAGCGCATAGCGATGATGCGTTTCGATTTTTGCAATGAACAGGTCATCCAGGCGATCCGCGAATTGGCATGTTGGCACTATTGGCGACCAGTTGCCGCTTTGAAGACGGCAGCCTGCTCTGAACTTCGGATCGGCGTAGTTCACTTCCACAGCAGGGGCATGTTTCTGGCGCAACACCGATGATCGATTCAATCCACTGGGGCAACCAATCGGGCTCTGAACCTTTCTCTGTTTCGAATGAATGATTATTGACGCCTAACAATCGTCGAAGCGTTTCCAGTCGCAGCTTGCGAAATCGATTTGCCAGAAAGCCGTAATGGCGAATCCGCATCAGGCCACCAGGCAGCACGTGGAGGAGAAATCGTTTGATCAATTGTTCAGCTGGCAATGTCATCGTCTTGCGTCGATCGCCGTCGCGGCGATCACGATATGTAAAAGTCACTTGGCCACCCTCGCAGCGAAGCAGCCTGGAATTGGTTAACGCGACTCGATGCGTGTAGCGACTGAGGTAGTCCAACAGCTTCTTCGGTCCCGCGAAAGGTGCCTTTGAGTAGACCACCCAAGGCTTTTTGAAGAGCTTGCGGATCAACTGTCGCTGCTTGACGAAAGAATCAACAGCCTCCGTCAGATCTAGTGATTCATCAGAGAGCAATTCCCTGAAGCGGGTCAGGAACTTCGCGCGGAACATGACTGACAGGCCACGAACTGGAAACAGGAATTGCTTGCCACCGGCGATCCATCTCGAGCGGTCGTCTTCGCGTATCAACGCTCCAGCGGGTATCAGGCAATGAAGATGATAATGCGGACGCAGTTGTTGGTCCCATGTATGCAGGACCAACGTGAAGCCAATTTGACCTCCGAAAGTTCGCTTACCGAACTCCGACAGCGTTGCAGATGCCGTTTCAAACAGCAGGTTCAACAGTAACCGCTGATTGGTTTCGCTTTTCAGAAACAGGCCATTAAGCTCGTGCGGCAACGTGAACACATTGTGAAAGTATGGCACTGGTAAGAGTTCGCTCTGCCGTGCTTCTCGCCAACGTTCTTTGGCAGAGGTTTGACATTTGGGACAGTGTCGGTTGCGGCAACTGTGATAGACGTGGCGCGAATATTCGCAACGCGCGCACCAATGCCGATGCCCACCAAGGACGGCGGTTCGACAGTTAATGATTTGCTGCATCACTTTGCGGTGGCGCAGCGGAAGCCTGTGCGCAGCGAGAAACGCAGGCCCGAATTGCCGCATGATTTCGGCCAATTCAAGTCGCTTCGGTTTCGAATTCGCTGGCGCACTACAGAGTGCGCCAGCGCTCATTCGTCTGCGTGCTCCGGAGGTTGGTTGCCGAGAAGATCCAGTGGACTTTTAATCCCCTCGATATGCCGCTTGGTAACGTGAAGGTAGCGCGCCGTCGTTTTAAGATTGCGATGGCCCATGAGTTTGCTAATCGTGAGCAGGTCGGTGCCGCCCTCAAGTAAGTGGGTCGCAAAGGAGTGTCTTAGACTGTGAATACCTCGACCGTGTTTGATGTCAGCAAGTCGTTTTGATTTATTGAATACTCCCTGCAATGAACCGTCGGCGTAGGCTCCGCCGGATTGGCCCTCGAACAGCCACAAGGCCGGTTGGTAGCGTTGCCAGTACTGCCGAAGCTCTTGCAGCAATCGATCGGAAAGCAACGTGAACCGATCTTTATCACCTTTACCATGACGAACATGAATCAGCATGCGATCGGAGTGGATGTCTTTGAGTTGCAAGTGGATGACTTCAGAGAGGCGGAGCCCGCCCCCATAAGCCGCCATCAACATCGCTCGGTGCTTCGCGTTTTTCGTGACTTCGAACAGCTTCTCAATTTCTTTGCGACTGAGCGGTACGGGCAATCGACCATTACTCTTGCGTTCGATTCGCAGATCGAATGTTTTGTCTCCGAGGACACGTCGAAAGAAGAATCGAATCGCAGCCAACCGCAGGTTGACTGTCGAGGATGCCAGTTTTCGTTCGGTGATCATGTGGTGCACGAACTGCCGTACCTGTTCCTGGCTGAGTTCATCTGGCGAACGATTGAAGTAAGCAGCAAGCTGAGCAACTGCCATCACATAGCCATCGATGGTATGTTTGGATTTGCGCTGTAGTTCCAATTCGTGAATCATGCGTTGACGTAAGGGAGTCATGAGAGACCTTTCGAATAAAGCTGAAGTGAGATTCAAATCTTTAGTCGAGGCCTCTCTGGCTCCCTGTTCAACTGAATTTTCTCAAAGCACGCAGCAAACGAGTAGATTCAAAGTGAAACGCAACCTCCGAGTGACCAAACAGGCTTCCGCGAAGCGGTTTAGTTCAACATCTATATGGCCTTTTGAGTCAAGTCGTCCGTACCGGT
>CAZPTT010000292.1:0-2711 GCA_964589435.1 uncultured Pirellulaceae bacterium
TAAGTGCGACCGCTCCTTCGGAGCTACACCGGACAAATTATTCATGGGCCACGCGAATCTACACACCCCATAATTTATCAAAGCCAACTAAAGCAAAAGAATCGCTCGGTTCTCAATAGGCAAAATTTGCAAAACTAGAACTAAGGTTTCAATCGTCCGAGCCAACGGGTAAACCCGGCAGCAGTTTTCGATCATCTGGATGGGCGACTCGTTGACCTGCGACATAGAAACCGCAGCCGATTAAGCCGAGTAGTGTAAATACGCCTGCGACAACCAGCCGAGCCAGTCGCAGCACGGAAAGCACGATCACGATGAGCGCGTGTCCAAGTTGGACAAATCCAGCTCGCAGTTTTCCAAACGTCGACATTGGCGGTCGGTTGCAATGTGGACAACAGAATTGCTCGGATTTAACCGGCGGGCTCGGCGCTCGCTGACCCGCAAAAAGTTGGTCATTTTCAAAGCGGGGTTGGTCGTTCGGGACGGGCCCGTAAGCGACTGGAGGAATAGCAGTTGTATTCATTTTTTTGGCCTGAAAAAGTGAGCAATTTGCAACCGTTAGGTCGTATTCGCTGGCCAGTTAAATATCTTGCCTCTAAACCCGAAAAATTTGAACATCGATTTCAACACTCGCTTCTTGAGCTTACTAAATGATCGTACTCGGAACTCAACCACAACATGGGCTGAAGTGAACGACCAGAGCTTAGTTCCCGATCCCGATGAGGACGGGATCGTGGTCGGAACTGCGAAAAGGGGTCGCTTCGTAAAGCGATTTTGGATTGTATTCCTGGTTGTAATCCAAGAAGCGTGGTTCGTCGGCGTTAATATGCCAAGTCGCGATGCCCGTCACGTCGGTTGCCAATGCGTCGGTCGCCATCGCGTGATCCATGCTGCCGCTTTGCCCCATGTAGATATAAGAGTAGTCTCGCTTAATACCTGACGGCTGTTCTGCTTCAAATTGTTCTCGAAGATCAACCAATCCATTGGCCCGCATCGCGTCGATCGGATCTTCCTGGTCGTAGGCATTTAGATCGCCGATCACGAGAACTCTGGCATCCTTTTCACGCTGCTTCCATTCTGCGACGTAATCACAAATCGCCAGAGATTGTGCACGGCGAATGGCGTTGTAGGCACCCTGCCCATCACCTTTGTTTTTATTGGCAACGTCGGCTCTACTTGAGCCGCCTTTTGATTTGAAGTGATTGACAATCACGGCGAACGGTTTACCTGCCGTTCTTGACTTGAACTTTTGCACAACCGGCGTTCGCGCCTTGTAGAAAGCATCGTCTTTGATCATCGAAACATCGCCAAGGGGAGCGACCCGATCGGCGCGATAGATGATGCCGACGCGAATGGAATCCCGGCCGCCTGGTGTGGAGCGAAAACCGTCGGGAAGGCCGCAGCCTTGAAAGACTTCTTTACCAATCTTCTTGTTTAGCGCAGCGACAAGTCGATTTTCGGCATCGAGGTTATTTTCAAGTTCCATCAAACCGATCACATCGGCCTGTAACGCGATGATGGCCGAGACCAGTTTTGCTTCCTGCCGTTTCAGTTCAGATTTGGAGTCGGCTCCGCGAGCATCATTGCGTCCGTTATCAATTGTCGTGAAATAGTTCAATACATTGAAGCTGGAAACCGTCACGCTTGCCTTTCCGACATCGGGTCGTTCGGGGCGAGTTGCTGGCGTCCATTGAAGTGGCTTGTCCGAAACCAGCAAAAGTTTGTTACCGGCTTTTATTAACTTTCCGGAGACCCCATTGAGTACTGAACCAATGCGAACGGTTGGATGAGTCTTGCCAAGGTTTGGGAACAGCGACGGCGGAAAAATGTTTTCTTTAGCCGTGCCGTCGTCGATGATGATGGTCGCTTTGTCATTGTATTTTTGTGCTTTCACAACTTTCGCCACGTTGCTACCACCCTCAAATGAAGTCGCGCTGGCGTCGGCATCATTGGGATCGACTTGACTGGTCGGGATGAAAAGTCGTTCTCGGGCCACTTTGACTTGGCCGCGGCGAATCAAGTCATAGGTGTCGACAACCACCAAATCCCCAGCCACGGTGATCTTTTGGCCGATCATCGAACGCCAGTCGACCGAGTCCAGGTTGCCACGAATGACCACTTGATTGTCTTCAGCGACTCGCCTGGCGACGTTGGTTGAAGGCGCAGCAATTCGGTTTGGTCTGAGACTTGCTGCTGCGCTGATGAAGTTGACGTCATCTGTTTGCGATTCAAGTGTGCATCCGAAATTCGCCACTAGTGTGAGCGTTACAAGTGCGAAGAAGATGGCTGGGACTGGCGTTTTCGTGCGGATCATCTTATGAAAATTCTTGATGTTGATGCTTTTGATGGAAACGGGTTTTCAATCGTCGCCTTGATTGTTGATTTGCGGATCCGATTCTCGGATCCGAGTTGGCGAAAAAGGAAACGATCAAGCCAAGATTTTACACGGGAGCGGCTGTAGCAATAGGAGTTGATCCGTTGTGCCGCGTCAAAAGTGATGTTTTGAGATGGCGTTGTCGCGTCAACTGGGTGATTTATCGCATTGATCTTGGCAGAAACAAATCGCTTTCGGCGTCAGTCCAAAAAATGGGCGTTTCCAAAACTTTAGGGATTTCCGTCATCGGAAAAGCATGGAGACGAACTTCTTCACAACTTAAGAATCTTCAACGCTACTGTTTTGCTGTGGAGGGCTTGGGGGCAAATTGTGTTTCGCG
>CAZPTT010000293.1:0-2693 GCA_964589435.1 uncultured Pirellulaceae bacterium
TTAAAGGCCCCGTTGAACAGTGAATTCGGTCAGTCAGGTGTGCGTTTTGGCGCTATTTGTTGTGGCCGGGAACAATTTCGGCAGAATAAGATTTTCTTGGTAACCTTTTAGATTTTCCGCGTCGTTAGGTGCAGTCGATAAGAAACTAGCTTACAAAGTGCGGAGAATCACTGATGAATTGCGAAATCCCAGCCAGCGACCTAACGCTCGTATCCGAGATTTTGGGCGGACAGCGCGAACGTTTTCAGGAGTTGGTTCAAAAGCACCAAAAAATGGTCTACGGCGTCGCTTGGAGTCAGCTCGGCAATGCGGATCTCGCCGAAGAAGCCGCCCAACAGACCTTCGTCAAAGCCTATTGTTGTCTCGCGACGCTGCGAGACACCAGTAAGTTCAAAGGCTGGCTCGCAACGATTGCCAGAAATGTCAGCGTGTCGCTGGGAAGAACTCGGCGACGCGAGTTAAGCAATTCGCTTCGTTGGGAAATTGAACCGGCTGAGAAGATCAATTCGGGTTCTGAAGAACGGGCAAACCTGACTGACGAGCTGCGGATGACGCTTGCGAATTTGCCAGAAGCGCACCGGCAAGTTTTAACTTTGTTCTATTTGGAGGATCAAAGCATCAAGAAAGTTGCCGCAGCACTTGATGTGAGCGAGGCGGCTGTGAAGACTCGACTCAATCGCGCCAGAAATTTACTTCGTCAAGAGCTTGAGAGACGGCTTGCGGATTCCTTAAGTGAATTGGCTCCGGCGAATTCATTGGCGCTGGCGATCATGGCTAACTTGCCGGCAGGCTCGCCGTTTGCCGCCGCCGCGAAGCTAACGCTTATTGGCAAAACGACGGGCGTGATCGGTAAGTCTTTGAGTTACTTCGGCGCGCAAATTGGACTTCTGTGTGTGTCTATGATTCCGTCTTGGTTCATCATGTCGTGGCATTCGAAACAAGTCGCGGGCAATTTCCAGCTCGGCAAAGAGAATGATTTTCGCCGTGAGCTTACGCTTGGGCATCCGGTCAGCTATTTGCTCCTGCTGCTTGGAACCGCCATCATTGTCCAGGCACTTTATAGTGGTTTCGGACTACAGGCATCGTTCCTGGTGATTTCTACATTTTGCTTGTATGGAATTTGGACGGGGCTACGTGGCTTACGAGTCCACGACACACCTCGGGCTCGCGCTATGGTTGGGTGCGGCTTGCTGCAGTTCTTCGCTTATCTTTCGATCGGTGTCTTTGAAATGCCATTTCAATGGTTGGTTGTGATTCTGTTTGCGACGATCCTGTTCATGAATGTGATCATGCAACGATTTCGGCAAACTGAGCCAAGCCGTAAGGACTATAATTTATTCCTGCGAGCAGCGACTGGCGGAATCGCTGCGGCGGAAGAGACAAGTTCGCCAACTGGCCAACACGAGGATTCGGCTTTAAATTTGGAGCCAAGTCAGCTCGTGGGTTTTGCTCGCTTTCTTGGCAAGCACTCTTTGGTCAGTGACTACAAATCGCGTTCGCAGTCGATCCGATTGGATTTTCCTCCGGCCCATCCTTCAGCACTGAATTCGCTATTTAGATGGCCAGGTTCTAAATCCAGCGTGGTAGTCCACTGCAACGGACAATGCGAGCTCTATTTTTCAAGATCGGATCAAGCAGCCGTCAGCCAATTGTCGGCAGGTCCCGCCGGCCCGGAAAAGCTGACGGGAATGTTGAAGCGTGCGATTGAGTCGTGTGTGGCCGACTACGCCAGCGGAGATCATGAATCGGCCTTGCAGAAAGTAAAGACGATCGACGACGCGAAAATCTTTAAAGACCAACCAGAAACAGCGGCAGCGGACAAACGGCGATCAAGAATTTTGTTTGCCCTTGCGATCACGGCGACAGTGATTTGGGCTTTGATCCTATTGTTTTAAATAATGGCATAGCGATTCTTATTCAGTCATTTTTACGCGGCTGTTGAGTTGAGATCGCAATTCGTCGACCAGTTCTTTTTGCGAGCCGGCAATGTTGACCGCTTCGCCAGGATCGACGGTGTGGTCGTAAAGCTCGTTGGCTCCATCGGGATGGGCAATGAGGCGGTGAGTGGCCGTGCGAATTGTGGCCATGTTTCCACGGTAGCTTATCGCCGGGCGTCCCATGGATGCAGGATCACTCAAAGTCGATAGTAGTGATTGGCCGGCCAAGTCCGCAGGAGTTTCAATACCGGTCAATGCGCAAAGAGTCGGGAAAATATCAACTGACTCAACGATTGAATTAGACTTCTGGATGAAGGTCTTGGCACTGGAGGTTTTTGCATTGGAGATCTTTGAATTAGGCGAGCGAATGATTAGCGGAGATCGCAAGGATTCTTCGAACAGGCAATGTTTTCCCCAAATGGCGTGTTCACCCAAGTGGAAGCCGTGATCACCCCACAACACGACGATCGTTTCGTTGTCAGGATCCAGTTCTTTCAAGCGATCAAGAATCTTGCCCACGTTGGAGTCGGCATAAGAAACGCAAGCCGCATAATGTTTGCGCGCTTTGAGGGCAAACACGGGATCCGTTCGAGGGTCATTTCCGCCTCGTTGATACTTAAAGAATTCACCAGAGCGGTGCCAAGTTGAAGTGCCGGTTGGTTTTTCTGGATGCGCGATCGCCGGCAAGGTTTTGTCGGCGTACAGATCGAGATACTTCTTCGGAGCACCGAACGGAAGGTGGGGCCGAATCACGCC
>CAZPTT010000294.1:0-2599 GCA_964589435.1 uncultured Pirellulaceae bacterium
GGCTGCATCCAAACTCTTGGTCAGTCTCGGCATCTGGATACAGCACGTCAAGTACCGCGTCACCCCAGTTTAGCGGTGCCGGTCGGTGCAGTCGTAAATACTCGAGCCGATGGGCATAGCCAGCTGGGATCGTTTGGAGGAAGTCGTACCAGTCGTAACGATACTGTTCGCCAGCGCCCATTCGCCACCCAATCGTGTAGCGTTCATAAGTTGGAAACTGTTCCCAAGGTGGATTCATTTTTCAGCCCCATAGCGTCAACAATCACCGAGCCAGAAAGGTAGATCGACATTTTGAAAACCGAACCCAGCCCCGGTCTCAAGTACTTCACATTGTTATGTCGCACTACCCCTGAGAGTTGGACGAGTCGGCGACGATTTTAGATCTCGCACGCTTAGTATATCCGCCAATAAGCGTCCCATCAGAGTGCAGAACCTCCCAGTCTGTCAACTCATCCAAATTGATCTCCAACTCCCGATCCAATTCTGGATCATTGAATGCAGGCGGTACAATCGCTCGCAAGATTGCGGTGTCTTGCCGCCACTCAACAATCCGCCCCCATAGATTCGCAGTCTTTCCACTTTCTCTTCGGTATCGAAAACGAACCATCGAAGTTTCCTGATGGGTTGGATAGAGAGATAAGAACGAAGGAAGTTCCTTTCTCGCCTGCTCTACTGCCTCACGCATAATCGGATTGTTTGACAGATCGGGCATCGTGCCAAGATATTCGGTATCGCCTGAAAACTGCTCTAAGGCGGAACCCCTGTTCCGTAAGACGAATATCAAGATCGCAATCACGGCAATGATTGTTAGTACCACGAGCGGCTTCATTTGACAAACTCCAAGCGACGGAACACCAACGATTGCCGATCCAAGGCGGAAATCTAAACATTTCAAAACGCGAGAAATCCCAGATTCGCATGCACCGCGTTGTAATTTGAAACCGCGCGGCGATGCCGGGCTTTCTAAACCCTAGTATACGCCAACACCGGAAAGTTCCGACTGAAGAAAGGCTCTAGAATCGGCCTCAACATCACCGAGATAGAGATGTTCGAGCGCCGCCATCTTTCTAAGCGAACGAACGCCGATGCCTGAAACAGGCACACAAAGATAGAGCGTATGGAGATTAAACAGGCCTTCTAAATGAACGAGGCCCAGTTCGGTGATCCCCGTATCGTGAATTGTTAGCAACTCTAAGTTGGGAAGTTGGCCAACATGAACAAGGCCATCGTTAGTGATCCTGGAGCCCTCCAGACTCAATTCAGTGAGTTGGCGCAAACCAAGGATATGCTTCAATGCATCATCGCTAACAACGGTTTGCACAAGACAGAGCTCTTTGAGATTTGTGAGAGCACTGACATGCTGCAAACCATCTCCGGTAACGTCAGTTCCCAGAAGATCAAGATGTTTCAGCGATTTCAATTGAGTGACATGAGCCAATCCCGCGTCCCCAATTTGAGTCTGGCGGATATCGAGTGATTCCAATGTCGAGAGGTGGGATAAATTCTCCATCCCCGCGTCAGTTATCGCTGCTCTCCAGAGTGTGAGCGATTTAAGTGTCGACATTTCCCGCAAATGCAGCCAGATTGAATCATCGACTTCGCATGTTGAGAGGTTGAGTTCCATCAATTTTGGAAACGCGGAAAAGCACTGTAGCTCGGCTGACGAGAAAGTCGTGTCATAGAATTCCAATGAAACAACTTCGCCATCCTCATCCACAGTAATGTTGCCTCCTTTACGAACAAATGTGGCGATTGCTCGATCTTCAAAATGGTTATCTAAGGTAGACATTGGCTGGTCGATTGAATTGGGTTCGTTAGGCGCAGGCTTGTTGCAGCCCGCCAGCATAATTCCAGTGGCAATCAAAATAACGAACTGCTGTAGTTTAGTCTGCATGACTTGTACTTTATCCGATGCGCGACGGATAGTGAAAATTTGAGTGAAGCGGATGCCAGAACTGGCGAAGCCGGTCATCCTCGAAACCAATTCCGTAGTTGCGTTTACAATTTCCGTATTCCCACGCACTAACATTCCCACGCATTGAATTACCCACTGACATCTGCAAGTTCTAAATTGGTAACGCTCACTTTATGCAGCATCTAGTTGGCGAGGCCTCATTTTTCAGGGCTGGCCTGAATCAAAACGCTAGTTAATCTACTGGGAAGTCAAAATCGTCGACTGGAGCAAATTTGCCATTGGCGCCACGCTCAAATGCGCTGCCAGTTGGCGAGTCTAGGAATGGAATTATGTCAGGGTCATAATTGGCAATCGTGTTGATGTCGTAGATCGCACTGTTAGCGGGATCGTCCATGTACTCTTCGGTCTCTTTGCCAGCGGTGAATCGCCAACCACTGTCGACATCATTGCCTGGCGGCTCGCGATACATAAACCTGACTGGCTCTCCGTCACACGTAATCATATCGGTAGAGAAACACGCACCATGCCCTTCGGCCAAGGGCTTGATTTCTATGTCCTTAAAGCTCTTCCTGTTCATGTTGCCATTTTCCGATTGAGGCTGGGGTTGTGACGCCGCGACTGGCATTGCCATAGTCGCTTCTTTGGATTCGCAACCGATTGTGATGCCGCAAAGCAGTAAAAAGA
>CAZPTT010000295.1:0-2594 GCA_964589435.1 uncultured Pirellulaceae bacterium
CGTGAGCCCGCGGTTTAGTTTGACTTGATAGCCAAAGCCACGAAGTGGCGACCGCAGACAAATGGCTACCTTTCGAACGTCACTTCGTGATTTGATTGCGATGAAGCATCGACTCTGCGGGCTCCCGCCCGCAGCTAAGTGCGACCGCTCCTTCGAAGCTACACCGGACAAATTATTCATGGGCCACGCGTATCTAAACACCCCATAATTTATCAAAGCCAACTCAACCCAAAGTAGCGCTCGTTTTCAATAGGCAAAATTTGCAAAACTAGAACTAAGACCACACGATACCCTCTCATTTGACCAAGGCTAAAAAATGCAAACGAGACTGCGGTTAAATCCGATGGCAAAGCGAAGCTGTTTGACATTCGGCTCGGCGAACCTAAAGCAATAAAGTCGGCGCGACTGTTGATTGGAGTTCATCGTCGTGGCGGAATCACGGAGCCTTTGGTCGTGAAGGTCAATGGCTCGCCGGTCACGATTGATGCGGGCGACGCCAACGAGTTCACCGAATTTTTCGCCCCATTAGATGCGGACGCGCCAGTCGAATTGCTGCGTGACAACAATAAAATCGAGATCGTGGCGCAAAAAGGAACGACGATTACTTCGGTTCAGCTCAAAGCGCATCAATTAGTTGATTAGCAAATTGGCTTGCTACGGTAAAGCGTTGTCTCTTCGGTAGAAGTTGGTTGGCAGGATTTGCTTGACTTAGTATCTCTCACCTGTGATTTGTGAAACCGTGGTAACGGTGCGGCAATATCGAAGTGGGATTTAGCGGCGTATATTACGGCAGATTTGGTAGGCTGGCTTGCCAGCCTTCATCGAAACGAACCATCAAGCGCTTCAGCTCTTCTGGTCGCTCGTTGGCGATGTTTTTCGTTTCGTTGGGGTCGTGCTTATGATCAAACAGCTCTGTGAAAATGGGTGAAACGTCGGGATGGTCGACGTTTTTCCAAACGACCAGCCGATAGCGATCCGTTCGCATGGTGTAACCCATCAGCTTCTTTTCAAACAGCTCACGGTTCCAAGCTACTTTTTGCTGGTCAATGATTGCTTTTTCAACGTCTTGGATCAGTGGCCCGAAAAATAGTTTGCGCATGTCAGGCGTGATTGGATTGGCAGCCCATTCGCGCAAAGCCGGATTTGGATACTGGCTGAACGCGGCTGTTTTCCAATCTTGATGAGGTGCGACCAATAGCGGTGCAAAACTATGCCCTTCCAAATGGTCGGGCGGCTTAACTCCGGTCAGCTCGCACAACGTTGGATACATGTCAACGAGTTCGACTAAAGCGTCAGTCTTGGCACCTTGGTTCTTGACAGGCATGTCTGGTGTCGAAATCATCATTGGCACGCGGGTCGCAATTTCATAATTGGTTGCTTTGCCCCAGATTCCCATGTCGCCAAGATGCCAGCCATGATCGCCCCAAACAATAATGATCGTGTTATCGCGGATGCCGGCTTCATCGATGGCCGCAATCATTCGGCCAATTTGGGCGTCCACGTAGCTGGTGCACGCAAGGTAGCCATGCAAGAGCGTTTTTGAAAGCTCGGGGGGAATCGGCCCGTACTTGGGGATTCCATGCCGAGTCCGCAATTCGAATGAAGCATGCAATCCCATGGCGGCTCCGCCCTCCGGGGCGTCAGTGTAAGTCCCAGCAGGAAGGTCCGTCGGATCGTAGAGATCCCAATATCGTTTTGGGCAAACAAAATTTAGATGCGGCTTCTTGTAACCGAGACCAAGGAAAAATGGTTTGTCATTCGAATCGATCATTTCTTTCATCGTCGCGATCGCCAAGTCAGTGTTGTAGCCATCTTCAAATGTTTGATCAGGAACATCGGCGGCTTCGAAAGCGGGGCCTTTCAGCAAAGCGCTGTGGGCGTCGGCGCCAAACGTTTTTTTCTTTTGCGCGACAAGCTGTTGGTTTTCGGCAAGCGCGTAGCCACCAACGCCAATCGGTCGAGGCATCTCCGGCGGCATTAGGTTGCGTGCCGGTATTCGACTCCAAGATTTTTCAGGGTCGTTGTATTTGCCGTGATAGATCTTTCCACAATTGACTGTCTCATAACCGTTGGAACGAAAATGCTGTGGCAGCGTAATGATGTCTGGATTGAGATCTCGAAAGTAAGTGTAATTTTCGGTGACACCGATCGTGTCCGGGCGAGCGCCAGTCATCAAACTGGCACGCGACGGACTGCAGATTGCCTGCTGGCAATAGGCTCGATTGAAAAGCAGGCCGCTTCCGGCGAGCGAATCCAAATTTGGCGTGATTGCGCTTTCAGATCCGTAACAGCCAAGCTCAGGCCTTAAGTCATCGATCGCGATGAAGACAATGTTGGGTCGACTAGCTTTTGGCTTGGCTGCTGCCGAATTGATCTCACTTGGTTGGCCGGCATGGCCGAATCCGGGCAAGATGAAAAGCAAGAAAAGCGAGATAACTTTCATGATCTTGAATTGAATAACTTTGGGTTTCATAGGATTTTGTACCGGCGTGGCGTTCTTCAATGTTTGGAACATCAATACACAAATTTGTATCTGAGAGTTTCGCAATTCGAACGTTTCGCAATTCGTACTCTTCTCCCAACTGAATCAGAAA
>CAZPTT010000296.1:0-2574 GCA_964589435.1 uncultured Pirellulaceae bacterium
CTGAGCGGTTGTAGGCCGCTATCAAGGAGCGTCAGCGACGATGATACGGCAAAAAACAAGCCTATCACTCAAGCTGAAGTTTCCGAAACTGCGCTACACTTGTTACGGCCTGCTTTCTTACGATTCGCCATTTGTCGATTGATAGCGATGCTGATTTTGAAAACGCTCAGTTTGAGTAGCTAGTCAACTCCCAAGTTCGTCATTTTCCACCCAGTTGAGTGTGATACTTTCTTTCTTGTCAGGGATGTTCATGCAAGCGAGAAGCCTGCCACGATACCTTCTGTACGTGTCCTCAATCTGCGACTCGTAGGTTTGACGCACGTTCGTTCTCAACCGACAATGACGGCAATCATTTTGTGGCATTCCGTCCACTTCGGTTCAATTCACTTTGGATACCTCCATGCCCCAACTTCATGCAAATTCAAACGCCGTGCTCAATCGATACGCGATCGTTACGGCGAAAATCTTGTTCGGCCTGTTCATTTTGACGACCGCTCAACTGATTTTTTCAGCTTCATCCAATGCCCAAGAATCAATCTTTGGAGATGAATTTTCGAATTTGGAAAAACTGACAACCGGCGAGTGGTGGAATGCGAAAGCACCCAAAAAAGGGCGGAAAAAATTCAAAATGAATTTGAACGTTGAACGCGATCAAGTCGTTGCGTTCGCCATCTACACGCATGACCACGGAACGTTAAAACTCTCGGCTCAACTATTTCCACTGATGCCCGACGAAGTCAAAGAGACCCGTTTGGAATTCAAACAGCCCGATGGCAGTTGGAAAGAAGTTGCCAAAGAAGAAGTCATCGAACTTGGCTGGAGTTCACACTTTCGCATCGACAACTGGGATAACACCAAGGACGTCGTTTATCGAGTTCTGCACGGCGAAGCGGCCCAGTTTGAAGGCTTGATCCGCAAAGACCCAATCGATAAAGAAACGATCGTCGTTGGCAACCTCTCCTGCAACAGCGCCCGCACACCCGGCCCTCGACCGTTGATGATTGAGAATCTCAAAAAACTAGATCCCGATTTCTTATTCTTCGCTGGCGACCAAACCTACCATCACACCGAGCATACTTATGGTTGGTTGGAATTTGGCATGCAGTTTCGTGAAGTCATGAAAGATCGTCCGGTCGTGACAATCCCCGACGATCACGATGTTGGCCAAGCCAATATTTGGGGCGAGAACGGCAAGAAGGCGACGAACCCTCAAGGCCCCAGCGGCGGTTACTTTTATCCAACGAAATACGTCAACATGGTTCAGCGTTGCCAAACTTGGCACTTGCCTGACCCATACGATGCGACTCCGATCGAACAAGACATCAGCGTGTACTACACCGACTTGACGATTGGTGGAATCAATTTCGCTATTCTGGAAGACCGAAAATTCAAAAGCGGACCTGAAGGAAAAATTCCAAAGATGGGGCCGCGTCCCGATCACATCAACGATCCGAAATACGATCGTGAAGCCGTTGATCTGCCGGAGCTCAAATTGCTCGGCGACCGCCAACTGAATTTTCTCAGCAGTTGGAGTCAGGACTGGACCGGCGCAGACATGAAGTGTGTCCTCTCTCAAACGGCGTTTTGTGGTGCGGTGCATTTGCACGGAGCAGAAAGCAACCGTCTGCTCGCGGATTTGGACAGCAATGCCTGGCCGCAAAAGGGACGGAACAAAGCACTCGTTGAAGTCCGCCGCGCTTGGGCTCCTCATCTATGCGGTGATCAGCACTTGGCCGTGTTCGTCAAACATGGCATCGAAAGTTTTGGCGACGGGCCTTACGCGTTCACCAGCCCAGCCATCGTTAATACGATTTACGGTCGCTGGTGGTGGCCAGAAGATGAAGCCGCCGGCCCCAACCCGGTTTCCGACAGTAAGCTGCCTTGGACTGGTGACTTTTTGGATGGACTTGGTAACAAGATCAGCATGATGGCCTACGCGAATCCTCCCAATCGTGAAGATGAGAAACAGCGAGCCGATGGTTTTGGCACGGTTCGTTTCAACAAGAAAACGCGTCAAGTAACTTTCGAGTGTTGGCCGCGTTTTGCGACCGTCGACGATGGCGATGCGGCTCAGTTCGCAGGCTGGCCAATCACGATCGACAACCGCGATAACGATGGCCGCAAGCCCGTTGGTTTTCTGCCTGAGTTGGTGGTGACCGGAATTGAACGGCCGGTTGTTCAAGTCATCGAAATGGCGACCAACGAAATCCTCTATACCGTTCGCGCCGATTCGAATCGCTTTCGAGCTCCGGTTTACTCCGAGGGTCGTTTTACTTTGAAGGTCGGCAGAGACAAAGCGGATCTAAAGTCGTTTCAAGGTTTAGTTCCGGCAGCAGAAAACGACGTCACGGTTTTGCGAGTCAATTTTTAGGTGAGCTTGTTGGGCTAGATCGCGAATTTTTCGGTTCGAGTTGCTCTTAGAAGCTCACTCGCGCCGGCCGAAGGAAACGATTCGAAGAATTGAGTTTAGCGCCTAAACATCCGACAGCCTCCGACAGATTTCGGCCCGAAGGCCTAGTTGTTTAGCTACTCAAACTGAGCGGTTGTAGGCCGCTATCAAGGAGCGTCAGCGAC
>CAZPTT010000297.1:0-619 GCA_964589435.1 uncultured Pirellulaceae bacterium
TAAACCTTTCATTTTCTCTCATCCAAGTACCAAACGACTGCCCCTCCTATGAAAACCCTCTCTTTGCGGGCCACTTGGCTAATTCTGGCCATAGCCTTTTTCTCGACTTCGACTCTTCATTCTCAGCAACCAACGTTGCATGTCCTGGGTGACTCATTCGCCTCGAATTTCGATAACACCGTGGGGCCATTTGATTGGCCAACACTTCTAGAACAACGAGGATACGGGCTTGAATTAAATGCGTTTCCGGGCAATCGCTTCAGCGTACACCACGCGCCCAACGTGGCGACTTGGTTTCCAGTATCGAATGCCGACATTCTTATCATTGCCTCTGGCCTGAATGATGCCTTGACGGATTTTTCCGCGACCGCTCCAGGAAATGCATTCTACGAAGATGAATTCGCACCTTTCTACACGGACAACACTTTTACTTCTCCTGACAGTTGGAACGTCCTGCGCATCCTCAATGAACGAGCCGTTGCTCAGTGGCGACAAGACCAACCAGACAAACCGATCGTGATGTTCAATCTCCCACCGTACCGCGATTACTTGACGGACATTGGTGGAATCGTTTCCTTTCGATTGAATCGCGGCGCCGCTTATAACGCTTGGCTTGAAT
>CAZPTT010000297.1:629-2567 GCA_964589435.1 uncultured Pirellulaceae bacterium
GCTTGAATCATACGCTGCGGCCAACGACGACATCACTTTGTTTGATATCGACGGGTATCTTCAAGGCAAACTCGATAACGGCGAATCCTACTACATCGAAACCGGCGGCCCATCATCCCCGCGACTTCATCCCAACCCAGCAACACAAATGGGAATTGCAAATGAAGTTTCGTTTCTAGTCAATGATCTGATCGCAACACCGGAGCCTTCAAGCCTGTTTTCGTTCGGCAGTATCGGCATCCTGGCTTTTTCAAGTCGTCGGCGGAAACACAACTAAGCTCGGCACTTCCAGGTGAACACCACCATCAATTGTTGTCCTGAAAGGATTGAGGCTTGTAGCCGAGTGTTTGTTTGAACGCCGTGAATACCCCCGGTAACGACAACCTTCTTTTGGCGCCCGAAGGGAGGGTGTCGAAGCGAACCTAGCTGTGACATCCTTCGGGGTCAAAAGTCATGCCAACGTGATCCGTGGGTGTCTCGTTCCACTCAACCGACGGCTAAACACTGTCATCCCTCCCGGGATATTGGTGGCGTTGGCCCAGGATTCTCCAGGTTCAATTATTTGTTCAAGAACTGAAACATCAGCTTCCCGGTTTCCGAGATATTGTCGCTCTGAGGTTCAAGGTCTTTTTGGATTGGCTTCGTTCCATCTTTGAACGGCGAGTAGATACTGTTGCCTGGCGCGAAGTTCCAATAAGTCCAGCCAATTTTGTGCCGATTGAGAACCTCCAACCAACTGGCTGCTTTGCCAGGATCATTTTTGCTGTCCGTTGACCAGCTTGCTGCAGCCCACTCGGTAACAAACAGTGGCAATTTCTCAGCCGCTTCATCAACCGCCTCATAAAAGTCATGTCCCGCCGCATAGAAGTGCAAAACATAAAGAATATTTTCAGACTCGACGGGCGAGTCGGAAATTTCCTGCCACTTCATTCCTGCCGACTGGCCTAACGAAGACCACGCTGGAGTTCCCACCAGGACAACCGCCTCTGGAGAGTGCTTTCGAATAACGGGAATCACGTCGTTGGCATACTCCTTGATTTCGTCCCAGGTAACTTCATGACCTTCGATCTCCTTGTAGCCAGAACGGTTAGGCTCATTTGCGATCTCATACAAGATATTGGGAACGCCAGCGTACCGTTTCGCCATCTTGTCAAAAAAGACTTTGGCATCCTTCAGATAATACGAAGGAAACCCCGGATGATGAACATGCCAATCGATGATGCAATACACACCGCTTTCAATGCAGGTGTCGGCGATCGAAAAAATCATTTTGTCAAAATCGGCTGGCGTCAATTTTGAGTTTTCAAGATACCCCTCTTCATAGACATAAACTGTCAAACGAATCACTTGAGCGTTCCAATCCTCGGCGGCGCATTTCACCGCCACGCCATCTTTGTAAAAATCGCCAAACCACTGCAGCCCATGAGTGCCGACGCCTTTGAGTTGGACGACTTCACCGGCAGAATTCACCAGATGATTCCCATCGACTTTCAATTGACCGTGCTTTTCAACCGGAGTTTGCGCAATAGAGATTGAGGAAAAGAAGAGGAGACAAAGGACGGTCAGCGATTTCATGTTTCTAAGCTTTCGATACACAAGGTTGTTTAGATCTTTACCTGCAGCACGTTACTGCCGTGCCATCAACTGGCGACACATCAGCGCGAGATCCTTCCGAATATCCAAAAGATACTGCAGATCTTTCGGAACAGTTTAGCAGCCGTAAGGCGTTTCTCAATTTCTTGATCCATCAGAATGCTTTTTTCAGCCAAAGCGGCTTCGTTGCTGTGCCCACAAGCCGGGCAGAAACCAGTCTCGGGCGGCAGTGCGGAATTGCATCGAAGACATTTGTTCATTCAATTTCTCAGCCTGATTAAATCGCGAAGTTAAGTTTACTTTAACAGCTCGCCCAACCGCCGGTTTTCCAAAAAATCGTACTCG